>CAYLPT010000028.1:0-2923 GCA_964385645.1 uncultured bacterium
TCCAGCGACAGCCTCAGGGCATCCGTGCCCGACGCCACCCCCACCGCGTGCCTCACCCCGTGATAGGCCGCCATCTCCCGCTCGAACTCCTGCACGTTGGGGCCCATCACGAACGTCGCGCTCGCAAACACCCCCTCCAGCGCCGCCGCAATCTCCTCCCGCAGGCCCTCGTGCTGCCTGCGCAGGTCGAACAGCGGCACCTCCTCTCCCGGCCGCCCTGCCCCCAGCCTCATCGCCTACCTCCCGCCCGGACAAACGCTCGCTTTCCTAGACGCGCTCCTGCCCGCTCCGCGCGCCTGCGGGCGTACGCAACTACGGGTCGGGCAGGGCCGGAAAGCCGGCGGTCGGACTCGAACCGACGACCGGCGGTTTACGAAACCGCTGCTCTGCCGCTGAGCTACGCCGGCCCACACGGCACGATAACACACCCCCCACCGCCCTGTCAACGAACACCCCCGCAGGGCGGACCTGCGGGCGCGCATGCCGGCGCCCCGCGCCGCCCTCTCGCCCGCCCGCCGTCTGGCGGGATCCGCGCCACCGCCCTCCCGGCAGGGCAGGCGCCCTGCCTGCCCCTTCCCCCATCCCCCATCTTGTGGAATAACCTCCATAGCGCGGAGCCGCCGCCCAGCGCGGCGGCCGGCCCGCGCGGCAGGAGGCCTGCCATGCCTCCGCCCGGCGGCGGGTGAGGAGAACAGCGATGCAGCGCACTCGGTGGCCCCTCGCCGCTCTCGCCGCGGTGGCGTTGGTCGCGGCCCTCGCCGGACCCGCAGCCGCGGTGCCCGTCCCCTTCGAGGACGGCTTCGAGACCACCCCCAACGGCGCCTACCCCAGCACCAGTGGATGGATCTCCCTCTCCCTCGGCCGCTCCGCCTACGTCTCCAACGAAGCCGCCTTCGAGGGCCTCCAGTCCTTCCGCCTCGACGCCTTCCCCTGGCTAGCCCGCATGGACTGCATCTTCCTCGACACCGTCCCCGACTTCCTCTCCTACCAGGCGGCCGTCCGCGTTCACCCCACCTCCGGCCTCGTCGGCCTCGTCGGCTTCATGTCCACCTACAACAGCTCCGCCCTCCTCTGGAACTGCTTCCGCGTAGACGGCCGGGCCGGCCGCATCACCTTCGTCGGCGCTGACGGCGTCACCGTGGACCTCGGGCCCTACCAGCGCGGCAACTGGTGCACCCTCCGCGCCGACCTCGACTTCGCCGCAGCCACCCCCACCGCCGACCTCTGGCGGGACGGGGCCCTGGTCGCCGTCGGCGTCCCCATCCACCCGAGGTCTTTCACCTCCGCCACCGCCGGCCCCGTTACCCTCGACCGCTGGGGAGTCGCCGCCGACAGCTACTTCAACTTCGGTGGCTGGTCCAACGTCGTCTACTTCGACAGCATTGCCCTCTGGGAGCCCGAGCCCGTCGCCGATGCCATCCTGCTCGTGGACATTGACGTCAAGCCCGGCAGCGACACCAACCCCATCAACCTCGGCGCCCGCGGCCTGCTGCCCATCGCCATCTTCGGCGCCGACGACTTCGACGTCACCGAGATTGACCTCCCGACCGTCGAGTTCGCCGGCGCGCCCATCGCCATCCGCGGCCCCCGCTACCTCGCCAACCTCGACGATCTGGACGAGGACGGCCGGCCCGACCTGGTGGTCCACATCGAGATCCAGCGCATTGACCGCGCACAGCTCGCCGACGGCCTCGGCTGGCTCACCGGCCTCACCCTCTCCGGCCAGCCCTTCGCCGGCTCCGACCAGGTCACCATCGTCCCTGCCCGGCCCCTTCTCCTGCCCTCAAGACACTGACCCACCTCCACGCCCGCGCCTTCCCACAGCGGCCCCCCGGCCGACGGGGCCGGGGGGCCGCCGACATCTCACCGCCCCGGTACGGCAGGGTGCCGGAGGCACCCTGCCCCCCCGCGGCCCGGGCGGCGCGCATGAGCAGACATGCGCGCCCTGCAACAGCCTGCCCTCCTACCTCCCCGCCGGCGCCCCGGCTAGCGCCCCCTTCAGCCGCCCCAGCGCGCCCATCAGCTCCTCCTCCGACCGCCTCACGCTCGTCGTTAGGCACACCGTTCGCGCCACGATCTCCAGCGTCCGCGGACACATGTCCCGGGAGTACTCCACCGGCCCCTCGGCCAGCGCAAACGGGTCAACCCTGGGGTGGTGGGCCCCCCGCTTCTCCAGGATGGGCTCCCAGTTCGAGTACACGTGGATCCCCGTGTCCAGCGGGATGAAGCCGCCCAGCCCCGCCTCCTCCGCCGCCCTCAGCACCCGCCGCGCCTCCCCCTCCGACTCGCACAACAGCGCCACATGCGTCCCGCAGTCACCCTCCGGATCGTGCATCGGGCTCAGGCGCAAGCCCGCCACCTCCCCCAGCTCCTCCACCATCATCCGCTTCTCCCGCCGCAGCGCCGACAGGATCGCCTCCAGCCGCCCAAGCTGCACCCGCAGGATCGCCCCCAGGATCTCGTTCAGCCGGAAGTTCGAGCCCGTCCACGGCCGCACCCGCAGCGACCGGGCGTGCTGCCGGAAGGCGGCCCCACCGTCGTGGTGGATCAGCGCTCGCTGGTACACCACCTCGTCGTCCGTCGTCACCGCCCCGCCCTCCCCGCAGGTGATGATCTTGTAGTGGTTGAACGAGAACGCGCCCACATCCCCGATCGAGCCCAGCCGCCTTCCCTTGTAGGAGCCGCCGTCCGCCTGGCAGGCGTCCTCCAGCACCAGCACCCCTCGCTCCCGCGCCAGGGCCATGATGGCGTCCATGTTGCAGGGGAGCCCCAGCATGTGCACCGGCATGATCGCCCGCGTGCGCGGGCCGATCTTGCGCGCCACGTCCTCGGGGTCCAGCGTCAGGGACTCGTCCACCTCGGCCACCACGGGCACCGCCCCCACCGCCGTCACCCCCACGGCGCTCGCCATGAAGGTGTAGCC
>CAYLPT010000029.1:0-2940 GCA_964385645.1 uncultured bacterium
GATGTGGACCGGGCCCAGGCTCTGGAGGACGAGGCCCCGATCATCCGCGTGGTCAACGTGGTGATCCAGCAGGCGATCAACGACCGCGCGAGCGACATCCACATCGAGCCGGACCGGCGAGGGGTGCGCATCCGCTACCGGGTGGACGGGGTGCTGCACGAGGTGATGCGAGTCCCCAAGTATGTCCATGCGCCGCTGATCTCCCGCGTGAAGATCATGGGGGACATGAACATCGCGGAGCGGCGGCTGCCCCAGGACGGGCGCATCCACGTGCGGCACGAGGGCAAGGACTACGACCTGCGCGTGTCGAGCCTCCCCACGGTGTTCGGGGAGAAGATCGTGATGCGTATTCTGGACCAGAGCAGCATCCTGATCGGGCTGAACAAGCTGGGCATGTTCCCCGAGACCCAGGCGGAGCTGGAGTCCATCATCGTGCAGCCCAACGGCATGATCCTGTCCACGGGTCCGACCGGATCGGGCAAGACGACGACGCAGTACTCGATCCTGAACAAGATCAACTCGGTAGAGAAGAACATCACCACCATCGAGGACCCGGTGGAGTACCAGCTGCCGGGGCTCAACCAGGTGCACGTGAACCGGAAGGCGGGCCTGAGCTTCGCGAACGCGATGCGCCACTTCGTCCGCCAGGACCCGGACATCATCATGGTGGGAGAGATCCGGGACCTGGAGACCGCGGAGACCGCGATCCAGGCCTCCCTGACGGGGCACCTGGTGCTGTCCACGCTGCACACGAACGATGCCCCCTCGGCGGTGACCCGCCTGGTGGACATGGGGGTGGAGCCGTTCCTGATCTCGGCCTCCGTGATCGGGGTGCTGGCGCAGCGGCTGGGGCGGCGGATCTGCCCGAACTGCAAGGAGCCCTACAAGCCTCCCGCGGAGGCGCTGCACCGGGTGGGGTTCAACGTGGATGACATGGACAGCGTGGTGTTCTACCGGGGGCGGGGCTGCGACCAGTGCCGACACACCGGATATCGGGGCCGCACTGGGATCTTCGAGCTGTTCCTGATGAATGAGGAGATCGCGGACCTGATTGTGAAGCGGGCGCCGCTGTCGGAGATCCGGAATGCGGCGCTCGCCAGCGGGATGAAGACGCTCAAGCAGGACGGGTTCCAGAAGGTGCTGGAGGGGATGACGACGGTGGAGGAGGTCATGCGGGTCGTCTTCACGGCGGGAGGCGCGTAGGCCCAGGGCGCGGGGGGAGCGCGGCCGTCGTCGTGCGCGGGGAGGGTCCGCCCGGAGGGGCGGGAGCCAAGGGAGTCTGCCGATGACCGAGACGACAGGGGCGGCCGGGGCCGCGCAGGGCATCTCGACTGCGGCGGCAGGGAAGCTGCCCACGACGCGCATCGCCGAGCCGCGGCCCATCGAGGAGGTCCACATTGACGACCTGCTGCGGCTGGTTGTCGAGAAGAAGGGGTCGGACCTGCACCTGGCGTCCGATGTCCCCCCTATCCTGCGCATTGACGGGCAGCTCCTGGCCACCAACTACGAGCCGCTGACCGACTTCGAAGTCCAGCGGATGATCTACGCCATCCTCACCGACGAGCAGATCCGGACCTTCGAGACGGACCTCGAGTTGGACTGCTCGTATGAGCTGAAGGGCATCTCCCGCTTCCGGGTCAACGTGTACCGGGACCGGGGTTCGGTGGCGGGGGCGTTCCGCGTCATCCCCTCCAAGATCCCCACCGTGCGCGAGCTCGGGCTGCCGCTGGTGCTGGAGGACCTGAGTCGGCGGCCGCGGGGGCTGATCCTGGTGACGGGCCCCACAGGGTCAGGCAAGTCCACCACCCTGGCGGCCATGATCGGCCAGATCAACAGCGAGCGGTCGGTGCACATCATCACCATCGAGGACCCGATCGAGTATCTGCACACCCACCGGCGGAGCCTGATCAACCAGCGGGAGCTGGGGCAGGACACGCGCAGCTTCGCGAAGGCGCTGCGGCATGCGCTGCGGGAGGACCCGGACGTGATCCTGGTGGGGGAGATGCGGGACCTGGAGACGATGGCGCTGGCGATCACGGCGGCGGAGACGGGGCACCTGGTGTTCTCGACGGTGCACACGAACAACGCGGCGCAGACGGTGGACCGGATCGTGGACGTGTTTCCGCCGGGGCAGCAGGAGCAGATCCGGATCCAGCTCTCGAACAACCTGGAGGCGGTGCTGTCGCAGCAGCTGCTGCCGCGGGCGGGGACGCCGGGGCGGGTGGCGGCGATGGAGATCATGATCGCGTCGCCGGCGATCCGGAACCTGATCCGGGAGGCGAAGGCGCACCAGATCACCTCGATCATCCAGACGAGCGCGCACCTGGGGATGCAGACCATGGACCAATGCCTGCGGGACCTGTACCACCGGGGGCTGATCACCTACGAGCAGGCGATGGGGCATGCGATGAACCCCTCGGAGCTGAAGAAGATGATGTTCAGCTCGGAGGAGAGCGGGCGGGAGTAGCGCCGCGGAGCCGGGGCAGAGAGCGAGGAGGCGAGCAGTGGCGACCTACAACTATGTGGCAAAGGACGCGCTCGGCAAGGTCATCACCGGGACCTCGGAGGCGGAGAACGAGCAGATCCTGGTGCGGCGGCTCCGGGAGAAGGGCTACTGGGTGCAGAAGGTGAACGCGGCGCGGGCCCCGGCGCAGGCGCGCCCGCGCCAGCAGCAGGCCAGCTTCGCGGGGACCTTCGGGCGGGTGAGCGGGCGGGACCTGGCGATCTTCTGCCGGCAGTTCGCGACGATGATTGACGCGGGGGTGTCGCTGGTGCGGTGCCTGGCGGTGTTGGAGGAGCAGAGCGGGAGCGCGCGGCTCCGCCAGATCATCCGGGAGATTCAGGCGGGGGTGGAGGCCGGGGAGACGCTGTCGCGGGCCCTGACGCGCTGGCCGCGGGTGTTCAACAACCTGTTCGTGGGGCTGGTGCGGGCGGGGGAGG
>CAYLPT010000030.1:0-3628 GCA_964385645.1 uncultured bacterium
CACCAGCCCCTCGTCCGTCTGCTTGGTCGCGGCGTGGAAGACGATCACGTCCTCGCGGGCCGCCGCGGCCTCCAGCCCGTGGATCAGCTTGCCCGTCTCGTAGCGGCCGGGGTAGCCGCCGGAGGCCATCACCACACAGACCGCCGCCCGCGAGGCCGGCGGCGCCTCGGGCTCGGGGAGCTCACCCTCGGTCGCCGCCAGCAGCAGCTCCAGCAGGTCGCAGTCCAGCCGCGGCAGCAGCACCTGGGCCTCGGGGTCCCCGAAGCGGCAGTTGAACTCCAGCACCCGCATCCCCTCCCGCGTCAGGACCAGCCCCGCATAGAGGCAGCCCACGTACGGGCGCTCATCCTCCGCCATCGCCCGCACCACGGGCCGCAGGATGGTCTCCATCGCCTCCGCGAACAGCGCCCCCTCCACCCGCGGGACCGGCGAGTAGCAGCCCATGCCCCCGGTGTTTGGTCCCTGGTCGCCGTCGTAGACCCGCTTGTGGTCCTGCGCGGCCGGCAGCGGGAAGAGGCGCTCCCCGTCGCAGAGCGCCAGCACCGACACCTCCTCCCCCTCCAGGTACTCCTCGATCACGATGCGGTTCCCCGAGTCGCCGAACACCCGCTGGATCATGGCGTCGCTGACCGCGGCCTCCGCCTCCTCCCGGGTGTGCGCGACGGTGACCCCCTTGCCGGCGGCCAGCCCGTCGGCCTTGATGACTATGGGGAAGGCCTGGTCCTCCAGGTAGGAGAGCGCCTCCGTGGGATCGTCGAAGCTGACGAAGCACCCGCTGGGGATCTCGTGGCGGGCCAGGAATCCCTTGCACCAGACCTTGCTGCTCTCCAGCAGCGCCGCCCGCCGGCTGGGCCCGAAGATGGGCAGCCCGCGATCCCGGAACAGGTCCACGATCCCGTTCGCCAGCGGCAGCTCCGGCCCCACCACTGTGAGGTTGATGCGCTCCTGATCCGCAAACTCCGCCAGCGCGGGCAGGTTCGAGGAGGAGATGGGGACGCACTCGGCCTGCTGGGCGATGCCCGCGTTCCCCGGCGCGCAGAAGATGCGCTCCGCCCGCGGGCTCTGCGCCAGCTTCCACACCAGGGCGTGCTCCCGCCCGCCCGAGCCGACCACCAGGATGCGCAGCCGCGACTTCATCGCCAGCCTGTCACTCCTCTCCAGGCGGACGGGTGCGTCGCCGGCGCCCGCCGGCGAACCCGCCTCAGGGCTGTTCGTCCTCCGCGGGGCCCGGGTCGGGCTTCTTGCCCCGCTGGGCGCGGAGCATCTCGATCAGCGCCTCCTCCGCGGCCTCGTGTCGGGCGCGGATCTCTCGCACCCGGCGCTGTGTCTCCTGGACTGCGCTCAGGACGGCGAGCACGAAGGCCACCACACAGACGCCCAGCAGTACCTGCCCCAGCCGCATCGGCCGGTTGGCCGCCGCGCCCATCTCCCGCGCCAGCTCCGCCTCCCCGGAGGCCCAGATCGCGCCCGCCAGGCAGACGAAGGCCAGCCCCAGCCAGCCCAGATAGCCCCGGTTGCGGAACCCGCTCAGCCAGCCCGCGATCAGACATAGCCCGACGAAGCCGGTGAGGGCGGCCGCGAGGTCCGAGGACATGGCGTGCTCACTCTCCCTCCGGCGGCGCAAACCGCTCCTCGAGGTTCTCGAAGCGGACGAACTCATCCACCCAGGCCAGGCGCACGATCCCGGTGGGCCCGTTGCGCTGCTTCGCCACGATGATCTCCGCCAGCCCCCGGTCGTCCTCGCTGTAGCCGGCCGCCCGCAGCTCCTGCTCACCATAGTAGGCGGGCCGGTAGATGAAGGCCACCACGTCCGCCTCCTGCTCGATGGAGCCGCTCTCCCGCAGGTCCGACAGCAGCGGCCGACGGGGGTGACCGCGCGCCTCCACCGCCCGGCTGAGCTGCGACAGCGCCACCACCGGCACCCGCAGCTCCCGCGCCAGGGCCTTGAGCGAGCGCGCCACCTGCGAGATCTCCTGGTTGCGGTTCTCGAAGCGCCCGTAGCCGGACACGAGCTGCAGGTAGTCCACCACGATCAGGTCCAGGCCATGCTCCGCCCGCAGCCGCCGCGCCTTGCCCCTCATCTCCAGCACGTTCATCGTCGGGGTGTCGTCCAGGTAGATCGGCACCTTGTATAGCTCGCTGGCCGCGATGGCGATGCGGTCCATGTCCCCCCGATCCACATACCCCTGCCTCACGCTCTGCTGGTTCACCCCCGCCTCCGAGCACAGCATCCGCAGGGCGAGCTGCTCCTTCGCCATCTCCAGGCTGAAGAGGGCCACCGTCTTGCCCTGCGTCTTCGCCACGTAGCTGGCTATGTTCGTCGCCAGGGCGGTCTTGCCCATCGAGGGCCGGGCCGCGATCACCACCAGATCCGAGGGCTGCAGGCCCGAGGTCAGCGAATCCAGGTCATCGTATCCGGTGAGCAGCCCGGTACCGGGCCGGTGCGACTCCTGCATATCGTCTATGCGGTCGTAGGCCTCCCCCAGCAGGTCCCGGAGCGGCGTGAAGGCGGGCGTGATGGTGCGCTCGCTGACCGCGAAGATGTGCTGCTCGCAGCGGTCAACGATGTCCTCGACGTCCTCGTCCCCCGCCGTCTGGGCCAGCTCTCGGATCTCGGCCGCCGCCCGGATGAGCCCCCGCAGGGTGGCCTTCTCCCGCACGATCCGCGCGTAGTGCGCCACCGCCGCCGCGGTGGGGGCCGCCTCCTGGAGTGTGAGCAGATACGAGGTCCCCCCCACCTCCTCCAGTTGCCCCCGGTCCTGCAGGCGCGCCGGCAGCGTCACCAGGTCCACCGGCTCCCCCTCCGCAAACAGGTCCACCACCGCCCGGTAGAGCACCTGGTGCTGAGGGCTGTAGAAGTCCTCGGAGTCCAGCAGGTCCACCACCCGGGCGATGGCCTCTCGCTCCACCAGCATGGCGCCCAGGGTGGCCTGCTCGGCCTCCAGGCTCTGCGGGGGCACTCGCTCCAGCAACGGCGCGCTCACCACTGCTCCTCCCCTGGGCTAGGAGACGCTCTCTTGATCCGCCTCGGCCTCCACCTCGATGCGCAGCGTGGCCTCCACCTCCTGGTGCAGCCGGACCGTGGCCTGGTGCTCCCCGAGCACCCGGATCGGGTACGGAAACGAGATCGAGCGCCGGTCCACCTCGATCCCGTGTTCCTCCGCGAGCTGCTGCGCCACCATCGCGTTCGTGATCGAGCCGTACAGCCGGCCCGCCTCCCCCGCCCGCGCCTTCATCCGCAGCACGATCCCCGACAGGCGCTCCGCCGTCGCCGCCGCGCCCTCCGCCGCCGCCTGCTGACGCGTCCGGATCGTCGCCCGGTGCTGCTCCAGGTTCTTGAGGTTGCCCCGCGTCGCCGGGATCGCCAGCTTCCGCGGGATCAGGTAGTTGCGCGCATACCCGTCGGCCACCGACGCCAACGACCCCGCTGAGCCGACCCCGTGAATGTCCTCCAGGAGGATGACCTTCATAGACACTGCCTCCGCATCG
The DNA here is from genome assembly GCA_964385645.1 of uncultured bacterium. Taxonomy (GTDB): domain Bacteria; phylum Armatimonadota; class Hebobacteria; order Hebobacterales; family Hebobacteraceae; genus CAYLPT01. The sequence goes on from CAYLPT010000030.1 coordinate 3,490, forward strand.
CCCCGGCCCTGGCCAACTCCGCCCCTCGCCGACACCCGCCGCCGGACCACAGACTTCGCTGGGGCCCCCGCGTCTCCTTCCCTAGGGGCCGACCGCCTCCGGGTAGGGGAAGCCCGGCACTCCGCCAATGAACACCACC
>CAYLPT010000031.1:0-18897 GCA_964385645.1 uncultured bacterium
GTTCGCGTTTGCGGGAACGCCGCCGGTGTGTGCGGCGGTGGAGGAGCTAGGCTGGTTCGAGCGGTGCTTCGGGGGCCTGGAGCCGCCGGAGGAGGTGTTGGGCTACCTGAAGGGGGAGCCGCCGCCCCGGGAGGCGGAGGACTACGGGACGACGCAGCTCGCGCGCTGGGAGCGCAAGAAGCCATATCCGCTGCTGCGCCATCACTTCGGGCTGCCGAGCCTGGAGGAGACGGTGGCGGGGGTGCGGCGGATCGCGGAGGCGCGGGTGCTGGACGTGATCTCGATCGGGCCGGACCAGAACGCGCAGGAGTCCTTCTTCCGACCGGAGGAGATGGACCCCGCGCTGGACGGGGCCGGGGGTGTGCCGATCCGCACCCGAGAGGACCTGGTGCGCCTGTGGGAGGCGAGCCGGTGTGGGAACTACCCGCTGCTGCGGATCTACTCTGGCACCCGGGACCTCATCAAGTGGGCGGAGCTGGCGGCGGAGACGATCCACAACGCGTGGGGCGCGATCCCGCTGTGCTGGTATAACGTGCTGGACGGGCGCTCGCCGCGCACGCCGGAGGAGTCCATCGCCGAGAACCAGGAGGCGATGCGCTGGTACGGAGAGCGGGGGATCCCCGTGGAGGTGAACGAGGCCCACCACTGGAGCCTGCGGGAGGCGCACGACACCTTGGCGGTGGTGATGGCCTACCTGGCCGCGTACAACGCGCGGGCGATGGGCGTCAGGCAGTACATCGCGCAGTACATGTTCAACTCCCCGCCGACGACGCACGGGAGCATGGACCTGGCCAAGATGCTCGCTAAGCGAGACCTGATCGAGGGGCTGCATGGGGAGGACTTCGTCTCCATGCGCCAGGTGCGGGCGGGGCTGCTGCACTTCTCGCCAGACCCCAATGTCGCCAAGGGGCAACTTGCGGCCTCCACCGCGCTGGCGCTGAGCCTGCGGCCGCACATCATTCACGTGGTCGGCTTCTGCGAGGGGGACCACGCGGCGACCGCCGAGGACGTGATCGAGAGCTGCGAGATCGTCCACGGGGTGCTGCGCAATGGCCTGTTCGGCCTGCCGGAGGGGGCGGCAGACCCGGCGGTGCAGGAGCGGAAGGAGCAGCTCCTGGCCGAGGCGCAGGTCCTGATCGCCGCGCTGCGGGCGCTCGGGGAGGGTGAGGAGGACCCGCTGACCAGCCCGCGGGTCCTGGCGGAGGCGATCAAGCTCGGGGTGATAGACGCGCCGCACTTGAGGGGCAACCCGTACGCGGCCGGGCTGCTGGAGACGCGGCCGGTGAAGGGCGCGATTCACCCCGTGGATCCGGGGACGAAGAAGGTGCTGAGCGAGGCGGAGCGGCTGCGGGCCCTGCCGGGCCTGCCGCGCGCCGCGCTGCCGGCGGGCGAGGCCTGACCTCGCGCTGTTCTCGACAAGGGCGGAGGGTATGCCGCCATGACGGCGCTGTGGGCTTGGACCTTCGGGCTGCTGGCGCTGGGGGCCCTGTCCGCGTCACCGGCGCCGCGCTATGAGTGCGACGTACAACCCGGGCCGCCGGGGGTGGTCCGCGTCTACCGCGTGGCCGCCGGAGTTCGCGTCCCGGTCGGCCCAGAGCTGGTTCACCGGCACCCGGCCGGGATGGCGTCGGCGCTCGACATAGACGGCGACGGCCGGGTGGAGGTGCTGGTGCTGGTGCGCAAGGCGGCGCGCTATGATCCCGAACCGGCGTGGCGGCCGTTTGTCTACACCCTCAGGGAGGGGCGGTGGGCGCCGAAGTGGCTGGGCTCGCGGGTGGGCCGGCCGCTGGTGGAGGCGGTCCTCGTGAGGACGCCGCGGGGGGCGCGGATGCTGACGATCGAGCGGTTCGGGGAGAGCAAGACCGGGCTGACGCTGTATCGCTGGCGGGGGTTTGGGTTCTGGGGGGAGTGGACCGGTGAGCCGGGCGCGCCTCAGTCTGAGCTGCGGGTCAGCGATGTTGACGGCGACGGCATTGACGAGGTATCGGTCTGCGCCGGCGACGGCCGGCAGACCTTCGTCTACCGCGACGGCGGCTATGTGGTCTCCGTCGGCCCGTCGGCCGACGAGTAAGGCAGCGCGGAGAGGATCGAATGCGCGGTGCTATCGCGGCGTACCTGTTCATCCTGCTGTTGCTGTCAGCGGCCTGGGCGGGGTTCGAGGCGCCGCCGTACGAGCCGCTTGAGTTCCATCCCGCCGTGCCCACCTACGAGGTCAGGCCCGACCTCAGCAATGTCGCCAACCTCGCCCAGTTCGGCCCGCTCACGCCGAGACAGAGGGAGCTGTTGGCGAGGAACGGCTTCTTCGTGGCGCCGGCCTCAGATCAGCAGCTCCATTTCGTGTATGAGGCCAACGACTACCTGGTGGTGCCCAACTTCGTGGCCGCCGACGCGGTGCTCCAGCTGTACCACATCTTCTACGACTACACGCTGCGGGAGATCGAGCACGAGAGGCTGATCCCGCTGTGCAGAGTGCTCACCGAGCACATGCTGGAGGAATCGCTCTCGCTGTACCGGGAGCTTCCCGACGGCGACGTCAGGGAGGCCGCGCTCAGGAACGTCGCCTACTTCGGCGTAGCTGCGAAGGCCCTGGGGATGCGGATACCCCTGCCGCGACTGGCCGCCGAGATGGTGGAGCGCGAATGGCAGATGATCGCGGCGCACGAGGGCCGGCTCCCCTCTGCGATCTTCCCCTTCGATGAGGACTACGCTCAGTATGTGCCGCGCGGGCACTACACGCGCAACGAGGACATGGAGCGCTACTTCCGGGCGATGATGTGGTACGGGCGGATGCCGTTTCCGCTCCGGTGGCCGGGCGAGCAGGTCGCCTATCAGCAGATCCGTCAGTCTCTGCTGATCACGCGCTTGCTCTTCGGGACGCAGCTCCTGGGGGCGCCGGCAGTGGAGACGTGGCGGCGCATCTACGAGCCGACGACGTTCTATGTCGAGGCCGCCGACGACCTGACCCCGGATGAGTGGCGTGACGCGGCGCTGGTCGTGTGGGGCGAGCTGCCCGGGCCTTCGGGGCTTGAGGACACTGCCCGACTGGAGCAGTTCGGCGAGCTCGTCGAGCGGATGCGCGCGCCGCGGATCGCGACCTTCCTGGAGGGGGCCATAGGGCTGATCGGCATGCCCACGGGGCCGCAGTTTCGCCTCATGGGCCAGCGCTCCATCCCCGACTCGTACATGCTCCAGCAGCTCGTGTTCAGCTACGTGGGCACCTGGGAGAAGCAGCGGGAGTTCCCCCGCGGGCTGGACGTGATGTCGGTGCTCGGGTCGGAGCGCGCCTACCACCACCTCGACACGCTCTACCGCGACACCCGGTATGAGCGCTACCCGGAGCAGATGGCCAAGCTGCGGCGGGAGTTCGCGGGGAGGAGCGACGAGGAGTGGCGGGCGAACCTGTACTGGGGGTGGCTGTGGGTGCTGAAGGGGCTCATCGAGCCCTTCGGCGACGGATATCCCGCCTTCATGCAGACCGAGGCGTGGCTGGACAAGGAGCTGAGCACCGCGCTCGCGAGCTGGGCCCAGATGCGCCACGACACTATCCTGTACGCCAAGCAGAGCTACACGGCCGAGTGCGGGGACGACGAGCCCTACGAGGAGCCCCCGGTGCCGAAGGGCTACGTCGAGCCGGTGGCAGAGGTCTACCACCGCCTGGTCTGGCTAACGCAGGCGACGCGCAAGGGCCTGCGGGATCGCGATCTGCTGACGCCGTCACTGGACGAATCGTTCGGCCGCATGGAGGACCTGCTGGTGTTTCTGATGCGGGTCTCGGTGAAGGAGTTGACGAACCAGCCGCTCAAGGCGGCCGAGTACGACCAGATACGGCTGATCGGCGCGGAGCTGGAGCAGCTGACCAACCTGGTGACGCAGGCGATAGGCGGGCCCGAGGGCCTGCTGGTCAGCGAGGCCGATGAAGACATGGCGGTGATCGCGGACGTACACACCGGCCCAGGTTCTGTCTCTTGCCTCGAGGTGGGTGTGGGGCGCGCGAACCACATCTTCGTGGTCGTGCCCATCGAGGGGAGGCTGTATCTGACGCGCGGCTCGGTGTTCTCCTACTATGAGTTCCTGCACCCCGCGAGCGACCGGCTCACGGACGAGGCGTGGCAGGAGATGCTGACCGCCGGCGAGGCCCCCGACCCGCCGGCATGGACGTCGAGCTTCATGGCCGATGAGGCTGCGGAGGTGCCGGCGCCGAAGACCCCGCGGCGGGCTGGGCACGGGTGCTGAGCGCGCTGGTCGCCGGGGTTCTCTCGGTCGCAGTCGCCGGCGGGGGCTCGGGCTCCGCGGCGGGAGAGCCGGTGGTGACCATCGCGGCGGTGGGGGATGTGCAGCTCGGGCGGGGCGTCGGAAGGGCGATCGAGCGCAGCGGGGTGGACTACCCATTGGCGCGCGTGCGGGGGCTGATCGAGGGAGCGGACCTGGCGATCCTCAACCTCGAGTGCGCGCTGTCACAGGACGGTGTACCGATCGCGAAGCGCTTCTCCTTCAGGGCCGATCCCGCGGCGGCCGACGGCCTGGCGAGGGCGGGCTTCGACGTCGCCGTGCTGGCGAACAACCACAGCATGGACTGCGGCCGCTGGGCCCTCGCGGAGACGCTGGAGGCGCTGCGCGCCCGGGGGATCGCGCCCGTGGGCGCGGGCATGGACGCAGGCGAGGCCGCCGCGCCGCTGATCGTGGATCGCGGCGGCCTTCGCATCGCCATCCTGGCCCGGACCTTCATTTTGCCGGATGGCGTCATCTACCGGGAGGACGCTCCGACCATCGCGGTGTGGGACCCGGCGCGGATCGAGGACGAGGTGCGGGCGGCGCGGCAGCAGGCGGAGGTGGTGGTGGTGAGCCTTCACTGGGGGGTGGAGTACGCGCGGCAGCCGCAGGAGTCGCAGCGCCGCCTCGCGCGCCGGCTGATCGAGGCGGGCGCGACCCTGGTGATCGGGCACCACACCCATACGCCACAGCCGGTCGAGCGCCACGGCGCGGGGCTGATCGCCTACAGCCTGGGCGACTTCGTGTTCGACTCACGGGCGGAGGGCGGCGGGCGGGGCGTCGTTCTGCTCTGCCAGGTGGGGCGCTCTGGGGTGATCGGCTACGAGGTGATCCCGGTTGTGATCGAGGACTGCCAGCCGAGGCGTGCCGGCGAGGGCGCCGCTCACTCGCTGCTGCGTACGGCGGGGGCGCGCCACCAGGCGAGGAGGGCGGCGACGCAGGCGGCCGCGGCGCCGATGGCGACGGCCCGGCGGGGGCCGAGCCATTGGCCGAGGGCGCCCACCTGCAGGTCACCCACGGCCGCGAGGCCGGCGAAGAGGAGGGTGCGGAAGCTCATGATGCGGCCCCGCAGCTCGTCGGGGGGCGCCTTCTGCAGCATCGTGTTGGCCGCCGCGTTGAAGAGCATGAGGCCGACGCCGGCCAGGAACAGGGCGAGGAGCGCGACCCCATAGCGGGGCGCGCCGGCGAGCGCGAGCAGCGCCAGAGGGGCAAGGAAGGAGCCGAAGGTGACGAGCCGACCGAGGCGCCAGCGGTGGCCGAAGGCGCTGAGGGAGACGGCGGAGGAGAGGGCGCCGGCGGCATAGGCGGAGATCATGAAGCCCAGCCCCTGGGGGCCGACGGCGAAGGTGTCCCGGGCGAAGACGGGCAGCAGAGTGCGCTGAGACATGGCGAAGACGCTGGTGACGCCGATCATGGCGAGCAGGGCGCGGGCCACCTCACTCCGGCGGACCCAGGAGAGCCCATCGCCGATGTGGCGGAGCAGGCCGCCGGCGGCCGGGGGCGCGGGCCGGGCGGGGGCGATGGTGGCGAGGGCGATGAGGAGCGGGACGAAGGTGAGGGCGTTGATGAGAAAGCACACCGGCAGGCCGACCGCGGCGATGAGCACGCCGGCCGCGGCGGGCCCGACGATGCGGCCTGAGTTGAAGGCGGAGGAGTTGAGGGAGACGGCGTTGAGGAGATCCTCGCGGCCGGCGAGCTCGATGACCATGGCGTGGCGGGTGGGCATGTCGAGGGCGTTGACGGAGCCGAGGAGGGCGGCGAGGACCATCACGTGCCAGACGCGCACGAGGTCGGCATAGAGGAGGGCGGCGAGCACGAAGGCCTGGGCCATGGCGAGGCTCTGGGTGACGAGGAGGATGTTACGCTTGCTGAGCCGGTCGGCGAGGACGCCCGCGGGGAGGCTGAACAGCAGGATGGGGATGGTGCCGCAGGCCCCCACCAGGCCCAGATAGAGCGGAGAATCGGTGAGCAGGTAGACTAGCCATCCCTGGGCCGTCATCTGCATCCAGGTGCCGACGACGGAGACGATGAGGCCCAGCCAGAAGCGGCGGAAGTGGCGGTGGCGCAGCGACCGCAGGGCGGTGGGCCAGCGGCGCGCGGGGCGGCCGGCAGGGCCGGGGAGGGGCCCCGGGTGGTGTGTGTCTCCGCTCACGCGCTCGCCTCCGGGCGCGGCGCGGCCGGTTGGGCGGCCGGGCCGCCGGGGGAGAGGCTTCAACCCAGGCGCGCTCGGCGCCTTCCTCCCCTACCCCATCGGCGCGCTCAGCGCTGGCCGGAGCAGTCGGAGCAGTCGGGCCGACGGGAGACGGGGCAGGTCACGAACTCCATGTCTGCTCCGTCCCAGGCGAGGAGCGCACCCTTCAGAGGGGTGCCGACGCCGGTGAGGTACTTGAGCGCCTCCATCGCCTGGAGGCACCCGATGACCCCCGGCGTCGCGCCCAGGACGGGGAACACCTCCGCCGGCGGGGGGACGGGGAAGAGGCAGCGGAGGCACGGGGTCTCGGGAGGATGGAGGAAGGTGAGCCGGCCCTCGAGGCCGCGGACGCTGCCGTGGACAAGGGGGATGCCCTTGCGGAGGGCGCACTGGTTGAGGAGGTAGCGGGTGGGAAAGTTGTCGAGGCAGTCGAGGATGATGTCGGCGTCGGCGACGAGGTCGTCCACGTTGTCGGGCTCGATGTGGGCGGCGAGGGCCTCGACGGCGATGGAGGGGTTGAGCTCGCTCAGCGTGAGCCGCGCGGACTCCGCCTTGCTGAGGCCGAGACGGGAGTCGTTGTGGAGCACCTGGCGGTTGAGGTTCGAGAGCTCGGCGCGGTCGCTGTCGCAGATGGCAAGCCGGCCCACGCCCGCCACCGCGAGGTAGATGCTGGCCGGGGAGCCGAGTCCGCCGGCGCCGGCGATGAAGGCGCGCGCCGCCTTGAGCCGCGCCTGCCCTGGCTCGCCCCAGTCGGGGATGATGATCTGGCGGTGGTAACGCGCGCGATCCTCCGGGGTGAGGCCGGCGCCGGGCCGTGGCGTCATCGCGTTCCTCCGGGGAGGCGGGCGATGGGGCTCAGTACTTGACCTGGAGCTGGACGAAGGTGGCGTCGCCGTCCCATTGGGCTCTCTCAGAGAAGCCGGGGCCGGGGCGGCGGCGCTCGTGGACGAGGGTGAGGCGGGTGGCGGGATCGAGGTCGCGGAGGTACCCGAGGCTCCAGCGGCGGAAGAGGTTGCCGGCGAGGTCGGCATCTTCATCATAGGCGTCGTACTTGGCGAAGAGGAGGTCGGGTCGGCCGGCGCGGGTGGGCGCGCCGAGCTGGGCGTACCAGCCGCGGATGTCGCGGCCGCGGTCCCGTCCTGTGACACACTCACCGATGAGGCGAGCAGGGCCGAGGCCGACGTTGGCGCTGAGGCCATAGCGGTCCTGGCGGGTGGCGGCGGGGCCCTCGCCGTCCTTGCCGACATAGGCCGACAGGGCGACACTGCCCCCGCGGACGGGGAACTTGGCTCTCCCCATCACGTTCTTGCGGCGGTTGTTGTCGCTGGCGTTGATGCCGGTGCCGTTGAAGATGCCGAAATCGAGCTCGGGGGCGCCGGGCGCGGCACCAGCGGTCCAGTGGATGCCGATATCGCGCTGGTTGGGGAAGAGCCGATCCATCAGGAACGAGCGCTCACCGGACCACAGCCCTGCCGAGGACTCGAGCAGCTCGTAGCCCCAGGGCACCTTGGTCTGACCCATGCGCAGCCGGCCTCCTCTGAGCTGGTAGTCCACGGAGGCGGTCCGCACCTGGGTCTTGCTGGTCGGGCCCCCGTTGCGCTCCCTGGCGTCGAGCTGGAGCTCCACGCGGTAGGCAGTGCGGTCGCTGACGGGGCCGCGCAGGTTGATGCGGGCGCGGCGAACGAGGAATTCGGACGCGTCACCCGCCTCCTCGTCGCGGTAGCGGAGCTGCAGATAGCCGTCGAGCCGATGCCGCTGCTGTTCCCGTTCGACGGCGGCCACCCTGGCCTTCACGCCCTCCAGGGCGGCCGCGAGGTCCTCCACCTGCGCACCCATGGTGACGAGTTCGGTGCGGAACTCCTGGATGAGCTTCTCGATGCGCGCCAGGTGTTCGCTCTCGACGACGGGCGGCTCGAGGATGGGCTCGGCGCGGGCGACGCGGCGGAGCGCTTGGCCGGCGGTCTCGTAGGCCTCGCCGAGCCCCTCGACGGCGCGGAGGGTGAGGGAGGCGGCCTCGAAGCGGGTGAGGCTGGCGGCCCAGTCGCCAAGGGGGCCGGCGGGGTGGCCGGCGAGCAGGCCGGCCCGCCCGAGCGCGTCCAAGTCGTCGTAGCGCCAGTCGCCCGGCGTCAGAGGGCCCGCTGCCGCAAGGGCGACAGACGCCGCGAGCGCAAGCGCGGCCGCGCACACCGCGAGTGACCACCCGCGTTCTCGACTTGCCATGGCCATCTGCTCCTGTGCAGCCCAGTGGAGCGCCGCCGGCGCCTGCGAACGCCGGCGGCGCGGGGGTAGCCTAGCCGCGCCCGGTGAACGGGCGGTGGCCGAAGGGCGAAGCTTCGGTGACGGCGCTGCGAGGGTCCCGACGATCCGCTAGGCCCACCAGACCCTGGGCGGGGGCTCGACGACGGTGACCTCCTTGAGGAAGGAGACGGCGCGGCGGAAGCCCTCGTCAATGCTCATGAGGCTGTCCTCGTGCTCGATGCTGAGCACATAGTCGTAGCCGGTGAGGCGGAGGGCGGAGATCATATCCTTCCAGGCGGCGAGGTCGTGGCCCCAGCCGACGGTGCGGAAGATCCAGGAGCGGTCGCGCTCCTGGGTGTAGGGCTTGGTGTCGAGGACGCCGTTGCGGGCGGTGTTGAACGGGTCCACCTTGACGTCCTTGGCATGGAAGTGATAGATGGCGGGGCCGAGCTCGCGGATGGCGACGACGGGGTCAATGCCCTGCCAGTAGAGATGGCTGGGGTCGAAGTTGGCGCCGATGGCCTCGCCGCAGGCCTGGCGGAGCTTGAGGAGGGTCTCGGGGTTGTAGACACAGAAGCCCGGGTGCATCTCGAGGCAGATCTGCTTGACTCCGTGCTTGGCGGCGAAGGCGACCTCCTGGGTCCAGTAGGGTACGAGCTTCTCCTTCCACTGCCACTCGACGAGCTCGGAGAAGTCGGGCGGCCAGGGGCAGGTGACCCAGTTGGGGGCCTTGGCGTCATCGCTGTCGCCGGGGCAGCCGGAGAAGGTGATGATGCGCTCGACGCCGAGGGCCTCGGCGAGGCGGACGGCCTTGCGCCAGGCGTCGTGGTGCTCCCGTGCGATCGCCTTCTGGGGGTGGAGCGGGTTGCCGTGGCAGCTCAGCGCGGAGATGATCATGCCGCGCTTCTCGACGGCCTGGAGGAGGCGCTTCTGCGCGGCCTCGTCCTTGAGCATGTCGTCGGGGTTGCAGTGGGCGTCCCCGGGGTAGCCGCCGACGCCGATCTCGACGGCCTCGCAGCCGACCTCCCTCACGTGGTCCAGCATCTTCTCGAACGGCATCTGGCCGTACAGGACGGTGAACACGCCGATCTTCATGGTGACCTCCCTTGCCCTTGGTTTGCGCGGCGACCCCGGCGGGCGGCGAGTCGGCGGCGCGCCGGCGGGGTCATGGCTCACTCAACACCTCGATCTTCGCCCCGGCGAGTTGCTCGCCGAGCCAGCGGGGCCAGACCTCCTGCTCCAGCCTCTGGCGGCGAAGCTGGGCGCGGATCTGCTCCCGCACCTCCTCGAGGGAGAACTGGTGAGCGTCGGCCTTGCGCTCGACGCGCAGCAGATGGTAGCGCTCGTTCGCCCTGATGGGGCCGACCACCTGGTTGAGGGGAGCGGAGAAGACGGCGGCCTCGAGCTCGGGGCTGAGGCCGGGGCGCTGGCCCCGCTCGTAGATGTGGAGCTGCCCCGCGACTTCCCGCTCGGCTGGGGGGCTGGCTTCCCGGGCGACCTCCTCGAAGGGCCGCCCCGCGCGGAGCTTGGCGAGCGCCTCCTGGGCGGCCTGCTCGGTGGGGAGGCTCACGATGCGGAAGTGCGCGCTCTCGGCGCGGCGGTAGAAGTCGCGGAACTGCTGGTAAAAGCGCTCCACGTCGCGGTCGCTGACGTAGACGCGGTCGGCGAGGACCTTCTCCATGAGCAGGTACCTGCGCGCCTGCTCGCGCAGCCAACTGTGGGTGATGCGCCGCGAGCGCAGGTAGCGCTCGAGGGCGGGGGGCGAGGTGACGCCCTCGGCGGCGAGCAGGGCGGTGAGCTTGGCCTCCACTTCGTCGTCGCCGATCTCGACGCCGCGGCGCCGGGCCTCCTGCTCGAGCAGGAGCACGCAGACCATGTCGTGCAGGATGTAGGGGCCGTGCTGCCGGACCGCCGTCTCCCGCAGGTCCTCGATGGTGATCTCCTCGCCGTTGACGCGCCAGCCCCGCACCCCGGCGATCTCCTGCACCTCGGGCCGGATGGCGACCTCGCCCAACACCTGCACGGGCGGCTCCTGCGCCTCCCCGGCCCCCGCCGCCCGACCCGCGACCAGCAGCCCGCACCCAACGACAACGGCGACCCCGGCGATCCTCATGGCAGCGACTCCTTCCCTAACCAGCTCCCCCGCGCGTGCTCTGTTCAATGCCCGCCGGCCGACCTCCTCCTCAGTGAGAGATCGGCCAGCGCGCGTAGGCGAGCAGCCCGCAGATGGCAGCCGCGTTCTGGACCTCGCCTCGCCGGATGAGCGCCAGCGCCTCCTCCAGGGACATGGCCGCTGGCTCGATCTGCTCGTCGGGCTCAGGGGGCGCGCCGGCGGGGCGCAGGTCGCGGGCGACGAAGATGTGGATGAGCTCGGTGCTGCAGCCGGGGCTGAGGTAGGTGGAGAAGAGGGTGGCCAGCTCGCCCGGGGCGAGGCCGATCTCCTCGGCCAGCTCTCGCCGCGCGCAGTCCTCGGGCGCCTCGCCGGGCCGCAGCAGGCCGGCCGGCAGCTCCCAGAGGAGGGCGCCGGCGGCGTGGCGGTACTGGCGAATCAGCACCACGCGCCCGTCGGACAACACCGGCACGACGGCCGCCGCGCCCGGGTGGACGACGACCTCGCGCTCGGCGCGCCGCCCATCTGGCAGCTCGACCTGGTCTACTCGCAGCGAGAGCAGTCGGCCCTCGAAGACGGTGCGGGAGCCGATCAGTCGCTCCCCGGGGTCTCGTCCCATGTTAGCCTCTGGGCGGCGATGGCGCCCGCGGCGCCGGCGGCGAGGAAGAACTCGGGGTCCTCCTCCGGGCGCCGGCCCATAGTCTTCACCTCCACCCCGCGCTCCCGCAGTGTCTGGAGGCCGATCTCACCCCGGGCGATGAGTACGTCGTGCTTGGCGGTGAGGCCCTCGTCATCGAGCTGGCGGCGCACCAGCTCGAGCCTGTCGGCGGGCATATCGGGGAGGCTGACGATGGCCCGCACGAGGGCGACGCGGCCCAGCGCGACCAGGGTCTGGCGGCTGACGCCGCGGTGGCGGGAGCGGGGGTCGGCGAAGCTGATACGGGGCACGGCGATAGGAAAGGCCCCCAGGACGGCGGCGGCGTTGACGTGCTCGCCCTGGGCGATGGCGCCGAAGCCCCACTCGCTCTCGGTGCCGACGTTGCCCGGCCCCTGGCCTACGATCACCACGTGGGCGCCGACGACGGCGCGGGCGGCGAGCAGGCCAGAGTAGACGTTGACCGCCTCGTGGTCGCCGCCGAAGGCCTGCCCGACGGTGATGGTGGCGTCGAGCAGCTCGGCCGCCCGCAGGTCGCGCACGAGCTTGCTGAGGGCGAGGGGAAGCGCGGCCTCGTCGCTCATGACGTAGGCGATGCGCGCCTGGGGGACGAGGGCCTTGAGGGCGGCGGCGGCGGGAGCGATGTGGCTGTGGAGGCCGGCGGCGATGACGGGGGCGCCACCCATGTCCTCGCAGGCCTCGAGGGCCTGGCGGTGGGCGCTGCCGGGCTCCTCGACGGCGCGGCAGCGGAACTGGAGGGGGGTGTAGCGGAGTTTGACGATGCCACCGGCCCCCTCGGGCGGCCTGGGCGCGGACTCGCGCTTCATGACGAAGTGATATCCCCCAGTCCCCAGGCCGGCCCGAACTGCGGTGGTGTTGAGCAGCACCGTCTCCCCCGGCGCCACCTCCCCGAGCAGCTCGACGTAGTTGAGCGCACGCTCCCGCCTCCCGCGGACCTGTACCCCCAGCTCCTGCGCCCCCGGCCAGGCGCCGACCACCTCGACGACGAGGCCGATCTCAGTCTCGAGGGCGCCCTGGGCGGGCCGGTCAGCCACCGGAGTCGGCGAGCTCGACGGCCGGCCGCTTGAGGGCCTGCTGGGCCCAGCGGGCGCTGCGCACCACCAGGTCGTCCTCGGCGCCCAGCAGCTCGCTCTCGCGGGTGGGCAGCCTGGGCGCCCGCGGCAGCCCCCGGTCGCGAACCAGCCGGAGGGTGGCCCCGAGGGCCGCGGCGGAGGCCTCGGGCAAGCGGGCCAGGTAGTCATGCTCGAGGGCGGGTACGTCGTGGCGGCCCAGGTAGCACTCGATGTTGAGGCTGGCCTCGGGGGCCTCCCGCTGGAGCACCTCGAGGATGGCCGGCAGGTCCACGACACCCTCGCCGAGCGCGCAGCCCAGGAGCGCGAAGCCGGTGGGCAGGGCGAGGAGCTGGTAGTCCTTGAGGTGGACAGATTTGGCGTGAGGGGCGAGGGCGCGGGCGGCCGCCAGCGGGTCCTCGAGCAGGGCGAGGGGGTTGCCGGTGTCGAGGCACACGCCGACCCACTCGCTGCCGATGAGCTCCAGCAGGCTGAGGAGCTCGGGGGCGGTGAGGTCCTGGTGGTTCTCCAGGGCGAGGAAGACGCGGTAGCGCTCGCAGACGGGGACCACCTGGGCGACCTCGCGGGCGGCGGCGGCGAGCAACTCTCGCATCGCGGCGCTCGAGTCGGGCCGGGGCCTGCCGACGAAGGTCCGCACGACGCGGGAGCGCAGCACGTGGGCGGCCCGGACCATGTTCTGGAGGTGGTCCGGGTTGGTGCCGCCGGTGCCCAGCTCGAGGTAGAGCCCGAGCGCGTCGGCCCTCTGACGCAGGCCCGTGACGTAGCCGTACTCAATGGTCTCAAGGTGCCGCGGGTCGCAGAGCTGGACGCCGTCGAGGCCCAGCTCGGAGGCTTTCTGGAGGTAGTGCTCGGCGGTCATGGGAGGGTTCTCCCGCGGAGTGTACTCCCACAGACCGGCTGCACAATGGTAGCTGTAGCTGTCCAGGCCGAGCTTCACGGGCTGGCTCCCCGGAAGGCTGGGTTCAGTATAGCGGCGCGGGTCGCGAGGTGTCAACGGCGGGGCTGGTTGACATGCAGGCGGTGGTCTGCTATATTCGCCGGGCCCGCGGGAGGGCGTCCGCGGGCCCATACCGCTTGGGAGGAGGGGGAAGATGAGACGCTTCGGGTCCCTGGTCGCGGCGTGTGTGGCGCTGAGCGCGCTGTTGGTCTGGCCGGCGCTGGCGGCCGACATCGTGACGGTGCCCACGGCCAACCAACTGCGGGCGGGCGAGGTGGATGTAGCGCTGTACCACATCCGGGTGTCGAGGAGCGCGCTGATCCCGCCGCTCAGGCCCCTGGGAATCAGGTACGTCCGCGCGCAGACGCTGTACATCGGCGTCACCGACCAGGTGGAGCTGGATGTGCACCGCTACGACGTGGACAAGCTGGGCACCGAGACCATCATCAACGCCACGGTGCTGGTCCAGGCGGAGGATGCGGAGCGGCCGGCGATCGTCGTGGGCGGGCGTGACCTCACCCGCCAGTACGACCGCGCGTCCTACTTCATCTCCGCGGCCAAGACGCTCAACCCGCCGCTGTACGGCCCGCCCACCGAGCCGATCGTGCGCCTGCACCTGAGCGTGGGGACAGAGGACAACACGCTCTTCGGCGAGGGGCGGCACAAGGGCCTCTTCGGCGGCGTGCAGCTGCTACTGCAGCCGGAGTCGCCGGCGGTGGGCGCCATCGCGCTCTACGATGGCCGGGACCTCATCACTGGCCTGACGGTCGTGCCCGAGCCAGGCTGGCCGACGCTGAAGGGCGGCACGTTCGGCGGGCACTGGTGGGTCGGGATCAGCCACACGTTCAGCATCGGCAAGTAGGGCCATTCACCGTTCGTGGCTGCGTGAGCGGCAAGATAGCCGGCCCCGCCCCGCGGCGGGGCCGGCTGGTTTCTCCCCGCTCAGCGACACAGCATGCGAAAGCCGGCCGCCACCAAGGCTGTGCCCAGCAGCAGGCCCATGGAGCGAGGGGTGGCGGTGGGCATCATGCGGGCGGCGACGACGACCATGAAGAGGGCGAAGAGGGTGCGCAGCGTCGTCTGGGGGAGCTGGTGGGCAAGGTGGGCGCCGAAGCGGGCGGCCGGGATCCCGCCCAGGCAGAGGGCGAGGGCGACCCAGAGGTTGCTGCTTCCCTCCCGCAGGTAGCCGATGGCGCCGACGAGGGCGGTGGGGACCATGGCGGCGAGGGAGATGCCCTGGGCCATATGCTGGCTGAAGCCGGCGACCAGCACCAGGGAGGGGACCATGATGATGCCGCCGCCGACGCCGAAGAGGCTGCTGAAGAGCCCGACGAAGACGCCCAGGATCGCGAACCAGCCATACCGAAGCGCGCTTGCGCCCACTGCTTGCCTCCTCGCTGTAGCTGGGGGAGCCGCCGCGCGCGGGGCGCGGCGCTGGGGCCGAGTATAGCAGCGGTGCGCGCAGGCGGTCAACCGCGGGGGCCGGGGCGGCACAGGAGGCGCGGGAGAGGGGAAGGAACAGCATTGTGCGAGTGGAATGAAGCGCTCGTGTGTGGCACTAGACTCCGGAGCGCTGGAGTGCCGGGCAAGCAATAGCACGGAGGCGAGAGCGCATGGGTAAGGTCCTGTCTATCCTGGTCGGGCTCATCCTGATAGCCCTGGGCATCTGGGGGGTGGTGGCGTGGACCGCCGACGTGGTGCTGTTCATCAAGGCCGCGGTGGTGATCATGCTGATCATTATCGGGCTAGGGGTGCTCGTGTTCGGGATCAGCGAGCTGCGGGCGGGGGCGGAGGAGCCCCCGGTCGTGGAGACCCCTCCGGCGGCCGAGAAACCGGCGGCCCCCGAGTCCGGCGAGTCGTCCGAGGGCGGCTAGGGCCGCAACACGTCGGCCGGGGTGAGGCGGGGCCGGGGGCTAGTCCTGCTGGCCGAGCGCGGCCCTGGCGCGCTCGGCTACCTGGTCGAAGCTCTGGGGATCGCGGACCGCGAGGTCGGCGAGGCTCTTGCGGTCGAGCCCGACGCCGGCGGCCCTGAGGCCCATGACGAAGCGACTGTAGCTGAGGCCGCGGGCGCGAGCGGCGGCGTTGATGCGGGCGATCCAGAGGCGGCGGAACTCGCGCTTGCGGACGCGGCGGTCCCGGTAGGCGTAGCGCTGGGCCCGCATGAGGGTTTCCTTGGCGCTACGGAACAGCCGACTCCGCCCGCCCACGAACCCCCGGGCCTCCTTCAGCACCTGCTTGCGCCGCCGATGGGCGGCCTTGCCTCTCTTGACTCGCGGCATATGAGTGCTCCCTCAGTCCCGCTGTAGCTTGGGCGGGACCAGGCGATCGAAGCGGCGCCGGTCGCTGGCCGAGACGAAGCCCGGCTGGCGCAGGCGGCGCAGCCTCCGGGCGCTCTTGCGCGTCAGCAGGTGGCTCTTGAGCGCGTGTCTGATGCGCAGCTTGCCGCCTGCGGTGCGCTTAACCCGCTTCGCCGCTGTCTTCTGCGTCCTCAGCTTCGACTTCCCGGCGCTCTTCGACTTGCTCGTCCTCGACATGTAACGCTACCTTCTCCTGGGCCGGCGCGGGGGCGGCGGCCGCTCTTGGTGCGGGCTCGGGCTTCCTCGCCGCCGGCCTCACCCCCGGCCTGGGCGCGAGCATCAGGCTCATGAGGCGCCCCTCCATGCGGGGGGTGCCCTCGGCCTGGGCGACATCGGCCAGGTCCTGGGCGATGCGGGCAAAGAGCTGGGTGCCCATCTCTGGTCGCGTCATCTCCCGGCCCCGGAACCTCAGGCTCACCCTGACCTTGCTGCCCTCTAGGAGCATCTCGCGCAGCTTGCGCAGCTTGATCTGGAGGTCGTGCTGGCCGATCTGGGGCTTCATGCGCAGGAGCCGGACCTCGGTGGAGCGCTGCCGCTTGCGCGCCTCCCGCTCCCGCTTGGCCTGCTGGTACTTGTGCTTGCCATAGTCCATGATGCGGCAGACCGGCGGTTGGGAGTTCGGCGCGACCTCGATGAGGTCGAGCTCCCGCTCCCGCGCGATGCGAAGCGCCTCGGAGGTGGGAACGATGCCGAGCTGCGCGCCGTTCTCATCAATGAGGCGCACCTCCCGAGCGCGTATGCGCTCGTTCACCCGCAGTTGTCGTTCGATCGCTGGATCACCTCCGCCCAGACGAACAAAGCGGACGCGCCACCCCCGGAGGAGGCCCGATCACCGGCGCGTCTCAGCGCCCGGAATTGTACCAGAGTAGCCCGGGAGTGTCAACGCGCCCTGGGCCCGGGAGCTGTGAGCGCGACCTCGCCCCGCGGGCCGCCCTGCTCCCGATAGCGGGCCGGGGTGCAGCCGTAGTGCCGGAGGAAGACGCGGTTGAGATGGCTGCCGTCCACGAAGCCAGTGGCGCGGGCGACCGCCTCAACGGGGTCGCGGGTGGACAGCAGGGTCTGGGCGGCGGCCGCTAGCCGCGCGCGCAGCTCGAACTGCCCGAAGCTGAGGCCCATGGTGCGCCGGAACACCAAGCAGAACTGGGCGCGGCTCAGCCGGCAGGCCGCAGCCGCCTCCCGCACGCTGACCCGCCGGCCGGGGGCCGAGTTCGCCAGCGCGAGGGCGGGCATGATCCGCACCAAGTTGAGGGGTCGGATCTCGCCCTGGCGCCGGTATTGCGCGGGCGGCGACCACTCCCGGGCGAGCACCAGCAAGGCGCGCAGCACCGCAAGGCGGACCATCTCCTCCCAGCCGGGCTGCTGCTCGACCGCCTCCCGGATGACCTCGTCGCCGAAGCGCAGCATCTCCGCCCGCACCTCGGGGGTCGCCGCCCGGGGCCGGTCGTGGGGCGGCACCGCGAAGATCGTCATCCAGGAGAGGGGGCCCACAGTCGCCTCGCCGAGGAAGACGGGGAGGCACTGCACCACCACGTCGGTGCTGCTGGGCGCGGTGAAGCGCCAGCCGTGAGGTTCCCAGCTCGCGCAGAACCACACCTGCCCCGCGGACAGCCGCGTCACATGCCCCTGGTAGTGCCGCTCCTGCTCGCCGGAGAGGATGACGCCGAACTCCAGGCCGGGGTGGACGTGCATGTCAAAGCCGCCCTCAGGCTGCATATTGACAACGCAATAGAGGTGGCGGTCGGCGCTCAGATGGACATCGTCGCGCCTGACCGTCTCCGGCGGCCCAAGGGCAGGTTCCTGGATCGGGTCCATGGCAGCTCCGCAGACGATTGTACAGCGAACTGGGCGTCTTGTCCAGGTCTTCTGGTCGGTCGTCTGCCTGGATCCAGGTTACGGGCAGAGACGATGGTACCGATACGCCGCATCGGCCTTGTTCGCCCTCTTGCGGGGTGAGGTGGCAGTGGGGGCGCGGAAGGCACATGCCAGAGCATGATACCAAGACTCCAGATGTCTGTACCGTGACAATGCTCACCAGTGGGTAGATACTAGTGGTGGCCTCATGTCTGCGAGCTGCGCGCTGGTAGGGCCATGGGAACCCAACGTGGCCCTGTTCTTTCGGTCGCAGCGGCTCGCCGACCAGGATGTGGGACGCGGGGGTGGGCAAGCGGGACCCTGGCGAGGGCAGGGAAGGGAGGTGATGTCCGGGGTTGCACGGGCCGGGACCCGCGGCGCAGGCCGCGGGCGCAGGTGACGGAGTGCACAGACTGGAGCAGCAAGGAGAACTTGGATGTTGAGGAAGCGGGGCTTCACGTTGATCGAGCTCCTAGTGGTGATCGCCATCATCGGGATCCTGGCAGCGATGGTGTTCCCGGTGTTCGCGCGCGCCAGGGAGTCGGCGCGCCGGGCGGTGTGTCTGTCGAACATGAAGAACATCAACCTGGCCCTTCAGATGTACCTGGCGGACTACGATGATCGGAACCCGCCACACGACCACACCCCAGAGCTGCTGGACTTCTACGCCTGTGCGGCGGACTGGGGCGCGGACTCCCATGCTGAGCGGGCGACGCGCACCAACCCGTACATGCGCATCCAGGTGATCCTGGACCCGTATGTGCGCAACCGCGACGTGTGGCGGTGCCCGAGCGCGCGGGTGGTGCCCCAGAACTGGAGCATCAATAGCGACCGCGACGGCCAGACCTGGTGGCAGCGCATGATCGAGTCCTCGGGCGGGGCCGTCGGCGGCCACTGCCCGATCCAGTCGTGCGGTTCTCCGTTCCCGCCCGGCTGGGGCGGTCCGGTGACGGACTCCATCGCGGCGCGCGAGGCGGGCCAGGAGTGCCGGGCGTTCGGCGGCGCGGGCCTGCCGGGCTACTTCGAGTACGCCTACAACGACTTCTACGAGAACCGGGAGAAGAGCCTGGGCCACTTCGAGGACACCGCGCGCTGGATGTCCTTCGCCGAGGTAGGGCCCAGCAGCGCGATGCTGTGGTACTCGGGGGCCATCGCCTACCCGGATGTGTGCAAGCTCGGGTGCTCGGTGTGTGACTGG
>CAYLPT010000032.1:0-5531 GCA_964385645.1 uncultured bacterium
CTTCGCCGCACGGACGCCCGCAGGCAGGCTTCCCATACGGCTAGTTCGTTAGCGTTCTCCCCTCACCCCTACGAACCTCAGGGTTCCGGGACAGCTAGCTGTTCTTTCGCCCAAGCCGCCCTGCTAGCCCGGGCGGGAGGACGTCGCCGCTACTTACGCGGCGAGTGCCAGACAGTTCGTGCTGTTGGCAGTTGTATGGCTGCGCGTTTTGTCGAGACCACGCAACTCGGCTCGCGCTCTGCGACTCCCAGACCACCGTCGAATCCGTTCGCCCCCACGGTGTCTGCCACCAGCATTGTACCCCATCCCAGCCCCCAGATCAAGCGCTCTCGCCGCCCCCGTGGTGCGTTTCTTTCCCCGGGGCGCGCTCGGCGCCCCCGCCGCTCACTCCTCCTCCAGCCCCGGCACCGTCCGGAAGTACGCCACGGCCTCCCTCACGAGCTCCGGGATGGGGAGCTGATAGGGGCACTTCGGCAGGCACTCGCCGCACTCCGTGCAGTGGGCGGCGGAGGCGATGGCCTCCCGCGCGCCCCACTCCTTCCACCGCTCGACGCCCATGCGGCGGATGACCGAGCGCCCGTGCAGCAGCATGCTGATCTGCACCCCATTCGGGCAGGGCTCGCAGTAGCGGCAGCGCCGGCAGGTGCGCCGGTCCAGCTCTGACCGCATGGCCTCGAGCTGTTCCCGCTCCCCCGGGCTCAGGGTAGGCTCGCCCACGCCGGCCGCGACATCCTCCTCCACCTCCTCCGGGGTGGCCATGCCGGGGATGGCGCAGGTGATCGGCTGGGTCAGGCACCACTTGATGGCGAGCGGGGCATGGCTGAAGTTCCCCCCACCCACGGGCTTCATGGCGATGATGCCCACGTCCCGCGCGGCGCACAGCGGGACCAAGGTGTCAAGGATATCGTCCTCCACGAGGTTGAAGGGCACCTGCACCGTGGCGAACTCGTCGCACTCCTCGACCGCCTGGGCGAGGGTCTCGCGGCGATGGCCGGTGATGCCGATGTGCGCGATCTTGCCCTCGTCGCGGGCGCGCCGCAGCCCCTCGAGTGCGCCCCCGGGGGCGACCGCCGCGGCGAGCTGCTCTTCGTCGTTCACGCCATGGAGCTGATACAGCTCGATCCGATCCCGGCGCAGCTTGTCGAGGGAGGTGCACACGTCCTCGTAGATGGCATCTGCGCTCCGCCGGCCTGACTTGCTGGCGACGATGTAGTCGCGCCCCTCCAGCGCGCGGCCGATGCGCTCCTCCGAGTTCGTATACCCGCGCGCGGTGTCGAAGAAGTTCACGCCCAGGTCGTGGGCGCGGCGCACGGCCGCGAGCGCGACCTCCTCCGACTGGATCTGGATGGGTATGCCGCCGAAGCCGATGACCGTGACCTCGAGGTTCGTCCGCCCCAGCCGCCGGCGAGGGAGTGCAGGGTCTCGGGAAGCCATGGGCAGCACAATCTCCTGTGGAGTCTCCCCCCTGACTTCGACGGCGCGCCCCGTCTCCTTGCTAGAAGCCGTCCACCTGTGAGTAGTGCGAGTGCAGGCAGGGGAAGAGTTGCGCGAGAGCCTGCGACGCGGCCTCCTCGCCCTCCAGCTCGCCGACCTCGCGCAGGGCGGCCGGATCGCTGAGGCCCAGCAGGAGCGCCGCAAGGCCTCCCGCGGTGAGCCGGACGACGGGCCCATCGCGCGCCTCGCCGATGGCCACGCCCGCCGGGCCGGCCTCCATGGTGACCTCCCCGGCCGGGGATTCGAGCCGGATGACCGCCGGGCGCGCCAGCCCGGCGGCGCGGCGCTCGACCTCAGGCACGAGGGCCCGCAGGAGCCCGGGCAGATCAAGGACCTGGGCCATGGCGCCCCGGTGGGTGATCCACTCACCGTAGGGCGCCAGCCGCGCTGTCAGCGGGTGGTCGGCGGGCAGGTTCAGCTCGATCCGCTGCGCCCCCGCCGCCCGCGCCCGCGCCACCAGGTCGTCGCAGAGGTCCGGCAGCGTCTCCTCGCGGCCGGGCAGCGCGCACGCCTCACCGATGCTCAGCGCGCCGCCAGTAACTATCGAGCGCTGTATCCCTCCATAGGCGATGATCTGGTCATTATCCAGCACTACGCTCCACTCATCATCCAGCAGGCCGACCCAGGGCGAGCCGGCGGCCCAGCGCGGCCAGCGCTCCCAGTACTCGCGTGTGCGCTGGAGAGCTATCGGGTGCCGCGCGCAGGCCGCCCTGTAGATGTCCAGCAGCTCCGCTCGCGCAGGCGCGATGGGCAGGCGGACCACGGGCCAGCGCCCCGCGCCCAGGCGGGGGATGCCCTTCGCCGGCAGGCTGAGCAGGGACAAGCTGAGGCGCCCCCAGCCCAGCGGCGCATAGAAGTCGGGCACCCCGGTGTTGAGCAGGCAGACGTGCGCGCCCGCGCCCCGCATCCACTCCAGAGCCGCGCGCAACACCAGGTGCCCGAGGCCGCGGCGACGATGGCGCTCATCGGTGACAACCGAGGAGACCCCGATCATGTCGAGCACGGCGGCGCCGACGCGGATCGGCCGGTAGTGCAGCCGCGCGTGGCTCGCCAGCGCGCCGCCCACGAAGGCCCCGAAGATGCGCCCGCGGTCGCGCCAGGGGTCCGCGACCGCCATCGCCTCGTGGCTGGACCGGGGGACCTCGGGCCAGGTGCGGCAGACGAGGTCGAGGGCCGCCGGCAGATCGCCGTCGGCGAGGGGACGGACGCTGCACTCGGCGGGGGCGGGCCGGCTCATGCGCCCGGGATGCGCTTCGGGTGGCAGAGCGCCTCCGCCTTGGCGGACAGGCGACCGCAGTGCTGGCACTGGAACTTCAGGTGCTCGATCTGGGGATAGCACATATGGCGGGGATCATCGGTCCGGGCGCCGCAGTACTCACACGAGTAGGGCTGCACGGGGGCGAAGGGCCGGCAGAGGTGCCCGGTCGGCGTGGTGACGGCGCCGCAGGTTGGGCAGATGGTGGCGTCGGCCGGAGCTTCGGTCACATGGGCCTCCTGTTGGCCTGAGAGATGGGGGCGGCGGGCGAGCTGATTCACAGCCCCTCCTGCAGCTCCTGGATGCGGGCGGCGAAGCGGCCGGCGAGGTCTTGGGCGGCCTGGAGGTCGGCGCTCTCGGCCCGCACGTGGAACAGCGGCCCCGACACATCGGGGAGCACGAGTACCCACCCCTCATCGAGCATGATCTTGATCCCGTCGAGCTGCTCGCTCCGCAGCCCCCGGGTGTCCTCGTGCAGCCGCCTCATCACCATGCCCTTGCGCTCCCACGGGCACTCCACGCTCAGGTCCACCCGGTGGTAGTGGGGCACGCCGGCGGCCACCTCACTGAGGCGCTTCCCCCGCAGCGCGAGCAGCTCGATCAGCTTGCCCAGCGCCAGCATGGCGTCGAAGGCCGGCAGGAAGCGGGGGAAGATGAACCCGCCGTCGGTGTCGCCGGCGAAGGCGAGGTCCCGCTCGGCGCCAGCGCGCTCCATCAGGGAGCGGGCGTCGGCCTTGGTGCGCTCACAGGTGGCGCCGTAGCGGGCGCACACCTCCTCGACACCGGAGGTGGCGCTGAAGGGTACCGCGATGCGCTGTCCCTGTCCCCCCTCCTGGAGCACGAGGTCCACGTAGGCGAGCAGCAGGTCGTCGCCCACCAGCGGGGCGCCCTCCTCGTCCACCGCGGAGAAGCGCTCGCCGTGGCTGCCCACGACGACGCCGAGGTCGCTGTGCAGCGCGCGCACCACCTCGCCGATCTCACGCACGGCATCCTGGCGGCCGGCCCAGCGCTCCTGCGAGCGGGTGGGGTCAATGAAGGCGTTGAGGGCCGTGGAATCACAGCCCAGTCGGCCCAGCACCGGCGGCATGAGCAGGCAGAGCGCGCCATAGGAGTAGTCTATCACCACCCGGGGGCCCCAGCGCCGGATCGCCGCCGCGTCCACAAAGTTCAGGAAGTCCTCGGTATAGTACTCCATGGTGCGGCCCAGGAACTCGAGGCTGCCTACCGAGTCCAGCGGCACGCGGCGGAAATCCTCCCGGAAGAAGATGCTCTCCACCTTGCGCTCGGCGGTGCGGTCGAGGTTCTTGCCCGTGCCGTCGAAGAACTCGACCAGGGTCTGAGTGGGGTCGGAGGGCGACACGGCAACATGCAGGCCGCCCGCGGCGCCCGAGATGTGGGCCATGTGCCTCGCCACCGCGCCCGGCATGATCCGCAGGTCCAGCACGTTGGCGCCCACTGACATCAGCCCGGCGATCATCGCCCGCTTGGTCATCCGGGAGACGTGGTGGGAGTCCCGGGAGGTGATCACCTGGGCCCCGGCCTCCAGGTAGGCGCCGAAGGCCGCGCCCAGGCGGGCCGAGAATTCAGGGGTGAGCTCGATGTTCGCCAGCCCCGTCACCCCACTGGCCCCGAACAGCGTACCAGGCCACTTGGTGCCCCAGATCAGGCTCATGGTGACCTTGGCGCCCCGCTCCGTTACCTTGTTCGGGTAGAGCAGGATGTGGGGCATGATAGTGCTGCCCTCCTCGAGCAGGCACCGGTCGCCGACCACCGCGCCCTCGCCGATGCTGACGTGGCGCTTCGCCACCACGTTCCGGCATACCGTTGCGGCCTGCACGCGGCAGCCGTGCCCCAGGTAGGCGCCGCTCCACACCACCGAGTGCTCGACCACGGCGCCGGCCTCGAGGACGCAGTTGTCTCCCACGATCGAGAGCGGGCCCACCTGCGCCCCTTCTCCGATGGTGCATCCGTGCCCGATGAGCACCGGCGGCTCGAGCTGGGCGCTCGGGTGCACCCGGGTGTCCTCCCCCACCCACACGCCCGGGGCGATCTCCTCCCCCGGCAGGCTCACCGCCACCTCCCCCTGCAGGCAGGCCTGGTTGGCGCGCCGATATTCCCCCAGGTTGCCGATGTCCGTCCAGTACCCCTCCGCGATGTAGCCGCACAGCAGCTTGCCCTCCGCGAGCAGCACCGGGAAGAGGTCTCGGCTGAAGTCGAAGGGCCGCTCGGGGTTCACGCGCTCGAGGACCTCCGGCTCCAGTATGTAGACGCCAGTGTTCACGGTGTCGGAGAAGACCTCGCCCGCGCTGGGCTTCTCGAGGAAGTGCTGGACCGTCCCCTGCTCATCCACGATCACCACGCCGTACTCGAGGGGGTTCGCGACGCGGGTGAGCACGAGCGTGCCCACCGCGCCCCGCGCCCGGTGGAACGCAATCGCCCCCCGCAGGTCGAAGTCGGTCAGGGCGTCGCCGCTCACCACCAGGAAGGTGCCCCGGAGCCGGTCCATCAGCCGGCGCACGCTGCCGGCGGTGCCCAGGGGCACGTCCTCCACCGCGTACTCGAGCCGGATGCCGAAGTCCGCGCCATCGCCGAAGTAGCTCTCCACCTCGTCGGCCAGGTAGTGAAGGGTGGCGAACGCCTCGCAGATGCCCTGGTGTCGCAGGAGCGCGAGGATGTGCTCCATGATGGGCCGGTTGGCCACCGGGGCCATGGGCTTGGGCAGGTCGCAGGTCAGCGGCCGCAGCCGCGCCCCCTCCCCACCCGCCATGATGACCGCCTGCAC
>CAYLPT010000033.1:0-16946 GCA_964385645.1 uncultured bacterium
GGCCGCTTCCGCACCTGCCAGGCGATGCCCAAGGCCATCACGCGGTCATCGCGACAGCCGGCCTGCGCCTCCTGGCTGCCCGTGTCCGTCACCACGAAGGTCATCAGCTCGTCAATCAGCGCCCGGGAGTGAATCAGCACCGCCCCCTGGCTGATCGCGGCCGCCAGGTCGTCCACCAGGATCGGCTTCGTCGCCTGGTCGGTGGGCCAGCCCAGGATGGGCTGCGCGCCGGCCCGGGCGTCGTAGCGGACGTGGTGGTACAGCCGCGGGTAGTGGCAGACGTGGCGCAGCGTGTTGAGGGTCGAGTGTCCGTGGTTGTTGCGCTCCACCGCCAGCTGCGCGCGCTGGTACCAGCGCCCCAGGGCGTCCAGGAGGTGGGCGAACCGCTCTGGTGAGATCCGCCCGTGCAGCTCCGCCACCTGCTCTCCGGTGCGACGATCGAGCACGATGGCGCAGGAGGCGTCTCCGTCGGCCAGCCCCTCGCCCACATCCGCCCCGATCACATACTCGCCTCCGGTCTCGGGTCGCCGCCACACCAGCAGCCGCGCCGGGGAGACTCCCATGGCCTCACCGTCCCGGGCGGCGAGCGCCGCCACCGCCTCCGGTGCCGGCTCGCCAGCGATCCGCGCCGCCATCTGCTGCAGCGCCTGCAGGTCGAACACGGCCCGTGTGCTCGCCAGGAAGCAGTCGAGGTCGTTCTCGGGGTACTCCTGCCGGAAGCGGTCCCGCAGCTCCCGCTGCTTGGCGCGGCGCCAGCGCAGCTGATCGTCGCTCAGCCCCCACCGGTCCCGGAAGGTGCGCTCCTCGGCGGTCAGGGTCTCCAACGCCGGCCCCGACAGCGCATTCGTCGGGTCCTCCCACCACACGTACATATGAGTCGCGAATCGGTTGCCGCCGGACTTCGCCTCCTGCCACAGCTCGTGGAAGTGGTTGCCCACCCCGTTGGCGGTGGACTCGACCACGATCCTGCCTTCGGCAGGCACCGCCTCGCTGAGGGCCACCAGCGCCTCCTGGGGCCGGGGCCAGAAGGCGAACTCCGAGCAGTGCAGGTTGTTGATGGTCTGGCCCCGCCCGAACTTCGTGCTGCCCGCGGTTCCCACCAGGAACCGGCTGCCGATCCGCTCCCAGTAGAGCTCCCGCCGGTTGTCGTACTTGGGCGCCCCCACCCGGCGGCGCTCCTCCTCCGGCAGCCGCTGCCAGAAGAGCTTGGCGATCTGGAAGATGTGCTCCGTGGACTGCAGATCGTGAGCCATCAGCACCGAGGTGGTGTTGGGGGTGTTCAGGCAGTCCGCGAAGAACAGCCCGCTGATCGCGGTGGTGAACCCCAGCTGGCGCGGCTTCAGGATGATGTCCCAGGGCGTCCGGTGCTGGTAGTAGTCCACCTGCACCTCGTTGAAGACGAACGGGATGATCCGCCGGTCCTTAGTCAGGATCTGCAGGTTCGCCTCGATCCAGGGCCGGGGGTCCCGCCGGCTCTCCAGCATCCGGCTCAGCCGGCCCGCGATCCTCCGACAGCGAGAGGAAGAAAGCCACCGCGGCCTCGAGCTGATCGTCGCTGAGCTGTCCCGGGTCTCGGGCACTGATCACCACCTCCTCCGGCGCCCTCGGCAGCAGCCCCAGGGACTGCATGATGTCCGCCATGTCCTTGATCGTCCCCCGCACGGTATTCAGGGCCCGCACCCGCACCGGCGACGCCTCCGGGGCCGCCTGCACCGATACCCAGGCCTCCCGCAGCGCCGAGGAGAGCTGGGACCACATCTCGGCCGCCAGCCGCAGCACGTTGTGCTGCCCCGACAGGGTGCGCAGGGCCCGCATCCCCCGGGCGCGCATGGCGGTCAGGTCGCGGCGCACCGTGCGGTCGCTCACCCCCAGGATGCGGGCCGCCTCCTGCTCGCTCAGCCGCCTCACCACCACCAGGTGCCAGGCGCGCTCCCGGCGCTCGCGGATCTCGTGCTGCTGGACAACGTCGGGGCGGCGATTCATGGCTCCTGCCGCGTCCGTGCAACCCCCACCTCCAGCTGGCGCCCGGATACGCGATCTGCTACAATCGGGCCCAGCGACACCCAACTGCCAGATCCTGGGAGGGACGATCCATGGCTGAGTACAGCGACTGTCTGCGCGGATACGGTGCTCCTATCTTCAAGCGCGACAACTGGACCTGTCAGTACTGCGGGTTCGACGGCCGACCGTTCCAAAACTGGCTCTTCCTCACCGTTGACCACGTGGTACCAGTCTCCCAGGGCGGATCCCACGACCCGTCCAACCTGGTTACCTGCTGTCGGGCCTGCAACTCTTTCTTCAACCGCGGCAAGGTCGACAGCTTGGAGCAGAAGAAGAAGGCGATCGCCAGCCGTCGGGAAGAGTTCGAGCGGTTCTGGCGCGAGAACGTACTCCCGCACTGCGGTCATACGCCGCAGTCCTAACAGGACCTTATCCACCATCGCGGCCACCCTCCCCGGCGAGGTACCCCTGGCAGATCCGCTCCAGGCACTGCCCGCGCCGCGCCCCCTTGCCCAGGGCCTGCTTAGCCGCGGCCATCGCCTCCTGGAAGACCGTGTGCTCCTGGCCTAGCAGCACCACCGTCACCGGTACCGGCGCTTCGGCCGCCTCCTGCTGGGCCTGCCGGTCCAGCCGCTCCCGCAAATCAGCCGGCAGCTTGAGCAGCTCGAGCGAATCCTTGAGCTGGGTCGCCGACCAGGGCAGCATCTTCGCCAGGTCCTCCACCGAGTAGGTCCGGTGCAGGTCGTGCACCAGCTCGGCGAGCCTCCGCGGCACCGGCTGGCCCCGGAGGTAGTTCAGCTGGAGCCCACGGACCTTGGCTTCCTCCGCCGAGATCTCCCACACCTCGCAGGGCACCTCGTCGAGGCCCAGCTCCCCCGCCGCCCGCCACCGGTGGTAGCCGTGCACCAGGACGAAGCGCCCCTCCTCCTCCGGGTCGGGCATCACCTTGAGCGGCTCCAGGATCCCCTTCTCCCGGATGCTCGCCACCAGCTTCGGGTAGCTCTCGGCGTCGAAGGCGTTCGGGTTCCAGTCGTTGTCGCG
The DNA here is from genome assembly GCA_964385645.1 of uncultured bacterium. Lineage (GTDB taxonomy): Bacteria > Armatimonadota > Hebobacteria > Hebobacterales > Hebobacteraceae > CAYLPT01. The sequence goes on from CAYLPT010000033.1 coordinate 3,043, forward strand.
GATGAAGGCCCCCGGGGAGCTGAACTGCGCGTGCGGCCGCAGCCAGTAGATGTACTTCACCAGCAGCAGCCGCAGCAGGTGACGCTTGGTCTCGTCGCCCACCTCCTCCGCCGCGGCGAAGGCGTTGTCGAGGAAGCGGGCGGTCGCCTCCGTGAAGCAGTCGGGCACGTACCGGCTTTCGATCAGGGCCCGGTTGCCCTCCGCCGGCACGAACAGCCGCAGCAGGTCGTCATCGCTGATGCGCACCTCGTCGTTCTCGATCAGCGCCTTGCGGATGATCACGCTGCGCTCCGCCTGATCGCCACACAACACTCCGAATCCGTGGGCCTTCGCGTACAGGCTCACCGACCCGCCCCCGAGGAAGGGGTCAACGAGCCGCAGGGACGACCAGGTCGCCGCCGGATGCACCCGGGCGATCTCCCGGAAGATGCGCGGGCAGAGCTTGCGCTTGCCGCCCCAGTACGGAACGAGGGCCTCGAAACCGCGCCAGGGCATCATGCTCTTCTCCCGACCGGCGCCCGACGCGGCTGATACAGATCACACCGCGCCTCCTTGGTCTCCAGGTCGGCCAGCCAGTCCGCGGGCAGCGCCTGGGCGCGCCCGTCCATGCGGTGCCGCAGGCAGGTGGGGTGGTCCACACCGTCCACCCGTACCATGGGCCCCTGGTGCGTGCACTCTCGGCACACCGTCTTGCGGTTCCGATGCTTGCTCACTCCTGCGCCTCCGAGTCATCTGCTGTGTCCAGTACCGCCGGGTCCTCGCCGGCGCCCACCCACACCAGCCCGCACAGCCCGTAGCCGGCGATGTCCCGCAGCAGCTCCCGCCAGGCCTCCTCGGTCGCGCCGCCGGCCTCCAGGAACGAGTCGAACCGGTTGAGTTTGTCCTCCAGGCGCACCAGCAGCCCGAGCAGGCCCCGCTTGCGCCAGCACCGGTAGGGGTCCGCCCCCGCGTAGGTGAGGTTCCGCTGGCGCACCAGGTCGGCCAGCGCCAGCACCTCCCAGCAGAGCCGGCGGTCGAAGCCCCGGCGGTCCGTCTCGGCGTCAGTGTCGGTCACAGCCATCGCTCACCTCTCGGCCTGGAAGAGAGACAACCCCGGCCGCCCGGGCCGGGGCCTTGCCTCCCTCGCGCCTACGCGGCCACCAGCTCCACCTGGCTGCCCTGGCCATTGCGGCTCACCTCGAAGCGGTAGGGCAGCAGATCCTTCAGGTCCTCGCAGTGCGTGATGCACAGCACGGTGGCGAAGTGCTCGGCCACCTTGCACAGGCAGTCCACGAACAGCGCCCGGCCGTGGGCGTCGAGCGGGGCGCAGGCCTCGTCCAGGACCAGCAGCTCACAGCGCGCCCCCGCCCGGCTGGACAGCAGCATGGAGAGCGCGATCCGCAGCGCCAGGTCCACCCGCATCGCCTCCCCGCCAGAGAAGTTCTCCGCCCCGCTCGCCAGCGCGCGCTCGGCCAGCGCCCGGCGCACCTCGGGGTCCGCGTAGTCGGGCGCCAGCTCCGCCCGCACCACCACGAAGGGCCGGCCCATCTCCTCCCGGGTGTAGGCCTGCCGCAGGTGACAGATCGCTCGCACCAGCCGCAGCAGGGACTTGGTCTCCGCCAGCCCGAAGCGCTCGGCGATGATCTGGTCGAGCCGGTCCTCCACGTACTCGTCCAGCTCGACCTCGCTCGGCAGGGACCCCTCCCGGCCCTTGGCCAGCCGCTTCTTCGCCTCCCGCACCAGCTTGCGCCGCTGGGCGTCGAGGTTCCACTCGTAGGACGCCTTCACGATCCGCCACCCGGTGTCGGTCCGCACCGCCCCGATGTGCTGGTAGGCGACATCGTAGCGGGAGGCGCAGTCCCCGCACCGCACCGCCTGCCCGGTCGAGCGGGCCATATCTATGCAGCGCTCGCAGGCATCCGGCTTGATGCGATGGGAGTTCACCGGGTCGATCACCAGCCCGGCCGCCGAGGCGATCTTCAGCAGCCCCGGCTTGCTGGGCGCCACCAGGGTGGGCACCGACACCCCCCGCTCGCGGGTCCACTTGGCGCCCGGCGCGGCATAGCAGTCGCCCCGGTGCACGTCTGGGTCTAGGCGCACCTCCACCGCCCGCAATCTCAGGTACGGCGCGGCGGCGTCCAGGCGCAGCACGGGGGAGAGGATGTTGTAGGCCTGGGGGTCGTAGCCCGACAGGTCCAGGCCCTCCTGCCCCTTCTCCAGAGGCGTCAACGCGGTGCTCACAGCACAACCTCCTGCTCGAGTCGGAGGGCGCAAGCTGTGAGCCGCCGCCCGGGATCCTCTCACGCTCTCGGAGGCCCCTCCGGCTCCGTATTCGGCTGCCAGACGCTTGCCAGCCGTAGCGTGATTCATCCCTCGAAACGGCAACACAATCAAGGCCTGGGGCGCAGAAGGAAGCGCCAGCAGGGCTCCTTCAGGGGACACCCGAGCAGATTGTGCGGCATGTGCGGTCACGTTCGTCTTCCTCTGCTCGTTACTTACGGCAACTCGCCCCGAAGTGTCGGGACCTCTCTGGCTCCCCCACCACTGTCGTTACGAAGAACGGCCGCGAAACGTCGGAGACTCATGCCCCCTCCTTCCGGGGAGCCTGGCGCCAGAAGCGCAGCCTGCTCCCGCTCGGCATGACGATCTCGATGAACTGTGCGGTCACCGCGCCGATCTCCCGTCTGTCACCCAGGAAGCAGACCAGCCCCCAGTCGCCCCCCACGGGGAACCGCAGGCGGCCGCGGTTCTGGTACAGCGCCGACTCCGACCAGCCGAGGGCGCGCGCCTGGTCGCGGATCGCGTCCACCTTGGCGACCGCCTCCGGGGACACCGGCTCGGTGAAGGGCCAGTCGCCAGCGGCAGGGTGGAGGTGGGGGCGCGGCTCTGGCGGCCGGGCGGAGGCCGCGGCCGGGTCAGGCTCCGCGGTCCGCTCCGGCTCACCATCCTGTACCCCCGGCGGGCGGTAGCCCTCCGGCTCCAGCGCGCGCAGCGCGGCCAGCAGCGCCTCCTCCCCGAGGTGCTCCACGGCCCACCCGTGCACCGCGTTGAAGCGCGCCCGCAGCTCCTGGTAGGCCGCCGCCGGCAGCTGCCCCCCCTCCGGGCCTCCTTCGCCACGCCCATGCGGTGCCGCAGCCAGGCGTAGTACTCGGGGTCGAGCCGGCGATACCCGCACCGCTCGCAGATCGCATCCTGGTCGGGCTCGGGGCTCGCGGTCTCCCAGGTGTCGAGGTCGGCGGCGACGTAGAGCAGGGGCTTTCCGGTGGTGATCACTCGTCCGCCCCCTCCTCCGGAAGGTGGGCGAGGTCGACCGGCGGGTCGTCGGGGCCCGCGGGATATGCGCGGGATATCTCGCGGGATATTGAGGGACCATATCCCGCGGGATCCGCCGGATCAGAAGCCAGGTGATTGCTGGCTCTTTCCGCGGTCGGATCCTGCTCGCGGGATATCGCGGGATTTCCTGGGGGGATTGCCCGTGCATACGCGCGCGCGTGGGCGGACGCGTGTGCGCCTGTGTGCGCGCCCGCGGGGGGTACCTCAGATATCCCGCGATATCCCGCGGCGTCATCCTCGCCCGTCCCAGGCGCATCCTCGGGGCAAATCGGCGCGGGATATGGGGGGGCCGATATCCCGCGGCACATCCCGCGATATCCCGCGGGATCGCCCAGCGAATTCACCCGCGCCAGCCGGTAGGCGGCGCTCTTGGAGTGAGCGTCGTGATGCATGAGCAGTCGCCACTCGGCAAACTGCCGGTCCCGCATCGCCACCAGCGCCCGTCCCAGCCGGCACTGCTGTGACCGCAGGGACTTCTCCCCGATCACGCCGCCCAGCATATCCCGCGCGAGGGCCAGCTCCAGCAGGTCCTTCGCCGATATCCAGCGGTCCCGGTGCTCCTCCCACCAGGCAGCCACGAACTCCCGCCACTCGTTGCCCTCGACATCGGCGGCCTCGTACAGCTCCTCGGTGTTGCCCAGGAAGCCCCCGATTCCCGCATGGCCCAGGATGCCCCCGATGACAGAGGACCAGCCTTCGAACGACCCCAGCGCGCGCTCGCCCGGGGGCTCGCCCGCCGCCACCCAGCCCTGCACCAACGTGAGCAAGGCCTCCAGCAGCCGGGCGCGGTTGCTCTTGGCCCACTCCCGCAGGGGCGCATGCCGGAATCCCTCCCGCTCCCAGGGTCGGTCGGTGCGTGGGTCGAGGCGGATGCGGGCGCAGCGCCGGGCGATCTCCAGTGACAGCCGGGGGTTGTTGCTGGTCGCCAGCCAGGTAGCCCGGTTGGGCAGATCGAGCATGCGACTCTGCCCCAGCAGGCGATCCGTCCAGGTCTCCGCGGTCAGCGCGGCGGCCAGCTGGCTGGAGTCGATGCCGATGCGCACGTTGTCCAGCACGATCACCGGCTGGCCCTTGGCCAGCAGCGCGGTGATCTTCTTCCGGGTCTCGTCCTCGTCCCGGCTGACCGTGGTCGCCTCACAGGAGCGGCCCGTGGCGATGATGCCTACCAGGTCGGAGAACAAGCTCTTGCCAGAACCGGGGATGGGGGATTCCACCAGGTGGATGGGCGCTGGGCCGTCAACCCTGCGGCGCACCAGGGGCAGCAGAAGGGCCGCCACTGCGTGAGCGCGGTCGGCATCGGAGGCAAAGGGGAAGTCGCCAAGCGGCTCGTTGAGGAGCAGATCTACGGCCGCGTCGAGCTGGGCACGACTGGGTTGCGAGGGCGGCGGGTTCACGGGCAGACTCTCCGTTCGGTGGTACCAGAGCTTCGCATCGGGATGGTAGCCGGGGGTGCAGACGAGGTTCCCGTGCTGGTCGAACACGGGAGCGAAGGCGATATCTTCCAGTTCAGGTAGGTGAGGGTCCCGGTAGGCCAGCATGACCCGTGAGGCGTCGGCGGAAGGACTGACGTTGACGACCGCGTCCGGGGTCACCCGGAGCCAGTCGGCGACTTGGGCCAGGAGACCGAACACGGCGGCCTCGTCGACGACCTCGGCAGTCGGGAGATCGCCGTCCCAGGTGATTCGCGCAAGGCTCTTGCGCCGCAGGAACAGTTGCGGCGGGTCGTTCGAGGCATGGATCGCGGCCCATGCCTGGGCAACGATATCGCGCAGCTGGCGGTTGTTGACCTGGATCTGGGGCCGGGTCGGCCGGTCCCGGGTGCCCTTGCCGGCCGGCCGCGGCACCTCCACCCCCGACAACTCCGCCACCTTCCGGCGCGCCGCGGCGAAGTCGGCCGCCTCCCCCCGCGCGATCAGGAAGTCGAAGACCGACACCGTCTTGCCCGAGATGAAGGAGTGGAACTGTCCCCGCTCCGCCTCCCCGGTGCCGTCGGCCACCCCGGCGGAAGGGTTCTGGTCCCCGGAGGGCGACTCCGGATCCCGGCATTCCAGCCAGCCGTTGGCGTGGCGCTTGCCGGTCAGCCAGGGCCCGTACACCGACTCCAGCGGCAGCGCCGCCAGCGCCCGTCCCCGCCACTCCTGCCAGGAGCGCTCGCTCGCCCGCTGCTTGTCCTGTTTGCGCTGCTCCTTCGCCTGCTCCCGGGCGGCGGCGACGAGGGGCTCCACCGTCTCCGCGCTGACCGTGTCGAAAACCTCGGGCACGTACGGGACGAGCTCGCCCCCATCATCCACCCGGTGGAACTGGTTCGCGGGGTGCTCCGCCTCCGACCACCAGGGCAGCCACACCAGGTTGCCGTAGCCGTCGGGCTTGATCTTGGTCTGCTTGGGGAAGATCTCGATCACCCGGCCGGCCCTCCCCGACACCACCTCCCCGTTGGCGAGGGCGGCCTCCGCCGGCAGGAGCGCGGTGGCGAGGCCCCGCGCCAGGCGCGCCGGCGCCGGCGGGTCGAAGAAGCACCACAGGTGCCAGCCCCGGCCGCCGCCGGAGAGCTCCAGGTATGCCGGGAGGCCGGCCTGGGTGAAGGCCTGGTGCACCGCCAGCGCCGTCCCCTTCGGGTCGGCCAGCGCCTCCGCGTGCTCCCCGCCGTCGAAGTCCAGGCAGAGCCACTTCGTGCTGCCGTCGAGGGCCGGGGTGTAGGAGCCGACCCGGAACCGGTTGACCTCGGCCCCCGCGCCGCGGCGGTTGCGATACCGGACCCTGGCCTTGGGGGCGGCCTCCCCGCCGACGTGGGCCGCCAGCAGCGCCTCCAGCTCGCTGCCCTCCTGGGTGGGACAGGGCTTCCCCCAGGAGGTCAGGAAGGCGAGCACGTCTCCGCGGCACAGGAAGTACCGCTTCAGGAGAGCCAGGGCGTGCTGGGGGTCGGGGCGGGGACCGCTCACCGTAGCGCCTCCTCCCCCTGCCCCAGCAGCGACAGAAACGTCTTGCGCCGGCCCACCTCCCGCCGGTCCGCGCAGTTGCGGATGCCCCACTGATCCCCCAGGATGATCGCCACCTGCTGGGCGCGGGTCACCCCGGTGTAGAAGAGATTGCGGTGGTGCTGGAAGGAGTGCGACTTGTGGACCACCAGCACCACGCACGGGAACTCCGAGCCCTGGGCCGAGTGGATGGTGAGCGCGTAGGCGAGATGGAGGTCCTGCAGGTGGCCCTTCTTGGCCGACAGCGCGACCTCCCGCTCCTCCCGGTCGAAGAAGCGCACCACCAGGTCGTGGCTCCTGGGGTTCACCTCCACCACCTGGCCGATGGTGCCGTTCATGACCCCCAGGTCGTAGTTGTTGCGGCGCTGGATCACCTTGTCGTGGAGCAGGAGCCGGGGCCGCCGGCCGGGCCGGGTGGGCGGCGCCTCCACCCCGTGGAGCTTGGCCTGGAGCAGCCGCTGGAGCTCGATGTTCAGGGCGGCCGTGCCCAGGGGCCCCTTGTGCGTCGGGGTCAGCACCTGCACCTCCGAGATCAGGTCGAAGCCCAGCCGCTCCGCGATCCCCTCCCGATGCATGTCCAGCAGCGCCCGCAGCGCCTCCTGGTCCTGGGTGAGGTGGTTGATGAGGATCCAGGGAGGGACCCTCTCCGGCTCCGGGGCCGCCGTCTTGCGCACCTCCCCCCGCAGCACCGCGATGGAGTTCTCCTTGAGCGGGCCGGCCTGGCGGACGATCTCATCCAGCACCACCGTCGGCAGCACCCGGGTGTCGATCAGGTCGCGGAGGATGTTGCCGGGGCCGACGGGCGGGAGCTGGTTGTGATCCCCCACCAGCACCACCGCAGTCCGCTCGGGGTCCACCGCCTGGAAGAGGTGCCAGGCGAGGGGGACGTCCAACATCGAGACCTCATCCAGGAGCAGCACGTCCGCGTCGATCGGGTCCTCCGCGCCCCGGGCGAAGGACTTCCCGTCATAGCCCAGCAGCCGGTGGATGGTGAAGGCCTCCTGCCCCACCACCTGCTCCATGCGCTTGGCGGCCTTCCCCGTGGCGCGGCGAGCACGACCGCGAGCTCGTGCGCCCGGCAGATGGCGGCGATCGCCGCGCTCACGTAGGTCTTGCCGCTGCCCGCGCCGCCCGCGATGAGCGAGAGCCGGTGCCGAAGAGCGGTCCTGACTGCCTCCCGCTGCCCCGCGTTCAGGTCGGGGGCGTGCTCGGCGATCATCGCCTCCACATCGGTGTCTGCGCCGAGGTGCGGGTGCGGCTCCTCGCCCGATGAGAAGACCGTTGCCAGCCCCTCCTCCATGGCGCGGATCTCCGGGATCGCCACCAGGAACCGCCCGGCATAGGAGGCGCAGGACAGCTCGCCGGCCTCGATCAAGCCCTCCAGCGTGCCCTCGATCCGCTCCCGGCTGTCGAGGGTGTCGAGGGCCAGCACCCCGTTGGCCGCCTCGATCAGCTGCTCGTAGTCGACCCAGCAGTCCCCCTGCTCCAGGCGCTCCCGCACACAGAACAGCACCCCCGCCCGCAGCCGCGAGGGATGCTCCTTCGCGGTCCCGATCTGGAGGGCGATCTGGTCCACCCGCCGGAAGCCGAAGCCCGGGATCTCCCGCACGATCAGGTACGGGTCGGCCCGCAGGATGGCGACCACGCCGTTGCCGTACTTCTCGACCAGGCTCGTGACCTGATGGTGGGTCAGGCCGTACGCCGACAGCCACACCAGGGCCGCGTTCACCGCCCGGGTGCGCAGCCACTCCTCCTGCAGCGCCTCCGCGGTCGCCAGCGGGATGCGCGCCTCCTCGGCGATCGCCTCCGGCTCCTCCAGGAGCACCCGCTCGAAGTCGTCCCCGAAGCGCTCCGCGACGCGTCTCGCCTTCACCGGCCCGATCCCCTTGATCGCCGGATGGTGGGCGAGGTAGTGGGCCAGGCCCTCCGGGTCCAGGTCGAGGTCCAGCTCTATGGCTTCTACCTGGAGCTGCCGCCCGTACTTGGGGTGGGTCTCCCAGCGGCCCCGCAGCACCACCGGCGCGTGCTCCTGCACCAGCACCGGCCCCGCGAACTTGACTCGCCGGCCCCCCTCGTCCCGGAGCCGGCCGGCGGAGAAGCCCGGGCTCGATAAGTACACCTCCTCCACCCGCCCCCGCACGGTAACTGACTGAGACGTCATGGCGTCGAGCATTCCGACCTCACTTTCCGATAGGCGCGCAGCAGATAGCCCTCCGTGAACCGGCAGCAGGCCTGCCGATCGGAGCACAGGAACACCGGCACCCCGTAGTCCACGATGATGCTGATCGCCGCCCCCACCACCGCGTTGGGATGGGCGCCGCTGTGGTAGCGATGGGCGAAGATGTCCCCCAGGCTCGCCTCCACCACCACGCAGGAGAAGGCGTAGCCCCGCAGCCTCTCCAGCTCCCGGCGAAAGCGCCGCCGGTACCGGATGACCGAGGACACGAAGTCATCGAGGGTCTTGCGCTCCACCACCACGCCCCCGGGAGCCGACTCCGCCCCCTCGACCGAGTAGTCGCCGGCGGGGAGGGGGGCCCGCACGGCGACCACCCGGTCAGAGAAGACATACGGGAGCTGCTCCCGCGTGTCCACGATCACGCGGACCGGGGCCACCTCAAAAGGGAGGAAGCGCCGATCCGCCGGGGGCACTCTGTCCCTCGGGGGAGGCGAGGCGCTTGTTGAGGTAGACATTTTCACTCCCGTCCCGGGAGCGCTTGGTCACCTCCAGCTGCACGTCCAGCAGCTCGCTCAGCCGGCTCGGGAGCTCGGAGAGCTTGCCCAGCACCAGCCCGCAGGTGTGCAGGTCGGTCTTGAGCCACTTCAGGTTCTCGGCGGAGGCGATCACGCTGTTGCGCCACAGAGCCGCCCCTCGTGCTGGGGCCCCAACACCCGCAGGGTCCACTTGAGCATCGGGTTGCCGGCGCGGGAGCGCACCAGCTCCACCCGCTCGACGCTCACCCGGTACTTGCCATCAGGCACCGGCTCGAAGTCGGAGTCCTCCACGGGCACGCCCCCGAAGTCCTGCTCGAAGGTCGCCAGGTCGGCGGCGCCAAGCTCGACGGCGTCGCGGTCGTCACTGCTAGTCATCGGTTCCTCCTTCTGAGGTGGAATGATTGCCCGATCCGGACATCGCCGGACATCGGGTGCTGATCCCGGCCGCGAAGGCCGCGCGGAACGCGTGGTAGTCAAGCGGTAGGGTCTCGGGCAGGAGCCCGGTACGATCGCCGGCCTCCCAGTGCTGCGAGGGCTTGGTGCGGATGACCCGGCGAGTCACCGGCTGGCCGTCGGGGCCGGAGTCGGTCTCGGTGTCGCAGAAGAGCACCAGGTCGCACAAGCCCAGCAGGAACCGGCGCACCTTGTCCCGCAGGGAGGGCACCGCCTTGTGGTAGGCGCCGGTGCGGCCCTGGATCTCCTCCCGCTCGGCATGGCTGATCAGCACCAGGCCCAGCCCCAGGTGGGAGAGCTTGCCGATCACCCGCCGGAACTCATCGAACACCAGCCCGTAGCCCTTGCCGTAGGCGACATCCAACTCGTGCTGGATCTTGTGCTGCTCGCAGATGTGGCGCTGGCACAGCAGCCACAGCGCGTCCACGGTGTCCACGATCACGGTGCGGAAGGGATGCCCGCCCTGGGCCAGCTCGCCGCAGGCGGCCAGGAAGGTCTCCCAGCTGTCCACCGCGACCCGGTGGCACTCGATGCTGCCCTGGCCGGCCTCGCTGGCCAGGAAGATGGCGCCGGGGAAGTGCGAGGCGAACTCAGTCTTGCCCGTCTTCACGTCCCCGAAGAGCAGGATGCTGAACTCAGACAGCTCGCGCTTGGGTGGGGTGGGGTGCGTCGGCAGAATGCTCACGGTGTCCTCCCGGGGGAGTGGACTGGACGCTCTCGCCGCCGGAGCCGCCGGACCAGCACGCGCCCTCGATTGGCCAGCCAGGCGGCGGCCCTTGTGAGCCCGCCGCGACGGAACCCGTCGTTTCTGGGGACCCGCTCGACAGAGAAGGCGCTCATCCCGAACTCCTTCAGCAGCATCTCGGTGAAGAAGAGGGCCACGGTCTGGCCCGCCTTGGTCCGGGCGTCCACCACCAGCGAGCGCAGTCCGGCGTCGGCGGCATAGCCGCAGTCCAGCCGCACCCTCGCCTCCCCGTGCACCTGCTGCGCCAGCAGGATGGCGTAGGCCACCAGGTCCTGGGCGCGCTCCATGCAGACCTCAGGGCCGAAGCGGAAGCGGTAGATCTCGGGCGTCTCTGGTGTCATCTCGGTCCTCATCCGTGGACTGCTCCTACTTGTTACTTACGGCAACGCCCGCCGGAGTGTCGGGACTCCTCTCCGAGGTGCCCCCGCAGGCCGGCCCGCTCGAAGATCGCATGAATCTCGTGGATCGACTTGTAGAGCGTGTCCCTCGATATCCCGAGGTCGGCGGCGACCCGGCTGCGGTTCGGGTCCTCCACAAGCCTCCGGCACAGGTCGAGCTGCTCGGGGGTGAGCCTCGCCAGGGCACGGAGCAGATCAATGCGCAGTTCGATCCCTCGCTCGAAGGGATCGCGGCTCAGACCCTGCTGGCAGCGCACCGCGTCGATCTCGGCCAGGTCCTCGAGGCAGGCGTCCTCGCCGTCCTCGGCTGTAACCACATCGTGAATGGACTCCATCTCAACACGGCAGTCCCGACAGGCGGCCTGCCGTGCCGCCAGGATGTCGGCTGCTTTGTGACGCACCACGCGGTCGATGAAGGTGGTGCGCCGGCCGCGCGAGGGATCCAACTTGCCGAGCTGGCACCAGAGGTGAACGGACAGCTCCTGGACGACGTCCTGGTAGTCCTCGGAGATGAAGCCCGCTCTGCGCACCAACTGGCGAGCGTGCTGCTTGATCGACGAGACGGCATACGTGTCCAGCGGCTTGCGGCTGGGGGTGGCGCCCACTGTCTCCTCCTCGGGTCGGGGAGGAGGCCGAAGCGGGTGCCGCTGGGCTCCGGGGAATCGGCTTCAAACGCGAGCAGAGGTCGCTGCGAGTTCGCCGGATGGCGACACCCACAACGACCTCCACTCCGTGGCCGGCACGTTGTCTGGTGGCTGATTCGGGCCTGAGACTCAGGCCGCTTTCGCGACGTGCATCTGGAACGGGAGGCCGTGCTTCACCACGAGCACCTCGATGGTGCAGTCGTCCAGCTCATCCAGGTAGGCGAAGAACTCCACGGCCTGCGCTTTGAGCACGAAGTTGTCGGAGGGCCCTATCTCGTGCGGGCCGTTCCGCTTGCCGAACACGACGTCTCGCACGATGTCCGAGGGCGGCGGCAGGATGGGTTCGTGCCCCACCACCCGCAGGTTTCGGATGAAGCCGAAACCCAGATCCCGGCAGACCTCCAAAAAGTGCCGCCGCGGGGGGGGAAGATCAGCCCTTCTCATATGTGCGCCTCCTGATGGGATTGGGAGCCGTCTGGCTCGCTGCCCCATGATGGCGCAAGCGGGAGAGCCCATCACGGTCTGGGCGTGTTCCCAATGTGTTCCAGTGTGTTCTCTGGCGCCGGCGACGAGGACGGGGCCAAAGAAGAAGGGCCGCCTGTGGAGACGGCCCCGTGGTACGTCAGCAACCAGACCCGCGTCAGACGAGCACGATGCTTCTGCTGGGCAGAGTCAGCCGGTAGCCGGTGCCTCTGAGGGTCTGGATGACCCGCCTGCCGGATCCCGGCTCTACGGCGTCGAGGGCGCCCCGTACGTTCCTGACTGCCTGGTCGATCTGGCGCGTGTACGGGAAGTCATCCGTGGTGCGACCCGGCCAAAGAACGTCGTAGATCCGGTCCCGCTCCACCCAGCCGTTCGGGGCTCGCACCGCGTGGTCCGCCAGCAGGAACAGCAGGTCCATCTCCCGGCGTGCAAGCTCCAGGTTAGTGCCCTGGTACCTGGCCACGCGTCGTCTCCTGTCGAGGTGGAGAACCACTCCTGCCCCCTGCGCCGGCGACCAGGAGAACAGGCTCCCGATCTGCCCGAGTGCGAGTTCCAGGGAGACGGGGGCAAGCAGCAGCCCGGACAGGTCGGCCACCACGAGTTCGCTCGCCTTCAGGTCGGCCCGGAGGCCGGGGTCAAGCGCCAGCTCTGTAGGGGTGAGCACCAGCAGGGACCGCTCCGACCAGCGTCCCCTCATCGCGTGGAGCGCGGTCGCCGCGGATCGCGGCCGGAGACACCGGGCCAGCACCAGGGATACGACACGCCCGTCGACCTCGGTTTCGCCGAGGAACGAAACGGTGCGGCTGTACTGGGCGATGGCGTCGCCGCGGAGCTGGTTGGCGTCCCGGAGCTTCTGGCAGAAGACTGACACCTCGACCCGGAACTGCCGCAACTCCTCCAGGTTCGGCTCCAGCGGCGCCGCGAGGCCGTTCGCGCAGAACGCCCACGCCTTCTCGCCGTCGCGCTGGATCGTCCGGTAGCAGCCATCCACCGCGCAGGCGCAGGAGCCGAACTCCTCAAGGGGCGCGAGCTCCGTCAGCAGGCGCTCCCCGAGGAGGGCATCCAGCGCCCCCGCCGGCAGCGTGGGCAGATCGGCACCGGAGAGGACCGGCGTCGGGTCGGAGTCCAGGTGCTCAAGCAGGACCGCGAGCAGGCTATCGCTGGACGCACAAGCCATTGCGCCGCAGGTGCTCCAGCACTCTCGCCTCCAGGGTGGACCGGTTGAAGCTGGCAATGCTGGGCGGCTTGATCTTCACCGTCCTGCTCCGCTTCCGCCGGCCGGCCGAGAAGGTGAACCGCAGCTTCACGTAGTTGATGCGGGCCCGGCTGAGATCCAGCTCGGGGCACCTGTCGAGAAGCAGGAGGAGCGCGTCGTGCCGGTCGCGCGCCGTCACCATCCAGCCGCCCCGCTCGCCGCTGTCAACCTGGATCTCGGTCATCCTGGCGTCCAGCAGCTCCGGGTCGGATTGTTGAGCAGCCGGTAGAGATGCCCCTTGTGCCAGGGGATGTTCAGCACCAGCCGCCCCATCGAGGTGGTGGTGTTGAACTGCTGGGTCACCGACACGAAGGACACCCCCCTGCGCTCCAGCACCTCGATGATCCGGGCGAAGTCCAGGAGGGAGCGGGAGAGGCGGTCGACCTTGTAGACCACGATGCAGTCGATGCTCCCGGCCTCCACGTCCTCCAGGAGCCGCTGGAGGGCCGGCCGCTCGAGCGTGCCGCCGGAGTGCCCGCCGTCATCGTAGCGAGCCGGCAGCAGCGTCCAGCCCTCGTGGCGCTGGCTGGCGATGTAGGCCTCCGCCGCCTCCCGCTGGGCATCCAGGCTGCTGAACTCCGCGTCCAGGTTCTCGTCGGTGCTCTTCCGGGTGTAGATGGCGCAGCGCACGGGGCGCACCGCGGCTCGCTCCTCAGATGCCCGGCTCATCGGGCCCCCCTGGTGCGCTCATCCCGCAGGCCGAAGAAGGCCCGACCGTTCCAGTGCGTGCCGGTGATCGCCCGGGCGATGGCGCTCAGGGAGCGGTAGCGGCGTCCTTGAAACTCGAAGCCGCCGGGGACTATGGTGGCCTCGTACCGCTTGCCACGCCATTCTCTGACCAGCCGCGTGCCGGCGACGGGGATGTCGGGCTTGTGGCGCGATTCCTTCCGTCTTCCAGGCTCGCCTCCCAAGTCATCGAAGCCTGCC
>CAYLPT010000034.1:0-28385 GCA_964385645.1 uncultured bacterium
CCTCAGAACCACAGGCTGAAGGTCAGCGGCCGCACCCGCCACACCCCATCCTCCCGCACCATCCACAGGTTCCCGTGCACCCGCCGCGGCATCAGCCGCACCAGCCGCAGCCTCACCACGAAGTCCACCCGCACCCCATCCAGGGTGGTCGGCCGGCCCTGCAGCTCCACCCGCGTCATCTGCACCCACCTGGGCGGCCGCCGCGGCACCTCCCACCACCGAAACGTCAGCGCCTCCATCCGCTCCCAGTCGCCCCTGAGCCAGGCCGCGATGAACTGGCCCGCCGCCTCCCGCAGGCTGGCCTCCTGCCGCCGGTCCGCGGGTGTCGGGCTCTCCTCGGGCAGGTCCGCCTCCGGCGGGAGCTCGTCGTACCAGTAGATCTGGCGCACCCGCCACGTCCGCGCGCCCCCCTCCTCCACCAGCCGCAGCACCATCAGACCTTGCCTGGGCAGGCTGGGGTCCCTCATGCTCCCCTCGAACTCCACCCCGCCCACCCGCGAGTCAACCCGCGGGTTGCGCAGCGTGGGCATCCTCGCGAACGGGCACGGCCCGTAGAGGTTCTCCGGCCGCCGAGGCAGCATGCGGCCGATGGCCTCCCGGTCGTTGCGGCTGAAGGCGTCCAGGAACCGCTCCGCCGTCGCCGCCGCCTCCGGCGGCAGCGACACCGCCCCCGGGGCCGAGCTCCCGGCCCGCCCCTCGCCCAGCGCCAGCGTCAGCGCCGCCAGCACCATCGCCGCTCTCGCCACCATGGTCCTCATGTCCACCTATGGTACCCGCTTCCCCGCGCCCTTATCGCTCCCCTCCTCTGGTGAGTCCGCAGGCGCGGCGCGCTTGGAGGAGAAGGAGAACGCGGGGATAAGACTAACCCCCGGTGTAGAGGGCCCGCATCCGCCGGGCCGCAATAGGCGAGCACGGCTCGCCCGCAGCTCGGGGCCGGTCTGCCGGCCCGGGCGCCGCGCCCGGGCCCAGGGCCAGGGGCGCGCGACGCGTGCTGTGCTCGAGCCGCGTAGAGGGAGCAGTCTGCTATGTCAACGACAACGCGGCCGGGGACACCGTCCCGGCCGCGCCGCAGGGAGAGGCGCCGGGGCCTCCAGTGGTGGCACGGCGTCCTCGCGATCACCATCCTCCTGGCGCTGGGCGGCATGGCCTGGGGCGGCTACGCGCTCTGGTTCGCCCTCACGCACGTCCGCGCCGTGAACTCCCACGTCGCCGGCCTGGTTGTGCACATCTCGGCCAAGACCGACACCCGCGTCAGCCAGGTCCTGGTGCGCACCGGCGATGAGGTCCGCCAGGGTCAGCCGGTCGCCGTCCTCGACAAGGCCGACCTCGAGGCCCAGGTTGAGCAGGCGAGGGCCAACCTGGAGGGGCAGGAGCGCGCCCTCGCCCGCGCCGAGAGGGACCTCGAGCTCGCCATCCGAGAGGCCTCTGCCACCATCGAGGAGGCGGAGGCGCAGCTCGCCGCCGCCCACGCCCGGCTCGCGCAGGCGGAGGCCGAGCTGATGCTCCGCGCCGAGCAGCAGCCGGACGAGGTCCGCTCCGCGCAGGCCGCGCTCGCCTCGGCCGAGTCCGAACTGCGTGATGCCGAGGCCACCCTCCGGCGCATGGAGCGGCTCCACGGCGAGGGCGCCATCTCCGAGCACGCCCTCGACCAGGCCCGCACCAGGGCCCAGGTCGCCCAGGCGGCCGTCGAGTCCGCCCAGGCCGCGCTCAAGCTCGCCCTCGCCCGCGACCACGAGAGCCGCATCCGCGAGCAGACCGTCGCCACCCGCGCCGCCGAGCAGAGACAGGCCCGCGCCAGCCTCGAGTCGGCCCGCACGCGGGAGAACGCCATCGCCCTCAAGGAGCAGGAGGTCCTGGCCCGTCGCGCCGATGTCGCCCGGGCCCGCGCCGCGCTCGAGGAGACGCTGACCCGCCTCGACGACACCGTCCTGCGCAGCCCCGTGGACGGCGTCGTCGTCCGCGGGCCGGGCCACTCCGTCAAGGACGGCGAGGTCGTCGTCAAGGGCATGCCCATCGTCACCGTCGTCGCCACTGACGTCCCCCTCTGGATCAGCGCCTCCATCTCCGAGCTCCACATCGGCCGCATCCGCGAAGGACAGCCGGCCCGCATCCGCATCCAGGCCTTCCCGAGGAAGTGGTTCCACGGCACCGTCGAGAAGATCGGGAAAGCCACCGAGATCGCGGCCGAGGGCCCGCAGACCACCCCCTGGGTGCTTCAGCACATCCCGGTCAGGATCGCCTTCGACACCGAGGGCCTCGATGTCAAGCACGGGATGACCTGCCGCGTGTGGGTGGACACTCGGAACCGGGAGCGCTAGACCAGGGCGCGCGTTCTCAGGTGCGCCGCTCTTCCCGTGGGGCAGGAGTCCTGCCCTGCCCCGGTACCCCGCGGGGGCGCTGTGCCCTGCGGCCGGGTCCGCGCCTTGAGCACGCCGGCCAGGCGGCGCGCATGCGGAGACATACGCGCGCTACAGGCGGGCGCGAGGCGATGGGCTAGATCGTGAACTCGATCACCGCCGAGACGCCGACTCCCTTCGCCCGCTCGGGGTTGCCGGTGACCCGGTCGCTGATGGTCGGCACGAGGATGCGGGGCCGGAAGCTGCCGATGCGCCCCTCCACCTGGAAGACCGCCTTCACCTCTCTGACGTTCTCCGGGTTGCCGACCACCTGCGCGGCGCCGATGTGGGCCCCGCGGCCCACCGACAGGATGGGGACCACCTTGGTGGCGCCCCTCGCCGCGGCCTCGTGCTCGCCGAGGGAGCGGGTGATGAAGGTGTCAATCTGGTCGCCGTAGCGGGTGACCAGCCAGCCGATCCCCGCGACCTTCACGATATCCCCCAAGGCGAGGGCGGAGGCGGCGCTGGCGAATCCCACCGCGAGCAGGCAGGCCAGCACCACGACGGCGATGAGGCGGCTGCGCGTTCCCATGTCTTCCTCCCTCCCCTAGAACCCGACGAGCCCGATGTCGCCAGTGGCCCACACACTCACTCCCTGCACCCGATCGAGCCGGCTGAGGCTGATGGTGGACACGGGAATGTAGGCGTAGACCCGCCCGACATTCCGGAAGTTGAGCCGCAGCTCCGCGACCCCCTTCACCTTCTCGACCTGGCCGGTGGGGCCGGCGATCTGCGCGGCCCCGAGGTAGAGTCCCTCGGTCTCGAGGCTGAAGATCGGCACCCACTTCTGGGCCACGCCCGTCCAGTCGAGATCGAGCGGCTCGGCAGGGGCCTCCGCGGGCTCGGCCGCGGGCGCCTCCTCGGGCGCGATGGCGCGGATGATGTTGCCCCGCCAGACCTGCGCGAGGGCGGCCGTGCCGGCGCCGTGGGCGCTGGCCTCCGCCTCGGTGGCGGTGACGATGATGCGGTCGCCGATGAACAGCGCGTGGCCCCCGCTGACGGGGGCAACCTCAACGTCCTGGGGGACGAAGCCCGCTTCGGAAGCCGCGCGGAGGCGGCCAGCCACGATCTCCGCCCGCTCAACCGGCAGGTAGCCAGCGGCAGCGGTGCGCAGGACGATCACCGCGGTGTCGCCGATCAGCACCTCGCCAACGCGCTCCCCGTCGCGCTCCGCGCCGCGGAAGGAGATGGCGGCGGAGGAGAAGGCGGCGCCCGCCGTGAGGGCGGCCAGCAGAGCGACGGCAAGCAGAATGGGGGCCAACTTCACACGCCTGAGCATAAGCGTTCTCCCTTTGGCGCCACATGCGCTCGGTGATCATTATACCGGGCGCGGGCCAGAGGGCAAGTGCCCCACGGCCGGCGGCTGAGGCGCGCGCCCGACACGCCTCGGCGCGCGGCAGGGGGACGCGCGGGGGGGGACGAATGGTCGCGCTGCCATGCGCGAGCGAACGCAGCCCCGCGACATACCCTTCGCCGGACTCGCGCGGGAGACGCTGCCGAGGTACCTGGCGCGGCCGCTGCGCGCCGGCGGCGGGAGCCGCCCCGCGCTGTTGCTGGTGGAAGACCAGGGCCGTCGGGCGGTCGTGAAGGACTACGCGGGCAGCGGCTGGCTCCTGCGGAGGCTGGTCGGCCCCTGGCTGATCGGGCGGGAGGCGCGCATCTACCGGGCGCTGGCCGGGACGCCGGGCGTGCCCCGCCTGCTCGGCCGACTCGACCGGCAAGCCCTGGTGCTGGAGCACATCCCCGGCCGGAGCTGCGCCGAATTCCCCGACGGCGCGCTGCCGGCGGCCTTCTTCGACCGGCTGCTGGAGGTGGTCAGGGGGATCCACGACCGCGGCGTCGTCCACTGTGATATCAAGAACCGCTCAAACATCGTGGTCGGGGATGATGGCTGGCCCTACATCGTGGACTTCGCCTCCGCGTTCTCGCGCGAGGGTCGCCTCGGGCCGGTGCGGCGATTTCTCTTCGAGCGCTTCCGGCTCGACGACCTGCGCGGCGTCATCAAGGCGCGCCTGTTCGTCGGGCAGCTCTGGAACGAGCCCGACGCGCGCTTCGCCTTCGCCCGCAGCCCCGCCGAGCGCCTCGTACGGGCACTCCGCGACGGCGGCCGCTGGCTGTTCCGCCTCCTCGCCGGCGGCTAGTGCTCGAATACCCGCCGGCGAAGGCTCCCCAGCAGCCACCCCCACAGGAACCCGAAGAACACAAAGTTCCCCGCCAGGAAGGTGACCGCCATGCGCCGCTCCGGCGGCGAGACGACGATGAACGTGACGGTTACCAGCGCGCAGGCCAGCAGGGCGATGACCACCGAGAGCGACAGGTGCTCATCGAGCCAGGCGACGATGGCATAGAAGACGAGGGCCGCCCAGAAGAACACCAGGCCCGGCAGCGCGATCAGCACGCCCAGGGGCGTGGTCTCCACGCCGAAGCCCATGACCTGATACGAGATCAGCTCGTCGTCCAGTGGGCCGATGACGGCGGTGGCGGCGAGCGCCAGGCCAAGCAGGAACCCGTTGGCGAGGGCGTTGTAGATCAGGTTCGGGGGAAGGAACAGCAGGCCGGGCTCCCCCCACGAGCGGCGCAGGTAGATGGTGCTGAGCTGGGTGAGCAGCAAGACCATGGCCACCAGGACATAAGCGCGAGCCGGGCGGTTGAGCGGGCTAGGGCGCTCGCGGCGGAAGCGCCGGGGGATCGCCCGCCCCTCCCGCAGGGCGGTGACCTCCTGCAGAAGCTGCCAATACCGGCGGTTGTTCGGCTCGAACTGGATGGCATAGTTGTACATGGTCAGGGCGTCGCCGTATTTGCCCTGCTCGCGGAAGATGTCGCCGAGCAACGCGTAGCCCTGCGCGTTCCGGCTGTCCTGCTTCACTGCGCCCCGCGCCAGCTCCACGGCCTCGTTGAGCTTGCGGCGCGCGTACGCCGCCTCCGCCTCGAGGAGGGTCAGCCTGGGTGCGGGGAGATCACCCAGCAGGTCGTCGGGCTCGGCCCGGCCGCGGCTCTCCCGCAGCCGACGGTCGTACTCGCGCCGCTCTGGGCCGGTCAGCACCAGGTAGGCGTTGGTCCAGCGGCGGAAGCGCTCGTCCCCCGGCAGCTCGCTGGTCGGGGTCTCCAGCCGGTAGCGCCGCAGGAGCTGCCGGTAGCGGGCGCGGACCTGGACCGGCGTCGCGCTGCGCGGCAGACCGAGGATGTCATATGCGTTCCGGGGCTGGCCGATCTTGAGCATCGGTCTTCCGGGGAGTATAGTGAGGGGCTGTCATCACGTCAAGGCTGGTGGGCATGAACCGGATCGTCTTCCTCGGCACGGGGGGCGCGCGGGTGCTGGTGTTCAGGCAACTGCTGGCCTCCGGCGGGCTCTGGGTGGAGATGGGCGACACCCGGATCCATCTGGACCCGGGCCCGGGCGCGCTCGTGCAGGCGACAAAGCGCAAGCTCGATCCCACGAAGCTCGACGCCATCGTGCTCTCTCACCGCCACCTCGACCACGCCGCCGACGCGAACGTGATGATCGAGGCCATGACCACCGGCGGGCTCAACCGGCGCGGGATGGTGCTCGCGCCCCGGGATGCCTATGACGACGACCCCGTGATCCTGCGCTACCTGCGGGAGTATGTGGCCGAGACGCACATCGTAGAGGAGGGAGGTGAGTACCGCGTCGGTCAGGTCACCGTCCGCGCCCCGGTGCGACACGACCACCCGGGGGAGGTGTATGGCTTCGTGTTCGAGTCGCCCGGTTGCCGGTGGTCCTATGTGGCGGACACGCGCTACTTCCCGGGGCTGGCGGAGCACTACCGCGCCGAGGCGATGGTGCTGCACACGGTGCGCCTCGAGGAGAGCGACATCTACCACCTCAGCATCCCGGACGCACGCCGCATCATCTCCGCCGCTCGACCCCGCAAGGCCGTCATCACACACTTCGGCATGACAGTCTGGCGGGCCAAGCCCTGGCTGGTGGCCGAGCGGCTCAGCGAGGACACGGGCGTGGAGGTCGTCGCGGCCCGGGACGGCATGCGGTTCGAGCTTCCCTCCGCCGGTGAGGGGTAGGCGCGGGCCGCGCTCTGGCAGGAGCGACGGCTCAAGACGTGGAATTCCGCCGCCGCTGCCAGGGGGCTGCGCTTGGCCGTCTACACGCCCACAATCCGCGAGATCGCCTGTCCACCATCGTCCCTCACCGCCTTCTCGCAGCTCCTGAGCAGGCCGGGCGCCATCCTCCTCGAGGGGGGCACGCGGGAGCCGCGGCTGGGCCGCTGGTCCTTCCTCGCTTGCGACCCGTTCCTCACGCTGCGCACCAAGGGCACGTGCATCGAGCTCTCCGGGCCCACGGGAGTCGAGCGCACCGAGGGCGATCCCTTCGCGGCGGTCGCCCGCCTCTGGGGTGATATCCGCCTGGCGCGCCCGCCTGGCGCGCCCCCGCTCATCGCCGGCGCGATGGGCTACTTCGCCTACGACCTGGGCCGGTTCGTCGAGCGCATCCCCGAGCGGACCGTGGACGATGTGCCGGTGGCCGACTGCCACCTTGGCTTCTACGGAGCGGTGGCGGCCCTGGACTACGTCGAGGGGCGGGCCTGGGTATGCGCGATCGGCGCGCCGGAGAGCGACCAGGGCGCAGCCCGGCGGCTGGCCGAGCGCCGCGCGGGGGCGCTCGCGGAGCTGCTCGAGGCAAGCGGCGGCGCGCCTCAGCAGGCCTGCGCGCCCCGCGGGCCCACGACCAGGGAATTCGCCGTCGCGTCGAACTTCTCGCGGCAGGACTACCTGGCTGCGATCGTGCGGGCGAAGGAGTACATCGCCGCCGGTGACATCTACCAGGTCAACCTGACCCAGCGGCTCCACGCCCCGCTGCCCACGCGGCCCTTCGATCTGTACCGACGGCTCTCCCAGGGGAACCCGGCGCCGTTCGCGGCCTACTTCGAGACCCCGGAGGCGGTCGTCGTGAGCTGCTCGCCCGAGCGCTTCCTGCAGGTCCGCGGCCGAGAGGTGGAGACCCGCCCGATCAAGGGCACGCGCCCGCGCGGGTCCACCCCGGAGGAGGACGCCCGGCTGGCCGCGGAGCTGCTGGCCAGCGAGAAGGACCGCGCCGAGAACGTGATGATCGTGGACCTGGAGCGCAACGACCTCGGGCGGGTGTGCGAGTACGGGTCGGTGCATGTCCCCGAGCTGTGCGGGCTGGAGAGCTACGCCACGGTGCACCATCTGGTGTCCACCGTCCGGGGCCGGCTGCGGCCGGGGTGCACCGCGCTGGACTGCCTGCGGGCGTCCTTCCCGGGGGGCTCGATCACCGGCGCGCCCAAGGTGCGGGCGATGGAGATCATCGAGGAGCTGGAGCCGACCCGCCGCGGGGTGTACACTGGGGCCATCGGGTACCTCTGCTTCTCGGGCGACATGGACGTCAACATCGTGATCCGCACCGCGGTGGTGAAGGAGGGCGTTGCGTACTTCCACGTGGGTGGGGGGATCGTGGCCGACTCCGACCCCGAGGCCGAGTATCAGGAGACCCTGGACAAGGCGGGCGCAATGGCGCGGGCGCTGGCCGCCGAGGCCGGCGCGGAGGCCGTGAGATGGCCGGCATAGTGTGGGTCAACGGCGAGCTGCTGCAGCCCGAGCAGGCCGCCATCTCGGCCCTGGATCGCGGGTTCCTGTACGGCGAGGGCGTGTTCGAGACCATGCGCGCTTACCGGGGAAAGGTCTTCCGCCTCGCCCAGCACCTCGACCGGCTCTACGCGGGGGTGGTGGAGATCGGCTTCACCGCCCCCAGGCGGGAGCTGCTGGTGGCGGGCATCCGGGGGGCGATCGCCGCGGCGCGCATGGGCGACGCGGTGGTGCGGGTGACAGTTACGGCCGGCCCCGATTCCTCGTATCGCCATCCGACCACGGTGGTGCTGGTGCGCCCCCTGTCCGCGCCGCCGATGGAGCGCTACACCTCGGGCTGTCGCGTCGTCTCAGTGCCGACCGCCCACGCGCCTGGGGCCGCGCTGCGGCACATGAAGTCGCTCAACTACCTCGACAAGCTCATGGCCCAGCGCGCGGCCGAGCGGGCGGGCGGCGACGAGGCGGTGCTCGTGGACCCCGACGGCTGCGTGGTCGAGGGCGCGATGCGAAACGTGTTCGCGGTCATCGGCCGGGAGCTGGTGACGCCGCCGCTCAGCCGCGGGCTGCTGCCCGGCATCACGCGCACGGCCGTCCTCGAGGTCGCCCGGCGGTTCCGGATCGCGACCCAGGAGCGCGATCTGCCCCTGGAGGAGCTACGCACAGCCCAGGAGGCGCTGCTGACCAGCTCCATCGCTGAGATCCTGCCAGTGGCCACCGTGGACGGGCGCCCCCTCGGCGCGCCCGCGCCAGGGCCGCTGACCTGCCTCCTGGCGGCTGGCTATCGCTCGCTCGTCTCTGAGGAGCTGGGCCTCTCCGGCGAGACCAACAGCCCCGGGTAGAGCGCCGCCGCCAAGGCCTCCACCGCCTCCGCAATGCGCGGCCCCGGGCGCATCAGCGGATCGGCGTCCAGGACGATGATGCGGCCCTCCCGCGCGGCGGACAGCCGCCGCAGGGCCGGATTGGCGAGCAGCTCGCGGCGCATCCGCTCCAGGTCGCCCCCCATCGTCGAGAGCACCAGGAACTCGGGGTCTGCCGCCAGGAGCGACTCTGTGCTGTAGGGTGTGAACCCCTCGCGGTCGGCGGCGACGTTGCGCGCGCCGGCCGCCTCCAGGGCGTCGTGCTGGAAGGTGCGCGCCCCTGCGGTCCAGACCGGGTTGAGCTGGAGGAACAGGAAAACGGTGGGACGTTCGCTCTGGGGCACGCCGGAGAGGAGGTCGGCGACCGCGCCCAGGCGTGCCTGCACCTCGTGCACCACTTGCTCGGCCCCCTCGGCCGCCCCCACGATGGCGCCGATGTCCCGGATGGCGCGGTAGATGTCCTCGAGCGTCCGCGGGTCCACCGCGAACACCGGGCAGCCGGACTTGCGGATGGTGTCCAGGAACTCGGGCGGGCTGCCGCGAGAGGTGACCACCACATCGGGGCGCGCGGCCAGGGTCCTCTCCGCGCTGGGCGTGAACCAGCCGCCGATGCGCGGCAGCCCCTCCAACGCCGGCGGGTAGTCGCACTGGTCGGTGACCGCGACGACACGCTCGCCGGCCCCGATGGCGAACAGGATCTCCGTTACGGTGGGCGCAGCGGACACGATGCGCTCCGGCCGCCGCGAGACCGTCACGGCCACCCCGCGCGCGTCCACTAGCGTCACCGGGAAGCCGTCCTCGCCCGCCCCGCGGGCGGGGGCGCCGCGTGCGGCGGGCCGCGGCCCCCCGCAGCCGACCAGCGCCAGCGCCACCCCCGCCCACGCGAGGGCGGCGAGGCTGCCCCGGGCGGAGCGGGAGCTACGGGCCGCAGTCAGTGCGTGCATCGTCGCTTCTGGGCTCAACGGCGGTCGTAGAGCGAGTTGTCGGCGCCGAGGAAGCCCAGGCCCGCCGCCCGGTAGTCCTCCTCCGTGTGGGGGACGAGCCCCTCGCCATAGGGACACCAGCCGCTCGAGTGAGTGTGCACCATGGGCATGGCGCGCGCGTGGCCGTCGCAGAAGGCGACGTTGGCCAGGCCGTGGTGCCGGAAGTGCGTGGAGGGGTTCGAAGGCGACGACCAGGGCTCGTAGTAGGGCGCCTCGCAGAACGAGTACTCGAACAGCCGCCCCTCGCAGTCGAGGAACGCGGCATCGGTGAGCATCACCGTGCGCGCCGGGTCGAGGATCCAGGACTCCCGCGCGGGGATGCACATCTCCGGCCAGTCGGCCGGCGAGCCGCCGACGTACTGGGCGTTGTACCCATATCCCCCCGTGCCCTCCTCAAACCCGAAGGTGCCCGGCTCCGGCTCGAAGCTCGGGCAGCGCTTCAGCTCCCGGCTCCCGTAGTACCCCCACAGCGGCCCCAGCGTCGGATCGAAGGGCTCTGCGGTCGAGAGACGTCCGCCGTGCCACCGATACAGGTTGTCGGGGGTCATCGCCGGTGGATAGCCGCCATCGTGGTCGGCGCAGTACATCTGGATGGCGAGGGCGAGCTGGCGCAGGTTCGACAGACAGACCGCCTGCCGGCCCTTCTCTCTCGCCTTCGTGAAGACGGGGAACAGCATCGCCGCGAGCATGCCGATGATGGCGATCACCACCAGCAGCTCGATGAGGGTGAAACCGCGTCCGCGAACCAACGGTACGACTGGGGTGAGACCGCGTCTGCGCGCCATAGTCCCCTCCTCGTGGACTGTCGCGGAGGGGCGGCGCGGATATCTGGGCAGTCAGGACTGCGCCGACGCCGGCCCCCCTTCCCGCGAAGTGGCTTTGGCCCATCAGGCAGACCGGTCTCCTGGCTTCCGCCTCCACCTACTCCCTGCGCCTTCCCACCCGCCGCGGCGGGCAGTGGCTGTGTGCAGGTTTCGTCCGCGGATACAGTTGCGGGGCAGCTCCGGCCTTGCACCGGATTCCCAAGCGCGTCTGCCTGTGCGTGTTATGCAGTTGTCCGGCCGGCGCGCCCTGCTCCCCGCGCCACCGGCAGCAGTTGTATATCACGCCCGGCCGGCGCTGTCAAGCGCGACGCCTTCGCACTGGTGGCGCAGGTTCCCAGCCTGCGCCAGCTCACGGCTCCTCGGCCGGGACCACGGTCAGACCGTGGAGCGCGAGGTTGCGGTCCTCGGGCGGGTCCCAGGCATCGTTGACGAAGGCGAGCCCGATGCGCCTCAGCCCCGCGGCGACCGGCGCCGTCAGCGAGTAGGTGCGGCGGTTGCCGGTGGTAAGGTCCACCGCGCCCACGAGCTCGCCATCCACGCTCACCTCGACGCGCGGGTAGACGCCGCCGAGGGGCGTGCCGTGGGCGGAGATGAGCAGCGTGTAGCGACCCTCCCTCGCGAACTCCACCTCGGCCTCCACCAGGCCGTTGGTGCCCAGATAGAGGCTGCCGTTCTGCCGATGCCAGATCTGGCAGTCGGCGACGGTCATCGCCTCCGCGCCGATGGCGACGCCGCCGGTGTAGTGGAACTCACAGCCCAGGTTCGTGAGCAGCGTGGACAGATAGCGAGCGGCCTGCTGCTCGTTGCCGCGCGGCCGGTCCCAACGGACCTGATCCACGATCCAGTGCCCCCGGCCCGCGGGCAGCGAGACGAGCAGGCCAGGCTGGGTGTGGAAGCGCAGGTCGCTGGGCTCGAGCGCAACCGGCGCCCACTCGACCCACTCGATCCAGACATTGCGGTCCTCACCCCCGATCTGCGCGTCGTTGGTGAAGGCGACCGAGAGGTTGGGCGAACCGGCGGGGAGCTCGACCAGCAGCGCGATCACCGACCATTCCTCGCTGGGCACGGTGGCCGAGGCGACCGGCGCGTCGCCCACCCTGACCTCGAGCCGGGGGTAGACGCCCAGAGCCGGAGTGCCCCGGGCGCGGAGCGAGACCAGGTGCCAGCCGGCCTCGGCGACCTCGATGCGCCCCCGCAGCACGCCGTTGGTGAAGAGCCCGACCGAGCCGGCGTCGGGCCCCTCGGGCACGAGGACGATGAGGTCGCCCCGGCGACTCATGGCCTTGGCCTCCAGACGGTCGGGCGGACCGACGAGGCGGTGGGGCCGGACGATGGCGTGGTCGGCGATGTCGGGGGAGACCGAAGGGCCGCCGTGAGGGCCCGGGGGCGGAGGCGTCAGCCAGCAGAGGTCCTGGTTGCTCATGGCGGCGGCCGGGCCGGAGCGGTCAACTAGCGAGGTGCTGCCGTCCAGCCCCCCCTGGAGCGGGATCGGCTGCCCTATCAGCTCCCGGACCGCCGGCAGCGAGGCCGGCGTCACCCGGTGCAGGAGCACCCGCCCGCCACCCCGCACGAACCGGTGGAGCACGGCCTCCGCGCCGGCCACCTCTCCCGCGTCGAGGATGAGGGTGCGCCGGCCCCGCAGGTCGGCCATGCGCAGCGGGGCCTGCAGCCGCTGGTAGCGCAGCCCGATGGTGTCCAGCATCCCCGCCGCGTCGTCGCCGCACAGCGCCGCCGCCGCGGCCGGCGCCGGCGGGGACACCGACGCGGCCGCCAGCAGGTTTCGCAGCACGCGTGTCGCCGCCGGGTCCACGTCGAACTTCGCGCTCACCTCGAGCTGGCAGAGGAAGATGCGGCCCGCGCCCAGCCGCAGCTCGGCGAGGCCCGCGGTCTCCAGCCCCAACGGTCCGCCGCTGTCCACGATGGGAAGGAAGCCGCCCCAGAGTGGCTTGGCGATCTCGCGGCGAGTCACGAAGCCGTCCGGGCCCCAGTGCCTGAGGTCCTCGGGCAGTAGGCCTGCCAGCGCCGGGTGGTCGGAGTAGCGGGGGAAGGTGATCGTGGAGTCGTGCCCGACCAGCGCGAGCGGGAAGCCGGCCGGGTAGTGCTCCTGCTCGAGCACAAGCAGGACGCCGCCCCGGCGCACGTAGTCGAGCAGGAGGGCGAGCAAGGAGTGCTCAGCCCCCACGACGGGCGGGCCCTCGGGCTCTGCAAAGGCGCCCTTGCCGACGACGGCCACACCAGCGCGCCGCAGCAGCCGCGCCGCGTTGCTCTCATCCATCATGTCCAGGCGAATGCCAAGCTGAGACAGCAGGGGAGCGGTCTCCCCCCGCGGGTCATACAGGGCGACCCGGCGCGGCGCGCCGGGGACCGGGCCGGAGAGCGCGGCGCGGCCATACAGCCGCCACTCGTGCTGCTCGGCGAAGCGCTGCTGGCCGTCGTGCCACACCTCAACATGCAGGCTGGCGCGGGTGAGGGCGGCGTCGAGGTCGGGCACGGGAAGCGCCACGTGCAGCCGGGTGCGGCCCGCCGCCTCCAGCCGCACCTGATCTGATCCGTTCACCTCCCAGGCGCCGTCCTCGGGCGCCAGCCGCCAGCGCACCTCCAGGTCGCGGGCGCGGTGAGTGTCATTGAACACCAGCAGCGTCCGCTCGGCAAGCCGGCCGGCAAAGAGATGCGTGGTCGCCTCCCGCACGAAGGCGGCGATGGGGCGGTACGCGCGCCGATGGGCCTCGCTGCCTGGGTTCGGGAACGGCCCCATCTCCCACAGGTTCCAGGGGCACAGGCCCGCCACGCCCGCGTCCCGGGCGGCGATGACCTGCATCTCCCAGGTGGCCGCCTTGGCGAGGCTGCGCGCCGACTCGATCTGGGGGTAGGCCCCGTCGCCGAACAGCACGCTTCCGGCGTGGACGTTGACTGGAGGCACCCAGAGGAACTCACCGAGATACAGCGGCTTGGACCGGTCCCAGGACCACAGCTCGCGGGGGTAGGTGTCCGGCACGATGGGCTCGTCGAACCAGTAGGCCACCTCGGGCCAGGCCGTCCAGCGGGGGAGCTCACGCGGGTAGTGGAGGTTGACGATGTCGGCCTTGCCGTCCGGGTCCTCGTCGCCGTCGAACATCACCGGCCGGGAGGGATCGGCCGCCCGGATGGCGTCGGCGAGGGCGCCGACCTTGGCCTCCGCGCCCGGCACCGCGTCTCCCCCGCACAGCAGGAGCTCGTTCTCCGCGCTCCAGATGATGATGGAGGGATGGTTGCGCAGCAGCCTGACCTGGGCGTCGAGGTGGCGGTGGGCGTTCTCCCAGAACTCGGCGCGGGTGAGCCCGTATTGCGGGATCAGACACCATAGGGCGGACTCCCAGATGATGAGCATGCCAAACTCGTCCGCGGCCTCGTACCACTGCCGAGGCCAGGGCTGGGCGTGCAGGCGCATGGCCACACAGCCGGCGTCCTTCGCGATCTGGTAGGCCTGCTTGGGGTCGGCGTCGTACTCGGGCATGGGGTGGGCGGCGGTGGCGAGCAGGTTGATGGGCGTGCCGTTGAGGAACATCCGGCAGCCCTCGACCCAGAACTCCCGGAAGCCGAACCTCACCTCGCGGGAGTCGCCCACCGCGCCCGCCCGCACGCCCGCCACGAGGGTGTAGAGATGCGGATCCCTCGGCGACCAGAGGCGGGGCTGAGGCCACCAGGCCTCGAGGACCACGACCCGCTCCTCCCCCGCCTTCAGCTCGACCGTCCTGGGCTCCAGCCGCGGCGCCTCCCCGCCGGCCGCGATGCGCGCGGTGAGCTCGGCGCGCATCGTGCGCCCACCGTCGTTGCGCGCGGTCACCTCCACCCGGAGGCGCCGCTCCCGCACCGACGGGATGACGAACACGTCCTTCACCCACACCGCCGGCCGCGCCTCCAACGACACGCTCTGCCAGATCCCCACCTCCCAGCCGCGAGAGCCGACCGGCGCCAATAGCGCGTCCGAGATCGGCGACACCTGCGGGTCGAAGGGCAGAGGCTGGTCCGCCCCCCCGACCTCCGCGTCCGCGGCGAGGAGGGCCGTCCAGTCCTGCACCGCAACCAGCAGCTCGTTGCGGGCGCCCAGGCGGACGTGGTCGGTGACATCGTACTCGGCCGGCTCGTAGCCCCCGAGGTAGCTGCCGACCTCCCGGCCATTGACAAAGACGCGGTGCGCGTACTTGACGCCCTCCAGCCGCAGCGCGACCCGCCGATCGGCCCACGCCGCCGGGACCTGGAAGGACCTGCGATACCACAGGCAATGGGGGCCCTCGGGCCGCCAGGAGCGCACACCGGGGACGGTGGTCGGTTCCCACGGCGCCGTGGGCGGCGGCGCCTTCCCCGGGTCGGCGAACACCGACTCCCAGCGACCGTCGAGGCTGATGGTCTCGCGGGCGAGGGCGGGCGCGGCGAACAGCGCCAACAGCGCCGCCGCGAGCAGCACGCGCGCGGTATTCACAGGCCGCCTCCAGTCTGCATGATCAAGCGGTAGATCTCGGCCGCCTGCTCGAGCTGTCTCAGCTCCAGCTCCTCGGCGGCGGTGTGGGCCTGGCCGGTGGCGCCTGGGCCCAC
This sequence comes from uncultured bacterium, assembly GCA_964385645.1. GTDB lineage: Bacteria > Armatimonadota > Hebobacteria > Hebobacterales > Hebobacteraceae > CAYLPT01. The sequence goes on from CAYLPT010000034.1 coordinate 15,213, forward strand.
GACCAGCGCCGGGATGCCGGCGCTCGCCAGAGGGCCGGCGTGGGTGGTGCCGGTCATGCCCCCGAAGGAGGCCTTGCCGGTCACCGCCCGCACTGCCTGGGCGACGCCTTGAGCCAAGGCATGGTCGCTGTTCAGGCTGAGGCCGGGGACGGCCAGCGTGGGGCCGGTCACCTCGAGTCCGACGTCCTCGTCGAGCGCGCTGGCGAGGTAGGCCTTCACCTGCGCGACCGCCTTGCGGGCCTCCTCGCCGGGCAGGAGCCGACGGTCCACGTCTATCTCACAGCGGTCGGGCACCACGTTGACGTGCTCCCCGCCCCGGATCACGCCCACACTGAGGGTCGCCTTCCCCAGCAGCGGGTGCGTCTCCCGTCCCACGCCCCCCTTCGCGTAGGCCTCCAGCACCTGCACCACCTTCGCCATACGGTAGATCGCGTTCACGCCCTCCTCGGGCCGGGAGCTGTGGACCGACTTGCCCCTGGTGGCGACGGAGAGGCGGCAGACGCCCTTGTGCGCGATCACGACTTCCAGGCCGGTTGGCTCGCCGACCACCGCGCCCTGGGCCCGCAGGCCGGAATCGAGCAGGCCATAGAGACCGCGCATCTGGTGCTCCTCGTCCGCGGTCGCGGTTAGGATCACGCTCAGCGGCGGACGCTCGCCCGCCCGGGCCAGGTCCAGCAGCGCCGCCATCATCGCCGCCAGGCTGCCCTTGTCATCGGCCGCGCCGCGGCCGTACAGGATGTCGCCCTCCACCCGCGCGGCGAAGGGCTCGAAGGCCATCCCCTCGCCCGAGACGGTGTCGAGGTGGGCGTCGAACCAGATCGCCTCCTCCCGCGCGCCCGGCAGGCGGGCGACGAGGCTGGGCCGGCCCGGGACGCTCTCGCGCCTCTCGGTCTCCACACCGGCCTCCCGGAGGCGAGACTCCACATAGGCGGCCAGCTCGGCCTCGCCGCGGCCTTCTCCCACGGGCCCGTCCAAGGGGTTGACGCTGGGGATGGCGACCATCTCGGCCGCCAGCTTCCTGAGGTCCGCCTGCTCCATCGCGTGGCACCTCACGCGTGCGCGCTGCACACCCAACCCCGCCACTTGACCCCGTGGGTTCGCCGGCCGCAGAGCGCGCTCCTGCCCGCCGGCCCGGCCCTCCGATGAGCGCCCAGGGAGGGCGGCGGGTTGCGCAAGGAGGCGCTCGCGAGTATCATGCTGGCAAGTGGGGTGAGCCGGGGATCAGGAGATATGGCATGCGGGGAAGCACCACGTCGGCCGAGGTGGAGCGCAAGCTGCTCGCGATCCTGCGCGTGCTGGCCGCCGCGGAGGAGCCCATCGGAGCGCGGGCCATCGCGCAGCAGCTCGCCAACGAGGGGATCGAGTTGAGCGAGCGCACGGTGCGCTACCATCTGCGCATGATGGACGAGTGGGGCCTGACCAAGAATCTGGGCGAGCCCGGCCGGCTCATCACCGAGCGGGGACTGGAGGAGATCGAGGACGCAGGGGTGAGCGACAAGCTCGGCTTCGTCATCGCCAAGATAGACGCCCTCGCCTACCGCTCGAACTTCGACATGGCCACCAAGCGGGGACGCATCATCCTCAATCTCTCCTTCATCCCTGAGGAGCGCTACGACGAGGGACTCGAGATCATGCGCGACGTCTTCCGCGCCGGCTACTGCATGTCCAAGCTGGTGGTCGTGCGCCGCGCCGGCGAGCGAGTCGGGGGTATGCTGGTGCCCGAGGGCAAGGTCGGCTTCGGCACGGTGTGCACGGTCACCATCAACAGCGTGCTGCTCAAGCGCGGCATCCCCGTCGAGTCGAAGTACGCTGGGGTGCTCGAGGTCTACCGCGACAAGCCGCTGCGCTTCACCCACCTGGTCGCCTACGCGGGCACGACCGTGGACCCCACCGAGATGTTCATCTCGGGGCGCATGACCAGCGTCCGAGAGGCGAGCTTGGTCGGGCGCGGCAAGATCCTCGCCAGCTTCCGGGAGGTGCCGGCCGCCGCAGAGGCCGACCTCGAGGCGGTGCTCGAGCAATACCGCCAGCAAGGGCTCGGCGGCATCCTGGCCGTGGGCAGGCCCAGCCAGCCCTTGCTCGAGGTGCCGGTCGGCATGGACCGCATCGGGATCGCCGTGGTCGCCGGGCTGACCCCGGTGGCCGCGCTCGCCGAGAGCGGCATCGAGGTCGAGAGCAAGGCGATGAGCGCGCTAGTGGACTTCTCGGAGCTGGTGCCGGTCGAGAAGCTGCAGGGACAGAGCGGCGCGAGCCCGGCCCGCGCCCGGGAGGAGTGAGGCCGTGAGGGCCGCCGCGCTGGCCGCGCTGGCGATGCTCGCGGCGCTGACAGGGGCGAGGGTGGCACCCGCTTCTGACCTCGTCTGGTGGGAGGGCGAACACGCCTTCGAGACTAACTTCCCCCAGCGCTCGGCCTTCTCCGCCGACACCTTCCCGGAGACCCGGCAGCTGCTCTCCGCCGGTGACTGGCTCACCAACAGCGGCCCCCGCGTCGGCGAGGAGGCGTTCGCGCGCTGGCGCATAGAGGTGCCGGCCGCAGGCGAATATGAGCTGTGGGCCCGCAAGTTCTGGCTCCACGGGCCCTTCCGCTGGCGCTTCGGCGAGGGCGACTGGCGCATATGCGGGCAGGAGGTGGGCCTGGCCGACTCCACCCACCTGCGTACCCACCTCGGGGTCAACTGGGTCTACCTCGGCGACGTCGAGCTGCCCGCCGGCCCCACCGTGTTCGAGATCCGGCTGCTGGCCGAGGAGGGTGAGGAGCTCACCGCGGCCTTCGACTGCTTCGCGCTCTCCCGCGGCATGTTCGTACCCAACGGCCGTTGGCGGCCAGGGGAGCGCTCCGGGCTGGCCGAGCCCGGCTGGTTCGCCTGGGAGCCGGCGCCCGACCACTTCGGCGAGGAGGCGCTCCTCGACCTGCGCTGGCTCAACGAAGACGAGGCCGGAGAGAGCGGGTTCGTCCGCCGGCAGGGCGACCGACTGGTGCTGGGCAGCGGCGAGCCCGTCCGCTTCTGGGCGGTGAACGCAGGCCCCGGCGTCGCCGCCCAACACCGCGGCTCGGTGGACTACCTCGCGCGGGCCCTCGCCAAGCGCGGCGTCAACATGGTCCGCTTCCACGGCCCCGTCTTCGCCCGCGGCGACGACCCGGCGCAGCTCGACCCCCGCGCTCTCGACAACCTGCACTACCTCGTGGCCGCCATGAAGCGGCAGGGCATCTACACCACCCTCAGCTTCCACTTCCCCCTCTGGTTCGACATCCGCCCCGAGTACGGGATCCCCGGCTTCGAGGGCTTCCCCAACACCAAGCCCTTCGCGCTCCTCTTCTTCGAGCCCCGCATGCAGGAGATCCACCGCGGCTGGCTTCGCGGCCTGCTCACCACGCCCAACCCCTACAGCGGCCGACCCCTCGCCCAGGAGCCAGCCCTCGCCCTGATCGAGATCGTGAACGAGGACAGCTTCTTCTTCTGGACCTTCAGCAGGGGCAACATCCCAGAGGTGCACTGGGGCCAGCTCGAGACGATGTTCGGCCGGTGGCTCACCACACGCTACGGCTCTATCGAGCAGGCGCTCGTCGTCTGGGAGGGAGAGCGCCTGCCCGAGGATGACCCGGCGGCCGGCCGCGCCGGCGTCTACGAGATCTGGCACCTCACCTCCGACGGTATCCGCGCTGGCGGGCCGGGGAAGGCCAAGCGCGTCGGCGATCAGGTGCGCTTCCTCACCGAGCTCCAGCGCGGCTTCTACGAGGACACCGTGCGCCACATCAGGGAGGACCTCGGCGCGGGCAGCCTGGTCTCGTGCAGCAACTGGACGGTCGCCGACGCGCGGCTGCTCGACGCGCTAGAGCGCTACACCTACACCGCTGGTGACGTCATTGACCAGCACGGCTACTTCGGGGGCCGCCACGAGGGCGAGGGCGCCAGTTACTCGGTCCGCGTCGGCCACACCTTCCAGGACCGCGCCGCCGTCCGCTCCCCCGAGGCGCTCCCCCTGCGCGCCGTCCAGGTCGCCGGCTACCCCCACATCATCTCCGAGCTGGGCTGGACCAACCCCAACCGCTACCGGGCGGATGCCTGCTTGCTCGGCGCCGCCTATGGCGCGCTTCAGGGCCTCGACGGGCTGTACTGGTTCGCGGTGGGCAGCAACTACCTCGCCGACTCGAGCATGGAGAAGTTCGCCCTCACCTCCCCGGTCATCATCGGCTCCTTTCCTGCCGCCGCGCTCATCTACCGCCGGGGCGATGTCCGCCAGGCCGAGCCCGCTGTTCGCCACCCCGTCGCGCTCAAGGACCTCTACGCCATGCGGGGCTCCGAGGTCTGGAGCGAGGCCGCCCTCGACGAGCTCCGCCGAGCCGACGCCCCGGAGGAGGCGATGGGCCCCGCGGAGGTGACCCTAGACCCCCTCGCTTTCTACGCCGGCCCCGTCCTGCGGGATTTCGAGGGCGAAGGACCTCCTGCCGTCTCGCCCCTGCTCGCCTCCTGCCTGCAGCGGGACGCGCAGACGGTGACGGCCCTGACGGGCGAACTCCACTGGGACTATGGGCGCGGGGTGATGACCATGCACACCCCGCGGAGCCAGGGCGCGGCGGGGTTCCTCAGCGCGGCAGGCCCGCTCGAGCTGGGCGAGGTGGCCATCGAGTGCGACAACGAGTTCGCCTCCATCATCGCAACCTCCCTCGACGGCGAGCCCCTCGCGCGCTCCCGCAGGCTGCTCGTCCAGGCCATGACCGAGGAGCGTCCCTATGGTTTCCGAGCGGAGGAGGGCCGTATCCTCGCCCTCGGCGACCGGCCTTTCAACATCAGGAAGATCGCCGCCCGGGTGCGCCTGCGGCTGGAGGGTGAGGGGCCGGTGAAGGCCGTCGCCCTGGACGAGAACGGCTACCCCACCGACAAGCCGGTGCGCCTGAGCGGGCCCTCCGCCGACGGCAGCGTTGAGATAGAGCTCGCCCCGGATGCCGTGTACCACGTTTTGCTCAGATGACGGCCAGCCAACCCCTTCGGCTGCAGGGCGCGGATGTCTGTGCATCCGCGCCGGCCCCTTGACACCTCGCGCGCGGGGCGCTAACCTCTGGCGACGATGCTGAATGCACCGATCAGGCTGTTCGAGCCGCAGGCGGCGCGCCGAGCCCGAGACGAGCGAAGCGCGGGGCGGTGGCCTGTGGCCGGAGGTGCGCGGTAGCGCGATTCCAGCAGCAGAGACGGGCGGCGGTGCGGACCACAGGCGAGACGGCCTGTGGTTTCTCGCATTTCAGGAGGCGAACATGGACGACGGCATGGCGCCGATGACGCTGGCCGACCTCCCACAGGTGGCGGCGCTCTGGGAGGAGGTGGGGATGTGGCCGCACGAGGGCGAGGACGCCGAGTGGCTCCGCGGGGCCCTGGCGCGCAACCCGGGATGCGCGCTCGTCTGGCGGGAGGGCGGCCGGGTGATGGGCACGGTCCTGGGCGCCTGGGACGGGGTGCGCGGCTGGATCCACCGCCTCGCTGTCACCGAATCGCGGCGGGGCAGGGGCTTGGGCAGCCGGCTGCTCGCGGCGGCGGAGGCGCGCCTGCGCGAGCTCGGCGCCAGGCAGATCAACCTCATGGTCTACGAGGACAACGGCCGCGCCTGGGACTACTACGCCCGCCGCGGCTACGAGCGCTCGCCGGTGAAGGTGATGAGGAAGCGCCTGGGCGCGGGCGGCGCGCCCGCAGGTGCCGCCGGCAACGGTGCAGAAGCAGGGCGCGATTCCCCGGGGAAGTGAGCCCATGCTGATCCGCGACTACGACCCGAACCGAGACCGCGCCGCTGTCATGCGAGTCCTCCACGAGGTCGGCTGGCTGGAGAAGGGCAAGGAGCAGGTCGTGGACACCGTGCTCTCCACCGGCCGCTCGCTCGTCGCCGAGGTGGCGGGCGAGGCGGAGTGCAGCGTGTGCACCGCGCCCGGCTCCATGCCCGAGGACCTGCCCTTCGTCGAGGTCACCTCGGTGGCGACGAGCCAGGTGGCGCGCCGTGGCGGCGCGGCAGGGCGTACGCTGGCGGCGGCCCTGGCGGCCGTTCCGGCACCGCCACATCACCCGCCATTCGCCCTTCGAGAACCGCGGCAGCGCCGACGCCTTGTGGGTCCACCTCCTCGACCTGCCGGCCTGCCTAGCCCGCCTGGACGAGGTCCTTCGGCTGCCCCCGCCACGCCCCGACTGGAACTTCTGAGCGCCAAGCCGCCGGTGCGCGCCGGCCGGCCTGCCGCGCGCAGAGAGGGGCGAGGGACAGCGCTCTGGGCATGGAATAGTGCCCTCGTGCCAAGCGCCGCAAGGAGGGTCTAGCGTGGACGTGATCATGAAGGGATACGGGGAAGTCAGGCTCATCGGAGACGAGGTGGTGGCGGGTGAGATCACGCTCCACGCGGAGGGCTGGGTGGCGGTGGCGCCGGTGCCGCCCCGCGAGGGGAACGAGCCGCGCTGGTTCCCGAACCATCGGGTGGCGGAGCTGGTCTGGAGGAAACATCTTGCTGTCAGGAGAACGAGCTAGGGCTCGTCCGCTGCTGAGGTAAGGCGACACAGATGCTGCGGGTGCGGATCGTGCCGTGCGCCAAGTTGGCGAGGAACTCCAAGATCGGCCGCGACGGCGGGCAAGTGGCCCTGCCGGACGGCTGCCGCGTGCGGGACCTGATTCAGGAGGTCGGCCTGTTCGAGGAGGAGGTGAGGCGGGTCATGGTCAACGGCCGGCGCGCCCGCCTGGACACCTCGCTCCACCGCGACGACATCGTGCAGTTGGAGGGCTAGGGGCCCCGGGGGCGACGGCGCTGACGGCGGAGCGCGCCGGCCGGTGGGTCGAGGCGCGGGCTGGCGCCGGCCGGCCCGGCGGCGCCAGCCCGCCCAGCACCGGTGAGGGTTGCCCACCGTGGTGAGTCAGCACCCCTCTGGGGCAGACCAACCAGGGAGGCCGGCCTTCCCCGTCACGGTGCGCGCGCTCGTGCTGGGGGCGGTGAGCGTCGCCGCACTGGGCGCCATCAACCCCTATCTGGCCTTCGTGAGCCAGACGTGGGCCGTGGGCTCGGGGTCCCTGCTGAACAGCCCGGTGTTGGTGCTATTCGTGCTCGTGTGCGCCAACGGCGCGCTCATGCGCTGGTGGCCGGGGCGGGCCTTCTCGCGGGCCGAGCTCCTGGTCGTGTACGGCATGCTGACGGTCTCCGTGGGGCTGGCGATGCAGGGGGGCATGCCCTACATCGTCTCTGCCATCACCTACCCCTTCTACATGGCCACGCCGGAGAACGGCTGGGAGCAGATGATGTGGCCGTACATCCCGCTGTGGCTGCGGGTGCGAAGCCCAGAGGTGGTGCCCTGGTTCTGGGAGTCGCTGCCCGAGGGGCAGCGGCTGCCCTGGGCAGACTGGGGCCCCCCGCTGGCGGCCTGGGCGGGCTTCACGATCGCGCTGCTGGCAGGGATGTTCTGTGTCGCGGCACTCCTCAGCAAGGACTGGATCGAGCGCCAGCGCCTCGCCTTCCCCCTGGTCGAGGTGCCCCTGGCCATCACCGGCGAGGGCGCCTGGCCCACCCTGCGCACCAGCCTGCTGCGCAGCCGCGTGTTCTGGATCGGCTTCACCATCCCGGCCCTGCTCTCCACGGTCCAGTTCCTGCACACCCTCTACCCCAGCGTCCCGGCCACTCAGGTCTGGGACCTGCGGGTCGGGCGCTACTTCGCGGGCATGCCCCTGCCCTGGCGCGTCCTCTCAGACATGAGCGTCTCGATCATCTTCTCCGTCATCGGGATCACCTGTCTGCTGCCCGGCGAGGTCTCACTGAGCCTGTGGCTGTTCTATGTCTTCTACCGGGCGCAGCTCCTGGTGTGGGCGAGCTTCGGCATCGCGGAGGTGGGGGGCACCTCCGCGGTGGCGATCAACCCCAGGCAGTTCATCGCCTTCGAGGAGGCCGGGGGCTTTCTCGCGCTCACCGCGGCGACGCTCTACCAGTCGCGAAGCACGATCCGAGGCGCATGGCGTCATCTGCTGGGGAGGGGGCAACCTAGTAGTGACCCGCACCAGGTCCTGGAGGCGCGCTGGGCGCTGCTGGGCCTCCTGCTCAGCAGCGGCTACCTGCTGTGGTGGGCGCTCCGCGCCGGCGCCTCCTGGTGGGCCTTCCTGGCGATCATGGGGGTCTTCTACGCGGTGCTCGTCGGGGCCTCGCGGCTGGTCGCTGCCGGCGGGGTCATGTACGTGGACACCGGCTTCTACCCGCGGGGCGTCGTATTGCGGACCATCGGCGCCGGCCCGGTGGGGCCGGCCTCTCTCACGCTCTACACCTACCTGTCCGTCATCTACATGTACGACCCCATGAACCTGGCCATGCCCCAGATGATGAACGGCATGAAGCTGCTCCACAGCGGGCGGCTGCGCGGGCGGCGTTTCCCGTTGGCGGCCGCGGCAGCGGTGCTGGCGTTGCTCGCGGTGGGACTGCCGATGCTCCTGTGGGTCGTCCACGTCTGGGGCGCGAGCGCCCTCAACCCTTGGCCCTTCACCAGCTACCCACGGTGGGCCTTCGGCGAGCTGGACAGCAGCCTGCGCGTGCCCGAGGCCCCGGACAACTGGCTGCGCGCCGCCCTGCTCATCGGCGGCGCGTTCACGCTCGCGCTGGTCTGGCTCAACACGAGCTTCGTCTGGTGGCCCCTCAGCCCGGTCGGCTTCCTCATCGCCAGCTCCTATGAGACCAACCGGTCACTGTGGGTGAACGTCTTCGTCGCCTGGGTGGTCACAACGCTGGTCCGCCGCTATGGCGGCCTGAGCCTCTACCGCCAGGTGCGCCCGGCCTTCCTGGGGCTGGTCCTCGGCGAGTTCCTCACTGCCGGCGCCCTGGCGATGGTGGCCTCCGTCTTCGGGCTCACCCAGCCCCTGGGCTAACTCCGCCCCCGCCACCGAACGCGGCGCCAGCCGGCTGCACGCAGCCGGCTGGCGCCTGGGGCCTCGCGGCTACTTCTTCTTGGTCTTCTCGGTCTTCGTCTTCGCCGTCTTCTTCTTGCCGCACGAGCCGCAGCTCACCAGGCCCACCTCCTTTCGCCTGGCCCCCCGGGCCAGACGCCGCGGGGGGCACGCCTCAGCCGGCGCCCGGCTTCCCTCCCGGGGCGCGAAATCCCTGTCTCAGGGGGTTGACACCGTTGCTTTTCCGGCGGGTTGGGGCTATCCTATAGGGGAACTCTGGTGGGCTTGTGGTATCGGGGGACTGGGACAGGCCGCCGGCCAGCCCCGGAGGGCAGGGCCGGCGGGCTGCGCGGTAAGTGAGATGGAAGAGCTACAGCGCCGAGAGCTTGAGCGTCTGATCAACGAGGAGGTGCAGGAGGAGCTCCCAGAGGAGATGGGGGCCGAGCTGGGTCGCCGCCTGGGCGCCGATGAGCCGCGCCTGATCTGCCTCCGCAGCGACATCACCGCCGAGGGTCAATACGGCGACCGCTGGCTCATCGCCACCGACCGGCGGGTGGCGAGGCTGGCGCCCGAGAACGGCGCCGCCTGCGTCGAGCTCGACCTGCCCCTATCGGAGGTGCGTCGCTTCCGGCTGCGCGACTTCATCGGCGGCGGCTGCATCGAGGCCATCACCGCGCGGGAGGCGATCGAGCTGGTGCGCTTCAGCCGCACCGTCGCGCCCCAGATGTCGCGCGCCTACCACATCCTGCGGCGGCTGCGATCCGAGGAGGTGGAGGGTGAGAGCGAGGGCGGGCGCGGCAAGCCCTCCTCCGGCCCCGCGGCCGCGTTGCGCTGCCCCAACTGCGGGCGGGCGCTGCCGCGCTGGTCGGAGGTCTGCCCCTTCTGCCTCGAGCGCGGCAAGCTGCTCCGACGCCTCATCGGCTATCTGGGCCCATACAAGGCGATCGCCATCACCGGCTTCGTGCTCACGGTGATCTTCTCGCTCTTGCAGCTGCTGCCCGCCTACGTCAGCCGGATGCTCATTGACGACGTGATCGTGCCCCGCAACTACGCACGCCTGTGGACCGTCCTGTTCTTGCTGGCCGGAATCCACCTGGGCCGGGCCGCCATCGGCGTCGTCCGGGGCTACATGATGGAGTGGGTCGGCGCGCACGTTGTCTACGACATGCGCGTGCAGGTCTACGACCACCTGCAGATGCTGTCGCTGGGCTTCTTCAGCCGCAAGCAGACCGGCCAGATCATGTCCCGGGTCACCAACGACATCATGCGGCTCCAGTACTTCATCGCCGACGGCCTCCAGCAGATCCTCATCAACTTCCTGAGCGTTATCATCATCTGCGGCATGCTCTTCGCCGCCCACGCCAAGCTGGCAGCCCTCACCCTGCTGCCCATCCCGCTCATCGCCCTCAGCACCTACGTGTTCGGCGTGTTGATCCACACCATCTACCACAAGGTGTGGCGCCGCTGGGCAAGCTTGAGCGCGGTGCTCGCCGACGCCATCCCTGGGATCCGTGTCGTCAAGTCCTTCGCGCAGGAGGAGCGAGAGTCCCGCCGCCTCCGGGACCGCAGCCAGTCCCTCCTCGAGCAGGAGCTGCGCGCCGCCAAGCTCTGGACCCTTTTCTTCCCCAGCTTCGGGCTCATGACCGCCGCCGGCGGCCTGGTCGTCTTCGGCTACGGCGGCCTCCAGGTCATGCAGGGGGGCATGACCCTCGGCACCCTGGTCATGTTCACCCAGCTCATGTGGCAGTTCTACTACCCCGTGCAGATGCTCGGGGAGATGAACCACCGCGTGCAGCACGCCCTCACCTCCGCCGAGCGCGTCTTCGAGGTCCTCGACACAACGCCCGAGATCCCCGACGCGCCCGGCTCCCTCAAGCCCGAGCGCATCGAGGGCCGGGTGGAGTTCCGCCACGTCACCTTCAGCTACGAGCCCGGCAAGCCCGTGCTGCAGGACATCAGCTTCGTCGTCGAGCCCGGCGAGGTGGTGGGGCTGGTGGGGCCCAGCGGCGCCGGAAAGAGCACCCTAGTGCACCTGCTCAGCCGCTTCTACGACCCCGAGGACGGCCAGGTGCTCCTCGACGGCCACGACCTGCGGGACCTCTCGCTGCGGTTCCTGCGCCAGCAGATCGGCGTGGTGCTCCAGGAGCCCTTCCTCTTCCACGGCACGGTGGCCGAGAACATCGCCTACGGCTCCCCCGACAAGGGCCCTGATGAGATCATCGCCGCCGCCAAGGCGGCCAACGCCCACGATTTCATCGTCAACCTGCCCCAGGGCTACGACACCATGGTGGGAGAGCGGGGCCAGCTCCTCTCCGGCGGAGAGCGCCAGCGGGTGTCCATCGCCCGGGCGATCCTCATGAACCCGCGAATCCTGATCCTGGATGAGGCGACCTCCTCGGTGGACACCGAGACCGAGATGCTGATCCAGCAGGCGCTGGACCGGCTGGTGACGAACCGGACGACCTTCGCCATCGCGCACCGGCTCTCGACCCTGCGCAAGGCGAGCAAGATCATCGTGCTGGAGCACGGCCGGATTGCGGAGATGGGCACCCACGACGAGCTGCTGGACGGCGGCGGGCTGTACAGCCGGCTCTGCAAGCTCCAGGCGGAGCTGTCGAAGGTTCGCGCCTGGTAGGGCCGCTCGCGCCGGCGCAGGATACCGCAGTGACAGACCCCGAGCACAAGCCTGTGAGCGCGCGCGCCGAGGCCGGCTGGCAGGCCGAGGTGGGCCGGCTGGACGTCGTCGGGCCGGACCGCGTGCGCATCTGGCGGGACGAATACCGGCGCCTCCACGTGGAGGTCGAGGGCCAGGCCGAGTACGTGGACGTGCGGCCAGCCCGGGCCTTCCCCGTCTCCGAGGCGGCCGACTACATCAGCTTCCTGGACGGCCACGACCGCGAGATGCTGCTCCTGAGGAACCCCGGCGGCCTCGACCCCGAGAGCGCGCGGGTGCTCGAGGAGGAGCTCAGCCGCACCTACTTCGTGCCCAAGATCACCTACATCTACAACATCGAGGACGCCCACGGCGCCGCCCGCTGGGAGGTGGAGACCGACCGGGGATACCGGGTCTTCGACGTGCGGGACCGGGAGGACGTCCGGGTGTTCAAGGGCCGGCGGGTGCTGCTGCAGGACGCCGACGGCAACCGCTACGAGATCGAGGACATCGCCGCCCTCGACGAAGGCAGCCGCCGACTCGTGGACCGGGAGACGTAGGGGCGCCCCTGCCGAGCGGTCGTTTGGCAAGGCGGGCGTTCCCACGCCCCTCCCCTCAATCCAGCCTGTAGACCCAGATCCGCCGACGGCCGAACGCAACGGCCTCCTCGTAGGTGTCGAAGCACAGGTCTATGCGCTTGCCCTTGATCGCCCCGCCCCGGTCGGCCGCCACTGCGAAGCCATAGCCCGGGATGTAGAGCCGCGTCCCCATGGGGATCACCCGCTCGTCCACCGCCACCACCCCCTTCTCGGCCTTCGCTCCGGTCGCCGTGTAGCCCGTCGCCCATCTCCCACAGCTCCGCCGCCCCGGATAGTACGCCGTCGCCTCCATCTCCATGGGCCGGCGCCAGTTGCCTCCTCGCGAGGGCATCTCGCGGACGCTCCGGATTACCACCGTGTCCGTGGCCTCCCTCAGCACCCGCTCCTCCAGCAGCCCTCGGACTGTCTCCTCCCCGTCCTTCTCCCACACCCGCCATACCCGCTCCACCAGCCCGTCCTCGCCCCGCTGGACTATCTCCGGGTAGCCCGTCAGCCGATCCGGGTCGGCGAGCACGATGGTGCGCGAGGGCACGGTCTCCTGCTCCGTCACCTCCCGGCGCGCCACCCGCGTCACCCGTACCTCCAGCCCCTCGGCCACGGCCGCGTCTGGCGGGGGCGATACCCGGTCCAGGGGCCCCAGCCCGATCTCCTGCATCCTCAGCAGCTCCCCCACCGTCTCCGCCGAGGTGCACACCCGCCGCACCTGCCCGTCCACATACACCGTCACCACCCGCCCCGGCGGAGCCGCCTCCACCGCCTGTGGCGCCGCCTTCATGCCCCCCATAGAGATCAGACAGGCCAGCGCAAGCACCGGCGCAATGCTGAACATCGGCATCAGTCCTCGCTGTCTCTGCCGCGGCCCTCGCTTCGGCAGTTGATCCCCGCGCGCTCCCGCGGCGCACCGCCCCCCTCGGGGCGGCCCGCCCACGCGCGTGTCCTGCGGGCATGTGTGGCTGCGACGACGTGCTGTGACTGATGCTGCCGTTGCCGGATCGCCCGGCATGGCCCCCAAGCCCCGACCACGCCCCCCCTGTGTAGCAC
>CAYLPT010000035.1:0-11461 GCA_964385645.1 uncultured bacterium
GGGCGCGCGACAACAAGCAGGTCATCTTCCCCGGCCCGGGGGCCCTGGTCGGCCGGCTCGTGTGCGTGCGCCTCACGGAGGCCCACCTCTGGGGCTTCCGCGGTGAGCTTGTCTCGTAACAGGGGCCGCCGGATCGCGCCTGTGCGCCGTACACCCGCTGCTGCCATTGACACGCAAACGTCCGTATGCTAAAATGGCGGAACCCGGATGGCGGCCGCGGCCGGGGCTTGACATACTAGATATAGTGTGGTATACACCCTTGGAGGCACTATCTAGCGGTATCGGCCCATGAAATGCCCCTTCTGCCAGCACGAGGACACCCGGGTGATTGACTCCCGCACGAGCGAGGACCAGAGCGTCGTGCGGCGCCGGCGCGAGTGCCCAGAGTGCGCGCGCCGCTTCACCACCTACGAGCGGCCCGGGGAGGTGCGGGTGTTCGTCATCAAGAAGGACGGCCGCCGGGAGCCATTCGACCGGGAGAAGGTCATCTTGGGCATGACGAAGGCCTGCGAGAAGCTCCCCATCGGCCGGGAGGTCATCGAGCGCGCGGCTGACGAGATCGAGCGGGAGGTGCGCGACGAGCTGGCAGAGGAGGTCCCCGCCAGCCGCATCGGGGCCCTCGTCATGGCCCGCCTCCGAGAGATGGATGAGGTGGCCTACGTGCGCTTCGCCTCGGTGTACAAGGAGTTCCGGGACGCGGAGTCCTTCCTGAAGGAGATCGAATCGCTGATGAGGAAGGCTCCGCCCCGGCCCGCGGGCGGCGCGGCCGCCTCTCCCCGCAGCACCGATCGGACATCATAAGGAGCCACCACCGTGTCCAGCCTTCCCCCCGACCTGCCGCTGCCAGAAGTGAGCGACAACGCCCTCGCCGTGCTGCGCCGACGCTACCTGCGCAAGAACGAGGACGGCGTCCCCACCGAGGAGCCTTGGGAGATGTTCTGGCGCGTCGCGCAGGACGTCGCGCGGGCCACCCGCGGCTACGATCCCGCCGCCGATCTCGAGGCCGAGGCCCGCGAGTTCTACCAGCTCATGGCCCGCCTCGAGTTCCTGCCTAACTCGCCCACCCTCATGAACGCCGGCCGGGAGCTCCAACAGCTCTCCGCCTGCTTCGTCCTGCCGATCGAGGACTCGATGGAGTCCATCTTCGAGGCCATCAAGAACACCGCACTCATCCACCAGTCGGGCGGCGGCACGGGCTTCTCCTTCTCCCGGCTGCGGCCGGCCGGCGACTTGGTCCAGACCACCGGCGGCGTCGCCTCCGGGCCCATCTCGTTCATGAAGGTGTTCAACGCGGCCACGGAGGCCGTCAAACAGGGCGGCACCCGGCGGGGCGCGAACATGGCCATCCTCCGCGTGGACCACCCCGACATCCTCTCCTTCATCACCGCCAAGCGCGACACCAACGTGCTGACGAACTTCAACATCTCCGTGGGCCTGACCGAGGAGTTCATGCAGGCGGTCCAGGCCGGCTCCGACTACGACCTGGTGAACCCCCGGACCAGTAAGGTGGTCAAGCGCCTGCCGGCGCGGGAGGTCTTCGACCTGATCGTGGAGTGCGCCTGGGCCTCGGGGGAGCCTGGGATCGTCTTCCTGGATCGGCTCAACCGGGACAATCCGACCCCGGCGCTGGGGCAGATCGAGTCCACGAACCCCTGCGGCGAGCAGCCCCTGCTCCCCTATGAGGCCTGCAACCTGGGCTCCATCAACGTCTCCCGCTTCGTCGCGGGGGGCGAGTCGCCGGAGATTGACTTCGCGCGCCTGGGCCGGGCGGTCGAGGTCGCCGTGCGATTCCTTGACAATGTGATAGACGTGAACCGCTACCCGCTGGAGGTCATCGCGGAGAGGGCCCGGGGCAACCGCAAGATCGGCCTGGGGGTGATGGGCTTCGCGGACCTGCTGCTGCGGCTGGGGATCCCATATGATTCGGAGGCCGCGCTTCAGGTCGCCGGCCGGCTGATGCGCTTCATCCACGAGCGGGGCCGGGAGGCCTCGGTGGAGCTGGCCCGGCAGCGGGGGGTGTTCCCGAACTTCGAGTACAGCATCTTCGCCAAGACCGGGCCGCGGCTGCGCAACGCCACCGTGACGACGATCGCGCCCACGGGCACGCTCTCCATCATCGCCGGGTGCTCCTCCGGGATCGAGCCGCTGTTCGCGGTGGTCTTCACCCGCCGCATCCTCGACGGCGAGGAGTTCCTCGAGGTCCACCCCCTCTTCGAGGAGGTGGCGCGGGCGCGGGGCTTCTACAGCAAGGAGCTGATGGCGGAGATCGCGGGGCGCAAGTCGCTGGCGGAGGTCGAGGGGGTGCCTGAGGAGGTGCGCCGGCTGTTCGTCACCGCCTACGACATCGCCCCCGAGTGGCATGTGCGCATGCAGGCGGAGTTCCAGCGCTTCACGGACAACGCGGTCTCCAAGACCGTCAACTTCCGCCGGGAGGCCGCGAAGGAGGACATCCGCCGGGTATACCTGCTGGCCTACGAGCTGGGCTGCAAGGGCGTGACGGTGTACCGGGACGAGTCCCGCGAATCACAGGTGTTGAGCGCGGGCGCCAAGGCCCCCGTGAAGGCGCAAGAGGCGGCCGCGGTGACAGTGCGCGCGGCCTCCATCATGCCCCGCCCCCGACCCACCCTCACTCGAGGCACCACCGAGAAGGTGAACACCGGCTGCGGGAACCTCTACATCACCATCAACGAGGACGAGGAGGGGCTCTGCGAGGTGTTCACGACCATCGGCAAGTCGGGGGGGTGCACCGCCTCCCAGTCCGAGGCCACCAGCCGCATGATCTCCCTCGCCCTGCGCTCTGGCGTGGACCCCCGCTCCATCGCTGAGCAGCTCAAGGGGATCCGCTGCCCGATGCCCTCGTGGGACCGGGGCGCGGTCACGCTGTCGTGCGCCGACGCCATCGGCAAGGCGATCGAGCGCTATCTCGCCAGCAACGGCAAGGGCAGCGACCGCGAGGAGAGCGAACAACCGGCCCCCCGCGCGCTCTCGAAGCCCAGCCTGGCGAGCGTCGGGTTCAACCCCGAGTGCCCCGACTGCGGCACCGTGCTGGAGATCGCTGAAGGCTGTGTGGTCTGCCGCGCGTGCGGCTATTCGCGGTGCGCCTGAGGACGGAGACAACATCCTTGGGGCGTCCAGGCCCCAAGAAGCCGGCCGCGTAGTCCCCGGATGCGCGAAGGCTGTAGGCTGGACAGGCGCCTCGCGCCCTCTGCCTGACAAGGGCGGCATCTCCGCCAGGAGCGTGTCGCGGGTTCCGAACAAGAGAGCAGCGGCGCCCTGTTGACGGGAGGCGTGGTTTCCGGTACCTTGTGTGTGCGTCCTCGAGAGAGCTGCTCTAGGGAGCAGCGTGTTGGGTCACGGAGGCCCCCTCGACTGCGGTCGAGGGGGTTCTTCATTGGGGCGGGGGAAGCGCCAGGAACGCGCAAGCGCAACGGGCTGACCGCGGACGATCGCGCCGCCTTCGACCAGGCGCCTCCAGCAGCCGGCGAAGTCCACGTCACCACAGGGAACGCAGCGCCAGCGGCACCTCAGCGGCAGCGATCGGCGGGGCCCTCGCGGCGCCGCCTCGTCGCGGGGGCCCCACCCGAGCCGAGAGGCCCACAGGGCGCGCAGGCCGCGCCCGCAGCGGACAGGGGCCGGGCATCTCCCCGCCGTGCCCGGCCCTGTTCCGCCGGAGTTGACAAGAGCATACGACCCAGTCCCAGCGATGGGGTTTGGGGGGAAGCCCGAGACACATCCGGCCACGCTCTCGTGCCGGCACAGGCCTGTCCTGTGCGGACCAGGGGCCGCGGAGGGGGCCGCCGGCGCGGGGGAGCTCCGGAGGAGCTTCCGTCACGAGACGGATCGGATAGCCCCGGATGTGCTCGGCGCTGCGAACAGGGCGACCCATGCCTCCAGGTCGCCCTGTTTCGCGCCTGCCAGAGGTCAGGAGGTCCCCACGACCTGGACGACGATACGGCGCCGCCGCGGCCCGTCGAACTCGCAGAAGAACACCCCCTGCCACGTCCCCAGGGCCAACCGGCCGCCCTCGACCGGGAGGCAGACCGAGGGGCCGACCAGGGTCGCCTTCACATGCGAGTCGGCGTTCCCCTCGACGTGAGCATACGGGCCGCTTCGCGGCACCAGTCGGTCGAGTGTGGACATGATGTCTGACATCACATCCGGGTCCGCGTGCTCGTTCACCGTCACCCCCGCGGTGGTATGTGGGCTGGAGACGACAACAAACCCGTCCATGATGCCGCTGCGCGATACCACCTCCTGGACTTGTCGCGTGATTTCAACCGCCTCGGCCCGAGATCGTGTGTTGGTCTGGATCGTCTCCATGTTGCTCTCCTGACATGGTAGGGTCTCTGGGCAAGCAACTGGGCTGCGCGGGGGCGCCGAGCCCGAGGTCCTCGATGGCCGCGCGCAGCACCTCAGCTGTGCTCCAGGCCTGCGCGATACAGCCGCGGGGCCGGTGCGGCGGGTCGCCGTCGAAGATCTCCGAGACGTGGCCAAGGCCGGCCTCCTGCAGGTGGTCCCAGAGGGGCGCTAGCCACCGCCGCGCCTCGCGGCGGGCGGCCGCGGGGTTGGGGGCGGTGCGCACATAGGCGGTGAGGAAGGGGCCGAGCAGCCACGCCCAGACCGTCCCCTGGTGGTACGCGCCGTCCCGTTGCCGGACATCACCCTCGTAGCGGCCGCAGTAGCGCGGGTCGTGCGGCGAGAGGGTGCGAAGGCCGTAGGGCGTCAGCAGATGGCGGCGCACCAGGTCCACGACCTGCCGGGCGCGCTCGCCCTCGAGCGCCGGGTAGGGCAGGCTCACCGCGATGATCTGGTTGGGCCGCAGAGAGGCGTCCGCCGGGGCGTCGCCGTCCACCACATCGTTGAGGTGGCCCACCTCCTCGTTCCAGAAGCGCTCCTCGAAGCGCCGCCGGACCTCCTCCGCTGGCGGGCCGGCGTGGCGCGCGCCGAGGCCCTCGACGAAGCGCAACGCGTGGTGCCAGAGCGCGTTGACCTCGACCGGTTTGCCGTGGCGGGGCGTGACCACCCAGTCCCCCACCTTCGCATCCATCCAGGTGAGCTGGGTGCCCCGGCCGCCCGCCCGCAGCAGGCCGTCCTCGGCCACGCCAATGCCGTAGCGCGTCCCCCGCATGTGCCACTCGATGATGTCGAGCAACAGGGGCAGCAGCTCCCCCTCCACGAGCTCGCGATCGCCGGTGTAATCGAGGTGCTTGTGGGCGGCCCAGAACATCCACAGGGTCGCGTCGACTGTGTTGTAGTCGGGCTGCTCGCCGCGGTCGGGAATCCGATTGGGGATCATGCCCTGGCTGGCTTGCCTGGCGAAGGCGCGCAGGACGGAGGCCGCCGCCTGGGGACGGCCGGTGACGAGCGTGAGACCGGGCAGGCTGATCATGGTGTCCCGGCCCCACACCTCGAACCACGGGTAGCCGGCGATGACTCCGTGCGGCTGGCCGGCCCCGGCCTCCGGGGCGCCGACCAGGAAGGCGTCGGCGGAGCGGGCCAGGGTGCGCAGGCCCTCCTCGGCCCACGCGGGGGCGAGGGCGGCGCGGCGCCGGCGCTCGCCGGCGAGCAGGGCCTCGGGGTCGGCCCCGCGGGGCGGCTCGGTGGAGGCGAGGACATAGCAGGCGTCGCCCTCCTCGAGCTCGACGGTGAAGAAGCCGGGGCTGTACTGGTCCTCGCGGTAGTCCAGCCCGCGGGCGGCCTCCTCGCGGTACTCGAAGTTGTGGTACCAGTGCCCCCAGGGCTCGAAGTAGGAGCCGGAGACATAGAGGTGGAGGGCGGGCGCGTGGGGGTAGGGCTGAAGGGTGACGACGTCCTTTGCCCCTGACACCTGGGCCGCGGTGCTGAAGTGCGGGTTCTCACGGGTGAGGTGGTGGTGATTGCGGCAGTTGACGAGGGGGCGGACGATCAGCCCGACGGTGCCGCCTCCGGCGACCAGCCGGTAGCGGACAATGGTGAGGCCGCGGCCGTGGCACATGGCGACGGTCTTCTCGAGCCGGACGCCGCTGCCGACCTCATACACGAACGTGGGGAAAGGGTCGAGGCGGAACGTGCGCAGGTGAAGGTGCCCCTGGGGGTGGATGGCGCCCGGGTACTGGTTGCAGGACAGGTCGTACTCGAGGTCGCCGACGGCGAGGGTCTCCTCCAGCTTGGAGAGCAGGAGGGTCCGCTCGGTGGGGGGCCTGAGGGCTGCGATCAGGAGGCCGTGGTAGCGGCGGGTGTTGGCGCCGATGATGGTGGAGCACGCATACCCGCCAAGGCCGTCGGTCTCCAGCCATTCCTTGCTGACGGCCCGGTCGAAATCACGGCAGACATCGGGGCCAAAGGAGATCAAGGACGGTCTCCTAGGCGGCGGCCCGCGCCTGGCGTGGCTGCCGCCCTCCCGGTTTGCCTCTCGCCCGGCCCGCTCCTGCCTCCTCCCGGCGCAGCACCGCCCCGAAGGCGGGGCGGGAGGGGCTCACTCCTGCGCGAGACCGTAGCTGCGGATGTTCTCGTTCGCCAGCTCCTGGATCTTGGCGATCTGCTGGCGGCCCTCCTCGCTGCGGAACAGGTGGCGGAAGCGGCGCTGGGTCTTCAGGTACTCCTCCACCGGGACCTGCTTGATCTTGCGCACCCGGGTGACCTGACCGTTCTCCCACTCGACCAGCGGATAGAGCCCGCACTCGACCGCCAGCCGGCCCACCTCCATTGTCAGCCGCTCCTCATATCCCCACCCGGGCGGGCAGGGGACGTGGATCTGGAGGTACTTCGCGCCCCGCGTGCCGAGGGCCTTCTTCACCTTCCGGCGCACGTCGGCGAAGAAGGACATGGAGGCGGTGGCGACATAGGGGATGCCGTGCGCGGCGGCGATGGCGGGCAGGTTCTTCTTCGGCCGGTCCTCGCCAAAGGAGCGCCGGCCAGCGGGGCTGGTGGTGGTGGCGGCGGCGAAGGGGGTGGAGCCAGAACGCTGGACGCCCGTGTTCATGTAGGCCTCGTTGTCCATGCACACGTAGAGCACATCGTGGCCCCGCTCCATCATCCCTGACAGCGACCCGAAGCCGATATCCAGGGTCGCCCCGTCGCCGCCGAAGGCGAGCACATTGGTCCCCTCGAGCTTGCCCTGGCGCTTGAGGGCCGCCTCGATGCCGGCCGCCACCGCGGCCACATTCTCGAACAGGGAGTGTATCCACGGCACGCCCCAGGCCGACTCGGGGTGGGGGCTGCTGAACACCTCCAGACAGCCGGTGGCATTGGCGACGATGGTGTTGGGCCCCGCCACCTCCATCACCAGACGGACCGCCGTCGCCTGACCGCACCCCGCGCAAGCCCGATGGCCGGGCAGGAAGCCCCGGGAGAGGTCGTACTCGAACTCAGCCTGTGTGCTCGTCATCTCAGCGCGCCTCCAGCAGCTCGGCCCGCAGCCCGGCGAAGAACTCCGTCTCGCCCTTCTCCGCGCGCGCCAGCATCTCGTCCAGGGTCTCGAAGGTGATATCTCTTCCGCCCAGCCCGGTCACGCCGCAGGCGACCGGCGGGCTGTGCTTCTGCCCGTACAGCGCGGCCCTGAGCTCCGCGGCCAGGATGCCGTAGCCGCCCGGGCTGATCGCCTTCTCCAGCACCACCACCCGGTCGGCGCCCGCCAGCGCCTCCCGCAGCTCCTCCCGCGGGAAGGGGCGGAAACAGCGCAGCTTGAGCACGCCGACCTTGCGGCCCTGCTCGCGGCGCGCGTCCACCCAGTCGCGCAGCGTGCCCACCACCGTGCCCATGGCCACGAAGACGACCTCCGCGTCATCGCAGCGGTAGGGGTCGAGGACATCGCCGTACCAGCGGCCGAAGGCGCCCCGAAAGTCGCGGGCGACCTCCTTGACGACCTCCTTGGAGGCGAGGGCGTCGCGCTGGAGCTCCCAGCGGATCTCCTGGTAGATCTCGGGGCCGGCATAGGCGCCGAGGGTGTAGGGGTCCGCTGGGTCCAGCTTATACAGCGGTGCATAGGGGGGCAGGAAGGCGTCCACCTGCTCCTGCTCGGGCACATCCACGCTCTCGTAGGTGTGGGTGAGGACGAAGCCGTCCATGCACACCATGACGGGGAGCAGCACCCGGTCGTCCTCGGAGATCTTGTAGGCCTGGATGTGCATGTCGAGGAGTTCCTGGCTGTGCTCGGCGTAGAGCTGGAGCCAGCCGGAGTCCCGCACCGCCATGGTATCCTGGTGGTCGTTCCAGATGCTCAGGGGGGCGGACAGGGCGCGGTTCACGCCCGTGATGACCATCGGCAGTCGCATCCCCGCGATGTTGAACAACACCTCCGCCATCAGCATCAGCCCCTGGGAGGTGGTCGCCGAGTAGGCCCGGGAGCCGGCGGCCACCGCGCCCAGGCAGACGCTGGCGGCCGAGTGCTCGCTCTCCACCCGCACGTACTCGGCCTCGATGTCGCCGTCGGCGACCATCTGGGACAGCTCCTCGACAATGTGGGTCTGGGGGGTGATGGGGTAGGCGGATATTACGTCCGGGCGGCACAGGCCGACGGCCTCCGCGACCGCCCGCGAACCCTCGATCATCTTCCTCATGCTCGCCGCTCCTCTAGCAGGGGGCTGTCCGGCGCGCCGGGCGCGCGGATCAGCGGTGCTCCTCTTCCATGGTGATCGCGCCGGCCGGACAGGCCGCCGCGCACATCCCGCAGCCCTTGCAGAACTCGGGGTCGGCCTCGTACTGCTTGCGCTCCAGGTGGCGGATGCAGCCCTCCGGGCAGATGGACTCACAGGTGTTGCACCCGGTGCACTTCTCCCAGTCGAAGATCGGCCGCAGGATGCCCCACGGGCCGGTCTTGTTGCGCAGGGAGGTCCCGGGCCGGGTGACGATGCCCAGGGGGGGCTTGCGGCGCGCTTGCTTGTGGGCCGCGCTCATGTGCTCTGCTCCTTCATCAGTTCGTACGCCCGCCGGGCGGCCTTCACGTTCCTCTCCGCCAGCTCGTCGGAGAAGCGGTGCCTGATGCTCCGCTCGATGGCCTCGAAGCTGATCGCGCCCGAGAGGCCCGCGAAGGCGCCCATGATGGCGGTGTTCATGATCGGCCGGCCCAGCTCCTCCAGCGCGATCTGGGTGGCCGGGAAGGTCACCACCCGCGCCTTGGTGTCGAGCCCCAGCTCGGCCGCCGGCCGCTCGCTGTTGATGAGCACGGCGCCGCTTTCCTTGAGGCCCGAGAGCACGTCCACCGCCTCCAGCAGGGTGGGGTCCTGCACGATCACGTAGTCGGGCGCGTAGATCTGGCTGCGGATGCGGATGGGCCCATCGCTGATACGGCAGAAGGCCATCACCGGCGCGCCCCGCCGCTCCACCCCGAAGGCCGGGAAGGCCTGCGCCTCCCGGCCGTCGTCAAAGGCCGCCACCGCCAGCAGCTCGGCCGCGGTCACCGACCCCTGCCCGCCCCGCCCGTGGATTCTGATCTCGATCATCATGCCTATGCTGTCCTTTGCGCTTCGCGCAGACAGGTCTCCGTCGCCCTTCGGCCCACCCACACGCGCCCACAGGCGGGGACAGCCCCGCCCGCGGCGCGCGCACCCGTTCCGTCCGACTTGGGCCCCCTCGAACCCGTCAGGATGAGTCTTTCGACCTGAGCCCCCGCCGCTCCTCTTCTCCGCGAGCCTGCCCTCCCCCTGCTCGGTCGGCACTCTGCTATGGGGTGGTGTCTGAGCGTGCCCTGAGCGAAGCGAGGCAGACACCGCCCTCCGCCCCCCCAGGGCGCGCGGGGGCGCACATGCAGAGACAAGCGCGCGCTGCAGCGGCAGGAGACGCCCGCCTGCCCTGCCCGTAACGCGCGCCCTGCGGGCGCCACCGCGCTACGCGTAGACCCCCTCTTTGCGCCACACCTCCAGCATCAGCTCATAGCGCGACAGGCGCATGCCGGTGTAGATGCAGTTGCTCGTCGAGAACACATACCCGCCACCCGGCATCCCGTGGCGCAGGGCGTAGCGCGCGGATTCGACGACCTCCTCCTCCGTGCCAGTGTCGAGGAGCGCGCAGTTCACATTGCCGACCAGGCAAAGCCGGTCCCCGTAGAGGCGCTTCACCTCTGCGATATCCACTCCAGCCTGGGGGTCGAGTGAGTGCAGCGCGTGCGGCCGCGCCTGCACGAGCTGGTCGAGGATCGGCATGATGTTGCCGTCGGTGTGCTTCATCACGTAGAAGCCCATGTCTCGGTAGCCGGCCACCAGCTCTGCGAGGTAGGGTGCGATGAACTCGGAGAACTGCGCAGGGCTCAGGAAGGGCCCGGAGTTGAAGCAGTAGTCCGCGCAGAGCGCGAACCCGTCCAGCCCTCCGTGGTCGCGCAGCCGCTCCGCCCGCGCCAGCGCGGCGGCCACGCTGGCCGCGGCCCCGCGCTTGACGGCCTCCGGCTCGTCCACCAGCCGGCAGGCGAAGTCGGTCATGTGAGCGCCGTCGGGGATGTGGAAGGTGGCGTCGCCCTGCAGCATCAGGAAGTACCGGTCGCCGGAGATCTCTCGCACCTCGTCCACCAGGCGCATCGCCTCCTCCTCGCGGTCCGGGTTGGGGAGCAGCACGATGGCGCTGTGCTCGAAGCGCTCAGCTGTCGCGACGTGCACCTCGGCGATGTCCCGGCGGTGGAGGCGGCGCTCCTTCTCCTCCATCTGGTCCCACTGCGCGTAATGGCGGTGCTCGGGGTGGACCTTCCCGAAGGCCTCCATCGTGAGGTAGAACACCAACTCGAAGTGCGGCACCCGGCCCTGTGGCGGCCGGCGCTCAAAGGCAGCGATGATACTCTCCCGCGGGGTCACGGTGCGCGCTCCTCTTCATTCGCAATGGCCAACCTCCCTCGGGGCAGAGGGCAAGCTCCTGCGCTATGCATAGCGTAGGCGAAGCGCGGGGCCGGCGCGCGCGCCGGCCCCCTCGCGTCCGGTCCGACCCCCACCTCCCCTAGGCCGGCTCGGCGACCTCCGGGAGGTCCTTCAGCGCGGCCTCGATCTTCTCCCGCGGGTACTCGTAGTCCACCAGGTCGCCCGCCAGGTAGCGCTCGTAGGCCCCGAGGTCGAAGAAGCCATGCCCGCTGTAGCCGATCAGGATGCACTTCTCCTGCCTCGTTTCCTTGCACTTCAGCGCCTCGTCAATCGCCGCTCGGATGCAGTGCGCGGTCTCCGGCGCCGGCAGCATCCCCTCTGTGCGCGCGAAGGTCAGCGCCGCCTCGAAGGTCGGGAGCTGGTGGAAGGCCCGCGCCTCGATGACCCCCTTGTTCACCAGCAGGCACATCTGCGGCGCATCCCCGTGGTAGCGCAGCCCGCCGGCGTGGATCGGCGCCGGCACGAAGGTATGCCCCAGCGTGTACATCTTCAGCAATGGGGTGAGCTGCGCCGTATCCCCGTAGTCGTACCGGTACAGCCCCCGCGTCAGCGTCGGGCACGACTCCGGCTCGCACGCGATGATGTCTATCTCCCTGCCGTTCAGCTTGTCCTTCACGAAGGGAAACGCCAGCCCCCCGAAGTTC
>CAYLPT010000036.1:0-14723 GCA_964385645.1 uncultured bacterium
GGACATCGCGGGGCGGGTGACCAACGGCTATGTCGCCATCGAGGTGAGGGACACCGGCGTCGGGATTCCCCAAGGAGCCATCCCCCGCCTGGGCGAAGCTTTCTACCGGGTGCGCACACAGGAGACCATGCAGGTGACCGGCACCGGCCTGGGGCTGTCCATCTGCAGGCAGATAATCGAGGCCCACAACGGTCATCTCGAGATCGAGAGCGAAGAGGGCACCGGCAGCACCTTCCGTGTGCTGCTGCCCAGGATCAGTTAGCGCCCGGCCGGCCGCACCCACCGGCCCAGCTTGAGGAGAGCCAGCATGGCAGAGAGAGAGAAGCCGAAGATCCTCATCGTCGAGGACGATCCCGACACCGTAGAGGCCCTCACCCTCGTGCTCGAGAAGAACGGCTACGCCACCGCCAGCGCCCCCAACGCCGAGCAGGGCCTGGAGGCAGTGCGCAAGGAGCGCCCCAACCTCATCCTGCTCGATGTGATGATGCCAGCCGGCACGGAGGGGTTCCACTTCGTCTGGACGCTGCGCAAGGACCCTGACCCCGCCCTCAGGGACCTGCCCATCATCGTCCTCACCGCCATCCACGAGACCAGCCCTGTCAAGCTCTACCCTGATCAGGCCGACAGCACCTACCAGCCCTACGAGTACCTCCCCGTGCAGGCGTTCTTCGACAAGCCCGTGGACGCCGACAAGCTCATCGCCGAGATCGAGCGCCTCCTGGGCGGGAGCGAGGGGGAGTCTGGGTAGCGAGTCTGCGCCGCTCCGGGGCACAGGGGCGCCCGATCCGCTCCGCGTGGGCCGACGCCAGTTCCTCACCGCCCGAACCCTGATCGTCCCGTCTCCTGGAGGGGGACGCCTGGTCGCACTGGATGTCCCCACGGTCTCGCGGGAGTCGCAGGAGATTCGGGGGCGGGCGGCTAATGCGGCGGCATCCCCGGGAGACCAGGCGGCCGGAGACTTTCCCGCTTGCCGGGGGCGATTCCCCAGGAGGTCCGGAGTGAGAAAGCAGACCCAGTATCTCATCGCCGCGCTGCTGCTCGTCGTCGTGCTGTCGGCGGCCTTCGTCGTCTCCACGAGGCGGCCCGCTGCCTCGCCGGCGCCTATCCCTCAGGCCGAGGCGGTCCCCACGCCTATGCCCCCGGGCCCCCGGGAGCAGCGGCAGCCCTCCTCTCCCGCCGACCTCGTGCCCCTCGGGGTCACCGGCAGGCCCAGCGCGACCGAGCCCCAGGGGCTGCAGATCACCGGCTTCGTACCCGCGGACAAGCCCTGGCCGCTTGAGGTCATAGGGGTCGAGGAGGGAGACGTCATCATCACCTGCAACGGTCAGCGGGAGCAGATGGCCCGCCGCCTCCAGGCGGCTGTGGAGGCGCTCCAAGAGCGGGGCGAGCCGATCGTGCTGGAGGTGCTGCGGGGCGGCGAACGGATCGTACTGGAGAGGACAGAGAGGCTGCCTGACGGCTAGGTCCTGCCTCCGTCGCAGCATGGGACCGAGGCCAGGCAGAGCGGCCCCGTCCCCGCCGTCTGGGGCGCCTCTCCGGGGCCGCTCCCTGTGCGTTGCACAGGCACAGGCCTTGTTCCCCGCCGGCGCCTCGGTCAAACCCGCCCCGGCGGCCGAGGCGCGCGTCCCTCAGAGAAGCCTATCGGTCCAGGTTCGCGGTGCCCTGACGCAGACGGGCCTGCGGCCCATCCCGCTCCCCGCTCTACCGCCGCGCTGGCGAGCGCACCTCCTCCAGGGTGAACGTGGTCTCGGCCTCCAGCCGCCCTCCCAGGGGGCCCACATCTATGGTCGCGTGTGCCCGGTACCGCTCCCGCTTGGCCACTCCCACGGAGTAGCAGGGGCCCCCTCAGGTGAAGCCAAGGTTCTCGAGGGTGTCCCGCGTGGAGGCGGTCTCCCGCCCCGCGCTGTCGGTCACCACCAGCGCCGCCTTCACGCTCTCGCCGTTGCGCTGCACGTCAGCCACCGGCACCTCGCCCGACATCGCCTGCACCGCCAGCCCCACCGTGTCCCCTCCCTCCCGGCCGGGTGCGGCGATCACCTTCAGGGCCGTGACCCGCCCGGGAATGAGGAAGGGAAGCGGCTCCACCGTCTCCAGGGAGAGGCTGAGGCCCTCGAGCGGGCCCTGCGTGACACACGCCCACTCGTCAGCGCCCTCCCCCCACTTCGACACTGAGGTCATGAGGCAAGAGAGCGACTCTAGCCGCTCCTCCGGCGTCATCTCGCCGGCAGCGAAGCGGAACACCCTGAACGAGGAGAGCACCTGCCGACACCCTTCGGGCAGGTCATGGGCCGGCACCGGCAGCTCGACGGCCGGATAGGAGGCGGCCATAGGCTGCCTCTCGGCCGGCGCCGGCGCCGCGGCGGCCAGGCCCTCCGGGCTGCTGGCGACGCGCAGGGCGTCATCGGCTAGCTCGATGTAGACGGTCGTCTCCGGGCTCACCTGTAGCGCCGCGTAGAGTGAGCCCAGGGGCTCCGCCTCCCGCTCCTCGTGCCATTCCCCCAGGTGAGAAGGCCACTCACGGACTGCCGAGAGTCCCAGAAGGGTGGCGGCGAGCAGCGCCGCCGCCGCGCCCAGCGCCGGAAGCAGCGAGACCGGCGCCCACCTCGCCAGCCGCCTCCCCCTCACCGCGGCCGCCACGAATAGCAGCGCCGAAACGGCCGCCGTCCCGACTACGGCCCACAACCAGGCCGGCGCGCGCGCGAGAACACCCCGGGTCTCAGAGAGAGCGGCCGCTGTCACCGCCCCTACAGCCACAATCACCCATACCACCGCGGCCGCCCCCAGCGTCCACCGATGCCCCGGGCCGCGCATCCGCCACGCCGCGAGCAGGGCCATGCTGAGCCCCAGGAACGCCCCGGCCGCAGTGAGTAGCGACGCCAGGGCGACGGAGGAGGACCTTATCGCCCCCCACTCCAGACCGAAGGCCGCCCCCACAACTCCACCCAGCCACGTCCAGCCGACTGCGACCGCGACCGCGTGTCCGCGGCGCTCCGGCGACAGCCGCGCCCCCAGCAGCCCGCAGCCCCCCGCGATCGCCGCCGCAACGAGGTGAAGCCCAGCGGCAAGGCCGATGTTGACAGGCGACTGTGCTCGCCACACCGCTGGAACAGACTGACCGAGCCAGAGAACACACCCGGCGAGGAAGGCACCTACCGCCGGCGCCCACCACCGTCTGCCAATGATCCCGACGAGGATGGCCGCTGGGGCCAGCAGCAGGATCACCCCTGCGAACACCCCCATCTCGGAGGCGAGACTGTGTGTCGGGAGCCCCCAGGCCCACCACCAGGTAGCCGCCAGGTCCACTGCAACGAGACCGACCAGCACGACGACGGCGGTCAGCACCACCGCGCCGACCGCCCTTCCTGCCCCGGCCGCGCGGGCAACGCGCCTGGGCCTTTGGCCCTCAACTGCCCCCTGCGGAGAGTGCGTAGTCCCCATGTTGGTCGAGCTCCCTTCGTGGCCGCCGGCTCCCGCCACACTGCCTCCGGCAGCCGGTGATGCGCTCCTCGCTCGCCACGCCCGGTGGCCCGGCGGAACGCCGACCGCCGCCCCCCGGGCCAGAAGCCGACCCGACCGCGCGGTCAACGCCGCGGACGAGTGTCACGACGACGATGGGGACCCCGAATCATGCCCCGGCTGCCAGAGCGCCCCTGATTCTAGGCCGTCGCGCCACCGCTGTCAACGGCCTGCGGCGTTCCCCTTGGCCACCCCTGCGCCCGCGCCGGGATGGCGCGGCGTCCCCCGGACAGCAGCCGCCTCGCCGCTCGCCCCAGGCAGCTCAAGGCCAGCAGCAGCGGGAGCGTACCTGAGCCCAGCAGGCGCGGGATGTCCCCCTCCGGCCCGAACGGCGCCCAGCCTGCCTCGCCCCGGCAGCGGGCCGCGCCCACGCTGAACAGGCCCACCAGCCCGAGGCCGGCGCACCACGCGATGGCGTTCTGCCACCGCGGCGCCCGCGCCCGACGATCTCCCTCTCCGGCCATCTATCGGCCTCCCCCCTGCCGGCTCGTCACGGCCTCGCTTCTCCGGCCCCTGCCCAACCCCTGCCGGCCGGGCGCTCCCCGTGGGCTATTCGACGGTCACGCTCTTGGCCAGGTTGCGGGGCTGGTCAATCTCCCGACCCCACAGGTCGGCGACATAGTAGGCGTAGAGCTGCATCGGGATGCCCGCGAGCACCGGCGAAAGCACCTCCTCGGTCTCGGGGATCCGGATCACGTCGTCGGCGTACTTGCCGATCTCCTCGTCGCCCTCGTTGGCGATGGCGATCACCTTGCCGCCGCGGGCGCGGATCTCCTGGAGGTTGCCCAGCGACTTCTCGTAGTGCGGCCCCTTGACCACCGCTGATAGGATGGCGACCTCGTCGGTCACAAGGGCGAGCGGGCCGTGCTTCATCTCGCCTGCGGCGTAGCCCTCCGCGTCCAGGTAGGCGATCTCCTTGATCTTGAGCGCGCCCTCCATCGCCGTGCAGTAGTGCGCGCCTCGCCCCAAGTACAGGTAGCGCATCACCTGCTTGTACTTGCGCGCCAGATCGAGGATGTGGTCGGCCTGCAGGAGCGCCTCCTCGGCCTGGTCGGGGAGGCGCTTGAGGCCGCGCAGGAGCCGCCGCGCCGCGCGCTCTGTCAGGGCGCCGCGCACCTGCCCCAGGTGCACGCAGAACAGCAACATAGCCAGGATCTGGCTCGTGTAGGCCTTCGTCGAGGCCACCCCGATCTCGGGGCCGGCGTGGATGTAAAGCACCCCGTCCGCCTCCCGCGCCACCGAGCTGCCCACCACATTGGTGATCGCCAGCACCTTGGCGCCCCGGCGCCGCGCCATGCGCATCGCCTGGAGCGTATCCGCGGTCTCGCCGGACTGGCTGATGGCGATGCCCAGGGTCCGCGGGTCGAAGACGCACTCGCGGTGCTGCAGCTCCGAGGCCACGTCCACGATCACCGGCGCCCCGCACAGCTTCTCGATTGCGTACTGGCCCGCCATGCCGGCGTAGGAGGCCGTCCCGCAGGCGATGATAGCGATCTTGTTGATCCGGCGCAGATAGCCGTCGCTCAGCCCCAGCCCCTCCAGGTTGAGCGAGGGCCCGCGGCCGGAGATGCGCTCCCCGATGGTCTCCCGGAGGGCCGCCGGCTGCTCGAAGATCTCCTTGATCATGAAGTGCTTGTGGCCGCCCTTCTCGGCCATCGCCGCGTCCCACTCTACGTGGAAGACCGACTTGGGCGCCGGCTCCCCGCGCAGGGTCTTCACCTGCACGTCGCCCTCGGTCAGCACGACCATCTCGCCGTTGTCAATCAGATAGGCCTGCCGGGTGAAGGCGAGGATGGCGGGTATGTCGGAGGCGACGAAGTTCTCGCCGCCCTGCTCGCCCAGCCCCACCACGAGGGGGCTGTACTGGCGGGCGGCCACGAGGCGGCCGGGCTCGGCATCGCACATGGCGACCACGGCATAGGAGCCCTCGATATCCCGCAGCGCCCGCCGCAGCGCCTTCTCGAGGTCGCCGTCGTAGTACTCCTCGAGCAGGTGGGGGAAGACCTCAGTGTCGGTCTCGGAGCGGAACTCGTGCCCCCCGGCCTGGAGCCGCTCCCGCAGCGCGAGGTAGTTCTCAATGATGCCGTTGTGGACCACTGCGATCCGGCCCTCGCAGTCGGTGTGGGGGTGGGCGTTGCGCGTCAGGGGCGGGCCATGGGTCGCCCAGCGGGTGTGCGCAATGCCCATCCGGCCCACTGGCTTCTCCTTCTCCAACAGCGAGCAGAGCACAGACAGCTTGCCCTCCCGCTTGACAACCTGGATCGCGCCGTCCACGAGCACCGCCACGCCGGCCGAGTCGTAACCGCGGTACTCCAGCCTGCGCAAGCCCTCCAGCAGCACCTCTACCGTGTCGCGGCTGCCGAGATATCCCATGATGCCACACATGAGCTCGCTCCTTGACCAACTGCTGGTGATCCCCGATCGGCCCGGACCCCGCTCAGCCAGACAGCACGCGCCGGTACAAGTCCACCACGCGCTGCGCCATCCGGCCCGCAGAGAACTCTTCGGCGCGGGCGCGCGCCCGACC
This sequence comes from uncultured bacterium, assembly GCA_964385645.1. Lineage (GTDB taxonomy): Bacteria > Armatimonadota > Hebobacteria > Hebobacterales > Hebobacteraceae > CAYLPT01. The sequence goes on from CAYLPT010000036.1 coordinate 6,044, forward strand.
TGCCAGGGCGCGGCGCAGCTCCTCGGACTGCAACACCTGGGCCAGGCCCTCGGCGAGCGCGCCCGCGGTGGGCGCCACCAGCAGCCCATCCACCCCGGGCCGGACCAAGTCCGCCACCGCACCCGAGCGCACCGCGACCGGCGGCGCGCCCAGGGCCATCGCCTCCAGCACCGCCACGCCCTGGGTGTCGGTCAGGGAGGCGAAGGCGAACACATCCGAGTCGGCCAGGCAGTCGAACACCCGCTCGCGCGGCAGATAGCCGGTCACGTGGACCCGCGCGGCGACGCCCAGGGTCTCCGCCAGCCGTCGGCAATCCTCATACCAGGGGCCCCCGCCGATCAGCAGCAGGTGCGCCTCGTGCAGGGCGCGCGGCAGGAGAGCGAAGGCCTGCAGCAGCATGTCAATGCTCTTCTCGCGGGCGATCCGACCGGTGTAGGCGATCAGGGGGACGCCCTCCGGGATCCCGAAGCGCGCCCGCGCGGGCAGCCGGGGGCGGCTGCGGATGAGGTCGAGGTCAATGCCTGTGGGGATTGGCTCGATGGGGCGCACGACGCCGTAGGAGCGCAGGACCTCGGCCACCGAGGCGGTGGGGACCACCACCGCGGCGGCCGAGTTAGCGTACTCGCGGCTCACCCAGACGGCGAGGCGTCGCACCAGGGGCTGGGGCAGGGGCACATAGTGGGCGTAGGCTCGGATGAGAGTGTGGTATGTAAACACCAGGGGGCAGCCCAGCCGCCGGGCGAGGCGACGGCCCTCGCGCCCCACGATGAAAGGGTGCTGCGAGTGCACGATGTCCGGGGGATGGGCGGCGATGGCGCGGCGGAGGAGGTGGCCGCTGTAGGGGATCGCCAGCGGATAGCGGGGACGCCTGGGCGGAGACACCGAGGGGAGCCGATGCACGTTCGGCTCGACCTCCCGGTGTCCGGGGTAGGCCGGCGCGACGATGTGCACCTCGTGGCCTTGCTTCGACAGCTCCCCGGCCAGCGTCACCACCGATACCACCACTCCGTTGACGATCGGGCGATAGCACTCGGTGAAGACCGCGATTCGCATGGGCGAGCCTGTCCCGCGATGTCGCAGAACGGCGCGCGGCCCGGGGAGGCGGCGGTAGGGTAGCAGAAGCGTCGGCCGAAGTCAACCCGAGGCCGCACCACCACAGCGCCGGGGGAGGCACAGAGATGGCGGAGGTCAGAGAGCCCGCAGTCGCCGGCCGCTTCTACGAGGGGAGGCGAGAGCGGCTGGAGGCGTCCCTGCGCGAGTGCTTCCTGCACCCGCTGGGCCCAGGGCGGCTCCCCACGCCCGCGGCAGACGCACCGGGCCTCATCAGCGCCCTTGTCAGCCCTCACGCGGGCTACATGTTCTCCGGCCCCGCGGCCGCCCACGGCTTCGCCGCCCTCGCCGCCGACGGCGTCCCCGAGGTCGCCGTCATCCTCGGCCCCAGCCACTACGCGGCCGACCGCCGGGGCGCGGTCTCCCTCGCCGAATCCTGGCGCACCCCCCTCGGCCTCGCCCGGGTTGACCGCGAGCTGGGCGCGCGGCTCATCTCCGCCACCCGGCTGCTGGTCGCCGACGAGGCGCCCCACCGCCCCGAGCACTCCCTCGAGGTCCAGGTCCCCTTCCTCCAGTTCGTCTACGGCGAGCGCGCCCCGCTCCTGTGCCCCATCTGCCTCCGCTCCCACCCCTTCGGCTCTGTGGAGGAGCTCGCCGAGGACGCCCAGGAGATTGGCGAAGCCATCGCCGCCGCCCTCGGCGACCGGCGGGCGGTGGTCATCGCCAGCACCGACCTCTCCCACCAGGCGCCCCACGCGGTGGCGCAGCGCCAGGACCGGCTGGCCATCGAGGCCATCCTCGCCTGCGACCCGCTCCGGCTGCTGCGCACGGTCGCCCAGCACGACATCTCGATGTGCGGGCCGGTGCCGGTGGCGGTGGCCCTCTTCTTCTGCCTCGCGCTGGGGCCGCATCAGGCGGAGCTGCTCCGCTACTACACCTCCGGCGATGTCATCGGCGACCGCAGCGCCGTCGTCGGGTATGGCTCGCTCGTGCTCCGCCGCGGAGGAGGTGAACGCAAGTGACCTGGTTCGACATCGTCGGCGGGCTGCTCATCGCGCTCATCGCCTGGATCGAGAGCCAGCGCGGCTTCGGGCGCGCTATCTTCGATGTGGTGGGCGGCATCATAGTGCTGCGGATCGCCCTCGCCCTCGCCGCGCCCCTGGGCGAGACCGCCCCCCTGCTCGCCACCGAGAGCGCCAACGAGGCCTTCTGGCTCGTCGCCGTCTTCGTCACCCTCGGCGCGCTCGTCCTGCTGGCCTCAAAGCTCATCTACGAGAGCACCCTGCTCTCCCTCGATGTCCTCGACCCAGCCGTGGGCGCCCTGCTCGGCGTGGTGTCCGGCTGCCTAGTGGTCCATCTGCTGCTGCGGACGCTCCTCATCGCCTACGGCCCGGGTGAGGCCGCCGACGCCCTTCGTGAGAGCTTCTTCGGCCAGGAGCTCATCGAGTTTCGGGCCTACCACGCGGTGGTCACCGCGCTCCAGAACCTCGGCAAGTGGTAGCCCCGCTCAGGGCAGGCGCTTGACGCGCGCGACGATGTCGCTCGTCGAGACCCCTGGCACGTGCTCGACCAGCGCCACCCGGCCGCCGTAGCTCTCCACGAACGCGCGCTCCTGCTGGTTCACGGTGTCCAGTCGGTAGTCCCCTCCCTTCACCCAGACCTCCGGCCGCAGCGCCTCGATCACCGGCAGCGAGCTCAGCTCAGGGAAGATCACCACCAGGTCCACACAGGCCAGCGCAGCCACCATCTCGGCGCGCTCTCGCTCCCCCAGCACCGGCCGGCCCGGCCCCTTGAGCCGGCGCGCTGAGTCGTCGCCGTTCACCCCCACCACTAAGCGGTGGGCGAGCCGGCGCGCCGCCTCCAGTGTCCGCACATGCCCCGGGTGCAGCAGGTCGAAGCAGCCGTTGGTGTAGGCGATGCTCCCGCCCGCCGCCCGCCAGGCCGCCACGCGCGCCTTGGCCTCTTCGAGGAGAACCACCTTGGCGGAGGCGGGGGTGAAGTCGGCGTCAGTTCCCATGATCGAGAAGACCTCCTTGCCGCACCGCGCGCGACCAGTCCAGCAGTTGGGCAACGGCCGCGGCCACTGTGTAGGGTGAGGGCGGCGGCGCCCTGAGGGCGCCGGTGCGCCAGCGTTGATAGCTCTCCTCGATCGCGCGCGCGACGCCCTCGAGGTCGTCCACCTCGACGTAGACGTGGCCGGCGGCCTCGAGCATCTCCCTCAGCTCGGGGTTCTGGTAGCCCAGGGCCACCACCGGCCGGCCTGCGGCCAGGTACTCGTAGGTCTTGGAGGGTATGGTCTCGCGGGAGACGCTCAGGTCGTGCTGGATGAGCACCAGCAGGTCGGAGGCGGAGAGGGCGGCCCGCGCCTGCGCGCGCCCGAGCTTGCCCGGGCTGCTCACCATCTGCGGGTAGGGGAAGGCGCGGGCGAGCCGTGTGACCGCGCCCCCTGTGTGCCCGATCAGCAGAAGGCGCACCTCCCGCCGGGCCTGGGGGTGGCGCTCGGCCAGGCGGGCGAGGGCGCGCAGGAGCGTGCGCGGGCTGCGCCGCCTGTCGAGGGTGCCGACATGGGCGATGCGCATCTCCGGCTCCGAGTTCGGCGGCCCCGGCTCCAGCGGTTCTGCCCCTGGGTAGATCACCGTGCTGGGGGCGCGCCCCTGCGTCCGCGCCACGGCCGCATCGCGGGCGCGCCGGGTGACGTACACTACGCCCGCGGCGTGCTCATGCACCAGCCTCTCGAGCCGCGGGGTGGCCCAGTCGGAGAGGGGGCCCTTGCCGATGCCCTGGAAGACCAAGGGGTCCTGGAGTTCCGCCAGCCACGGCAGGCGGCGCGCGGCGGCGATCACGAGGGCCGCGAGGTGGGCGCTGGGCGGCCCGCCGGTGGAGTAGACCAGGTCGTAGCGCGCCCGCCGCGTCTCCCACAGGCCCATGGCCGCCGCCGAGAGCCACCACCCGAAGCTGCGCTCGAGGCGCAGTGCGTGCTTCTCCACCTGGTAGAGAGGCGCCACGGGCAGGGCCAGCAGCAGCTTCGCCAGCCGACCCCAGGGCCGAGGCATGCGCCTGGTGAGCTGGCCTACCTCGTACTGGAGACCGGAGGCGGTCGGAGAAGGCACCCGGCGCCACCGTCCGCCCCATCCTGGCGGCCGCGGGCCCTCGGTGCTGGTGATCATGTGCACCTCCACGCCGGCGGCGGCGAGGTGGGGCAGCCGGTCGTCTATGTGGTGCGAACACGCGGTTCCGTTGAGGTTGGCGGCATGGCTGAGCACTAGCCACCGCTCGCCGGCCGGCCCTCCACCGCCGGCCCCGTGCGCGCCGCGCCGCTCGGCGTCGTGCAGGGTGCTGCGCTCACGTTGCATCACCGCTCCGTCCCCCGGCCCCGGCCGCACGCAGGCGCCGCGCCCAGGCGATCAGCTCCGCGACCGCGCACTCCACCCGGTAGCGACGACAGGGCTCGGCCGACAGCTCCCCCCGACGCCAGCGCTCATAGGCGGTCTCCAGGGCCGCCCCGATGCTGCCCACATCATCCGCCTCAACGGCGGTGTGGCCGGCCTCGCGGAGCATCTCTGCCAGCTCCGGGTTGCGGAAGGTCAGCCCCAGCACCGGTCGGCCGGCCGCCAGGTACTCGTACACCTTGGAGGGGATGGTCTCCTCCGAGCGCGCGTCGCAGTTCTGTATCACCACCAGCAGGTCGCTGTCCGCCATCGCCGCCTGCGCGGCCGGCCGGGGCACCCGCCCCGGGGCCTCCACCATCTCGGGGTGGAGGAAGGAGCGCGCCTGGCCCTGCGCCGCGCGGTCGAGCCAGCCGACGAGCCGCAGGCGGATTCGGCGTCGGACCTCAGGGCGGCGCGCGGCCAGGCGCGCGAGCGCCGCCAGCAGGCTGCCCGCGTTTCGCGAGCCGCTCAGGGTGCCCACGTGGGCGATCTCCATGCGCTCGCCCGGGGCGCGATGGCCAGCCCACCGCACCTCCGCGCCCGGGTAGATGGCGGCGAGCTTCGCCGCCCCTCCCGCGCGCGCCGCCGCGCGGTCGCGGGCCGCGCGAGTGAGGTAGACCACCCCGGTGGCCCGGGCGTGCACCAGCCTCTCCACCTTGGTCGCCAGCCACCGGTGAAGCCGTCCCCGGCCGCGGGCTTCATGGTGCAGCGGGTCCTGGATCTCGGCGATCCAGGGCAGTCGCAGCGCCCGCGAGATCAGCGCCGCCGCCAGGTGGGCGCTCATCGGCCCCCCGGTCGAGTACACGATATCGGGCCGGCGCCGCATGGCCCATCCCAGCCCCGCCGGCCCGGCCGACAGCCACCACCAGAACGTGCTCTCCACCGGGAGGGCCAGCTTCTCGAGCCAGTAGCACGGCAGCACCACCACCCCCAGCGCGGACTTGACCAGCCAGCCCCAGGGCCGGGGCAGCCGTCTCGCCGCGTGCCTCAGCTCGAAGCGACACCCCGAGGGCGAGAGCGAGAGCACCCGGTGCCAGCGAGGCCCCCAGCCGGCCGGCCGCGCTCCGCAGATGCTGGCGACCATCTCCACCTCGATCCCCGCGGCGCGCAGGTGTGGGAGCCGGTCGTCGAGGTGCTGGGAGGGAGCTCGTCCCGGGCAGTTCGCCCAGTAGCTGACGATCAGCCAGCGCTCCCGCCCGGCCCACTCACCCACCGCCGCCACCCGCTCCCCTGCCGGCCCGCTCCAGTTCGGCGAGCTTCACGTACTTCGCGTAGCTGTGGAGTCCGGCGAAGAGCGCCCAGGTCGCGCCCGGCGCGCCGTCCAGGAACCCGGCCTTGAGCAGGTAGCGGCGCAAGAAGGCGGTGGCGAAAGAGAAGCTGTGGTGCCAGCGAGCCCGGCGCCCGCGGGCGAAGGCCTCCCGGGCCCACAGCGTGCTGTACTCGTCGAGCTTGCGGAGGTAGTCCGAGAAGGTGGGATAGCTGAAGTGGTCGAGGTGGCCACGCAGTCGACCGACGGGTCCCTGAACTAGCAGGCGCTCGTGGACGAGGGAACGCTCGTCGTAGTGGGCGCGGCCGCGTCGGAAGAGCCGGAGCTGGTAGTCGGGGTAGCAGCCGCCGTGTCGGAGCCAGCGGCCGCGGAGGTGGAAGCGCCGCGGCATCTCATAGCCCGCGCACCGAGGGGAGGACACGACCTCGGGGATCTCCCGCGCCAGGGCCTCGCTCACCCGCTCGTCCGCATCCAGGCTGAGCACCCAGTCCCCGCGGGCCTGGCCGAAGGCCCAGTTCTTGGTCGGCCCGTAGCCGAGCCACTCGTGCTCCATCACCCGCGCCCCCTGGGCGCGGGCGACCTCGGCGGTGGCGTCGCGGCTTCCGGTGTCCACCACCAGCACCTCGTGGGCCCACGCGGCGCTCGCCACGCAGGCACCGATGTTCTCCTGCTCGTCCCGGGCCACGACCACCACCGAGATCGCCATCAGGGCCCCTCCCGCCGCCTCCCGTCGCCGCGGCGGGACAGCTCGAGCTCGCCCGGGGGCCGCGCCGACCGCGCCAGGATGCGCCGCGCCGCCTCCACTACCTCGCCCGGCTGGATCGCCAGCATGCACTCCCGCTCGGAGCAGGCGGGGGCCACGGGGTGGATGCAGGGCTGCCAGCAGGCCTGCCGGTGGAAGATGATCTCGTGCCCCTCGCCCATGGGCCCCGTCCGGTCCGGGTCGGTGGGCCCGAAGAGCGCCACCACGGGCCGGCCCATCGCGGCCGCAACGTGCATGGGCCCCGAGTCAATGCCGATCAGCGCGTCGCAGCGAGCGAGCACCGCCGCGAGCTGCGCCGGCGTCGTGCGCCCCGCCAGGTTGCAGCGCCGCCGGGGGTCCACCGAGGCGGTGATCTCGTGGCCCAGGGTGCGATCCTTCTCCGCGCCCACCACCACCAGGCGCGCCCCCTCCTCCTGTGTGAGCCGCTCCGCCACTTCGGCGAAGCCGTGCGCCGTCCACGACTTGTAGGGCCGTTGGTCAGACTCCCCGGGCGCGAGCGCGATCAGCGGTCCATCGCCACACAGGCAGGCCTCCGCGAGCAGTCGCTCTCCCGCCTCCCGATCGGCCTCCGAGAGGCCCACCAGGCCCACGTAGTCGGTCTTCTCCGGCGCCAGCCCGAGCGCCCGCATCAGCCGCATCACCTTGCGCGGGCAAGGGATCCCGCGCGCCTGGACGCGGTGGTTCAGCAGCCGCGCCAGGTCCGAGTCCACATACCCGATCCGGTGCCGGGCCCCCGACAGCCAGGCGCACAGCACCATGCTCGCCGACTGCGAGAACGCGATCGCCAGGTCCGGGCGGGCCCCCCGCATCCCCAGCCCCAGCCCTACCGCTCGCCAGTCTCCCCCTGTCGCCCGCGGCACCACCTCGTCCACAAACCCACTGTGAGCCACCAGCCCCGCCAGGTGCGGCCGCACCACGCTCGTGATGCGCGCCTCCGGGAACTCCTCCCGCAGCGCCTTCAGCGCCGGCAGCGTGAACATCAGGTCCCCGATCTGGTTCAGGTGCAACACCAGGATCCGTCGCACCCTCTCCCGGTTGCACAGCGCGCGCCGGTACGCCCACTCCACATGCTCTGCCAGGCGCTCGTCAGAGTACTCTGCAACCGCCTTCTCTCTCCCGAACCGGCCCAGGTCCAGCGCGCGACGGCCGTTCACGAGCAGCGGCGCCAGGTCCTCGCTCAGGAGCCTCGGCGTCGTGGGCGCGGGCGCCGCGTGGTCTGCGAAGCAGCAGCTCTCCGCCTCCTCCACGCTCTCCGGGGTCACCGGCCCGCAGTATCCTGCCTTCCCCGCCGCCACCACCGGCCGGCCGGAGGCCATCGCCTCCAGCGCCACCGTCGCCGTCCCCACCACCACGCCGGCCAGGCGCAGGATCCGCGGCACGTCCGCCCGCGGCCCCAGGTAGACCGCCGCCCTCCGGCCCAGCCTCCGGTTCGCCTCCTCGGCCGCCGCCGCCACCGCCGCCTCCCTCGGCCCCTGCCCCACCAGCACCAGCTCCACCCCAGGCACCTCCCGCTCCAGGTCACCCAGCGCCTCCACCAGCGCCAGCGCGACCGGCGCCTTGCTGTGGCTGAACCGGCTCACATGCACCACCCGCGGCGCGCCCGAGCGCAGCCTCAGCTCCGCCTCCAGCTCTGGCTCCGCCGGCCCCGGAGAGAAGCGCTCGCAGTCCACCCCCACGAAGCTGCGCACCACCCGCGACTCCGGCAGCCGGAAGCCCTCCACCAGGTTTCTCCGGCTGGCCTCGCTCACAGCGACCACCTGCTCGCTCCAGTAGAAGACGCCGTGCCGGTTCATCGGGCTCCGTGTCCCATGCACCGTCAGCACGTACGGCACCCCCGCCGCCCGGCACGCCAGGTAGGACACCATCCCGGCCCGCCAGTTGTGCGCATTCACCAGGTCCACCCGCTCCCGCGCGATCAGCCGCCGCAGCCGCATCAGCCCCCCGAGCAGCCGCGGTCCCGTGAAATCAACCTCGAAGTGCTCCAGCCCGGCCGCCTTCAGCTCTGGCAGCAGCGGGCCCCCGCTGGAGGCGATGATCGCCCGGTGCCCCCGACGCTGCAGGGCCCGCGCCAGGCGGATCGCGTAGCTCTCCACACCACCGTAGTTCAGCCACGAGAGCACCTGGAGAATCGTCAGGCCGGCCTCAGCCTCACGCGATGGCACGGTCCCCTCC
>CAYLPT010000037.1:0-5706 GCA_964385645.1 uncultured bacterium
ATCCAGCACCAGCCCGTGGGGCAGGTAGGGGGCGATCACAGTCTCCCACTCATTCTGCGGGGTGGCCCGGCCCACCGGTGTCAGTACCCACGCCACGAGCATCTGCAGGTAGCCCCAGCCGCCAACCACACCGGAGATGGCAAGTATGAGGTAGATGACTAGCAGCTCGCCCTGGGAGAGCGCCCACCGGGGTGCCTTCCGCACGACCACCTGGTTGAGCGTCACCAGCAGCACCACTATGAAGAGGCTGTGTAAGGGTAGGGAGAACATGGTGGGCCAGTTGCTGGAGCGGATCACCTCTAGGCGGAAGACCCACACGGCCTGTGGTGGCACCAGCAGAAGGCCCACGAGGACCGCTCGCCAGGTGACGGGCTCGCGGACGGCAACGCGGGCCGGAGCTGTCGTCCTGGCGGCGCTGGCGTTGTCTTCGCCTACTACCGGGTCATGCCCTGGCATCGCGTAATGCTCCCCTCTTGTCAACACAGTTAAGCCGCTTTCGTTAGGAGAGTCCGGGCCTGTTCGGTGCGGAACTCCCGCGGGCTTCTGTAGCCCAGCGCCTGGTGCGGGCGCTCGGCGTTGTAGTAGGCGATGAAGCGCGCGATCGCCTCGCTCGCTTCGGCGAAGGAACGGTAGTCGTGCAGCCAGACTTCCTCTTCCTTCAGGGTCCGGAAGAAGCGCTCGATATAGGCGTCCCCGTCGGGGTTGTTGTAGCCCGTGCGCTCGTGGGCGATGTCACAAGCCGCAAGCGCACCCCGGAAGCGTCGGCTGGTCATCTGCGGACCGTTGTCGGTTCTCAGAGCCAGCCCTGGCGCAGGGCCTTCAGCGGACCGATACAGCAGCGCTTCATCCAGGGCGCCCAACAGGTCGTCGGTGCGACAGGTGAGCCCGAACCGGTACCCGATCAACTCCCGGTCGTAGGCGTCAATCACGCCGAACAGGTATCCCCAGCCGTCGTTTCCGCACCAGACCTTGGTCATGTCCGCTTGCCAGTGCTCGTCGCTCCTGGTCACCGGGATGCGTTCCCTGGTCTTTTGCCGCTTGGCGCGGCGCTCTCTGACGGTTACCAGAATCCCCAACTCCCGGCACAGCCGCAGCACCCGCTTGCGGTTCACCCGCTGCCCGAAGCGCCTGTTCAGCCAGACTGTCAGCCGCCGGTAGCCGTGGGTGGGGAACTCCCCCGCCAGATCGCGCAGGCGCTGCTTGGTGAGCGCGTCAGGATCAGCGCGAGGCACAGGCGGCTTCTCGCGCAGCACGGCATACGCACGCGAGCGGCTGACTCCCACCGCAGCCGCCACCACCGCCACCGGGAATCCGTGCGCTCGCAGGGTTCGCACCCTGTCCTTGGTGCTCATCTCTTGAGCCAGTGCCGCCCCCTTTTCAGGGCCTCGTTCTCGACCGTCAGTCTCCCGATCAACTCGTGCAGCCGCTGGCACTCAGCTTCCAGGTCCTGGGCTCGGCCGGAAGCATCTCCATTGGCGAGCGCGGCTATGGCGCCCTCCAGGAACTTCTGGCGCCACGCGTACACCTGCGAGGCGCAGACCTGGTGCTGTCGGCACAACTGGGCGATATTCACCCCGGGCACCAGGCTTGCCAGGGCGATTTCAGCCTTCTGCTCTGCGGTCCATCGGCGTCCAGGCATCTCGTCTTCTGCTCCCTTTCACCTCTCGGATTCTCCCAAACCCCTTGTCAACACCTACAGGGGAGCAGTATAGCAGCCGTCTGCGCCTTTCCCGTCTGGTGCCACGGGGTCTTCGGAGCTCGCCTGCCGGGCAGGCGCTCGCACCCTGCCCCGACCCGCCCTCGCTCCCATCTAGCTTTTCCCATCTGCCTCAGCGGCTCTGCCCAAGGCATGATAGTACGCCGCCCCGGTGAACCTGGACGTCGCTCGACAGGCCGGGGGCAGCACACATCACGCCGAGCTTGGTCAGAACATACAGGAGACAGCCGTCTCCGAGGATACGTCGCGCCTTGTGCTCGCCGCCTGCGGCGGTATACCATACGCTCCAGGCGTAGGGCCCGCACCGGCCCCAGCCTCTCCTGGAACGGGCACGGCTGTGAGCGGAGAGACCAGACTACCGGACAGCGGCGGCGTCACGTGGCGTGCCGTGCTGCTCGCCTATGTGGTCGTCGTCCTGCTCACACCTCTCGCGTTCTACGTCGAGGTTGTCCGGTACCGGGTGCCCGATCTCACCTCGGGAGTCCCGGCCGCCGCGCCGGTGGCTGTCCTTCTGGCGCTCGGGGGGCTCATGGCGCTGCCCTGGCTGCGGCGCCGCGGCCTCCGCCGAAGTGAGCTGCTGACCGTCTACTGCCTGCTGCTCCTCGGCGGCGCGATCATCGGCCACAACTTCTTCCCGCTCGCCCTGTCCCGCAATGTCGCCTTCCACTATATGGCGCGGACTCATGTCCAGTGGGATGCGCTCTTCCTCAGCGAGGTCCCCACTTGGTTCGCGCCCTCGGACTATGCGGTGGTCGAAGGGTATTTCCAGGGCGGGATGGCCGTGCCCTGGGAAGCCTGGTTCGCGTCGCTGTTTTCGTTGTGGGCGCTGATCCTGCTGTTGTTCACGGCGACGCTGTGTCTCACCGTCATCTTCCGCCGGCAGTGGATCGACCACGAGCGACTCAGCTTCCCTCTCGCGCAGATCCCGCTTGAGACCGTCCGAGAGGGCCCCCGCGCCGGCCGGCTTACCACCGCGAGCGTCTTCTGGATCGGCTTTGCCGCCTCACTCGCTGTGAGCTTCATGAACAGCCTCTCCGAGCGGGTTCCCGCGGTGCCGGCCATACCCCTGGGGCCGGTCCCCATCCTCCGCTGGCAGCGCGTCGGCATCTGGGCTGGCCTCGGCCAGGTGGACCTCGTGCTCTGGCCCTGGATGATCGCGATCGCTTATCTCGTGCCTAGAGAGCTGTCCTTCTCGATCTGGTTCTTCTGGTGCGTCCGGCTCGCGCTCCACGTGCTGGCCGTCGCAACCGGAGGCACCCCCCAGTTGCCCTCCGAGATGTACGGCACCGAGTTCCCGGCTCCCTACTTCCAGGGTGCTGGCGCGGCCTTCACCCTCCTCGCCTTCGTGCTCTGGACGGCTCGGCGGCATCTGTCGTATGTGGCCCGCGTTGCGCTCGGCCTGGTGAGGCACTCCGAGCCCGCCGGTGAGCCCCTGAATTATCGCTGGGCCGTGGTCGGGTTCGTGGCCTCCTTCGCAGGTCTGCTGTACTACTGCTGGCTCGCTGGGTGCCGCGTCTGGGTTGGGGCGCTGTTCATCGGCGCGATGGTCGCCTATTTCCTGATCATGACACGGCTGCGTGCAGAGGCGGGCCTGGGCTTTCTGACCTATCCCTGTGAGCTCCAGGAGGTCTTCAGGGGTACCGTCGGCATGGGGGTCTTCCGCCGAGCTGAGCTCATCAGCCTCATCTCCTTCCACTGGTCCTTCCAGGCGGGCTGGGGCATCTCGTTCGAGTCCCTTCCCGGCAGCGCCATGGACTCCCTCAAGGTGGCGGACTCCGCGGGCCTCAACTCCCGCCGGCTCATCGCGGCCATGGTCGGGGTGGTCGTCCTGGCGCTCCTGTCCACCACCTACGTCACCATGACCCAGATGCACGAGCACGGCTTCATGGGCATGACCAGGGCCCTCGGCTACACCAACTACGCCTGGCAGACCCTGAACGCCGGGGGGCGCATCGAGAGTTACCTCACCGATCCCGGTGCTGCTGCCGCCAACCCCGCGGGCATCATCGCCTTCCTCGCTGGGGGGGCCGTGGTGATCTTCCTCGGCCTCTTGCGGCTGCGGTTCTGGTGGTGGCCTATGCATCCCCTGGGATACATCGCGGCCAACAACTGGGGCGCCCACCTGTTCTACATGCCCTTCTTCGTGGGCTGGCTGCTCAAGACGCTCGTCGTCCGCTATGGAGGGCTGCACCTGTTCCGCGCGACAGTGCCGCTCGCCATCGGGCTCATCGTCGGCGACGTATCCAACGTTGGGATCTGGACTCTCGTAGCCCTCGCCACCTCCGGCCGCCTGTAGGCCGAGCGCGCGCCTGCTCGGCGCTGTTGCTGTTGTGTCTCCGGGGCATCCGCCTTGCGGCTGTCCAGCATGGCAGGCAGATCAGCAGCTACGGCCAGGCTGCCCCTTTGGGCATTGCCCGAAGCGGCGGCGCTCAGTGCGGTTCGGGGCGGGCCGCCATGTGCTCGAGGGCCAGCGCCCAGGTGGGCGCCGCGGGCTCCCCCAGGTCCCCGAGGAATCCGCCGGCGATGATGAGCACCTCGTCGCTGACTGCGCCTCCACCGCAGCACCGACCCTCGGGCAGATCGGGGCCCCTGACGAAGCGCTGTGCCCGCACGTCGAGGTAGCTCGTGACCGCTGTGCGGCCCCGCTCGGACACCCCGCCGACCACGTACAACCGGTTATCATGCATGACGGAGGCCGAGCACTGAGTTACATAGAACACGCGCTTGACCACGCGGGGCGCATCCATGTGCGTCCACGCATCCTCCGGCGGGTCGTACTCCAGCGCGCCCTCCGCCGCCCCTCGGTCCTCCATCGCGGTCGCCTCGTGGTAGGTGCCGATCACCGCGTAGAGCCTGCCACCATACTCCCCGGCCGCTATGTAGCACCCGGTGTGCGGGGAGTCCGACACCCTGGCATATGTGTCGGCCGCAGGATCGTAACGATAGGCGCTCACATACTCCTCGCGCACGTCTTCGTCGCGGCCCCCGCGCCGGTCATAGCCCATGGCGATGCGGATGTAGTCGCCCATGGACACCGCGCATCCGTTCATCCGGGGCTCCGGCAGGGACCGGACCTGCGACCACCGATCCAGCTCCAGGTCGTACACCCAGGCCCGATCGGTCGCCGTCAGGCCCACGCCCTCCTCGTAGTAGCCGCCGCCGAACAGGTAGAGCTTCCCGCCGTGCAGGGCCGGCATGGCCCAGGCGACCGCCGAGGGCGAATCGGCCGCTGCCCCCCCACGTATCGCTCGCCACGTCGTATACTTGGTGGCGCGCGCACGGGCGCTGCCAATCAGGGGTATCGCAGCCGCCCAGCAGGTGCACCCTGCCGCCCATGGCGGCCGAGGAGTGGCCATAGACAGGGCGCGGCATGCTGGCGCGAACCTGCCAGGGGTGCTGGTCGGTCGCCGCGGGCGGCCGAACGGAGCCCGCGGACACCATGAGTGCCACCCCGCTGGCCAGGCAGGTGATGACACTGCCTGACGTTCGATGAAGCCCCGAGGTCCTGGCCTTGTTCATCCGCTGTCTCTTCCTCCTTCTCCTCCTCAACCGTCCGTGTGCAATTCACCCCCGCTAATAGCCTCGGACAATGGTCTCTGCTATGGATCCGCAACTCCCCGCGAGAGGGTCTAGTATGACCGACCGCAGAGGAAACTCGATGGCAATGGTCGGAGCATATGCCACAGGCCGGCCGCCAGTCACGCTTCCCCTGCTCAGTCGCTGGCGACCACTCCGTCCCTCGCGAACTGCGGCAGATGCTTGGCGTGGGCGGCGAGCAGCTCGTCGGCGAGCTGCTCGGCCATGGGGATGCTGCTGACCCAGCCATCGAGCACGAGCGCCTGGACGAACTTGCGCCTGCTGCCCTCCAGCGCCGCCTCCACTACTGTCTCCACCCAGTACAGGCGGCTGGCCAGCGTGCCCGCGACACCGCTGGGCAGCGGCGGCTGGGCGAGAGGCTTCATGCCCGCGGCGGTCGCCATGGTGGGGGC
>CAYLPT010000038.1:0-10021 GCA_964385645.1 uncultured bacterium
ACCCCCATGCGGGAGACACAAGGAGGACCCATGCCTGACACCCCTGACGCCCCCGAGCGGGCGAACCAGGAGACCCCACCCCAGGCGCCGGCCGAGCAGCGGGCGCCTCACCCTTCCCCGGCCCAGTCGGCCCAGGAGAAGCAGGAGTTCTACTGGCGCCGTCAGGCCGAGAAGCTCGACAAGGAGCTCGCCGCCCTCCGCGCCCAGCGGGAGGCCGAGCTCGAGCGGCTCTCCCGCGACCGCGACGAGGCCGCCGCCCGCGCCGCCCAGGCCGAGTGGCACGCCCGTCGCCTCTCCCTGATCGCGGAGGCCGGCCTCTCCCCCGAGCTCGCCCAGCTCGTCCCCGAGGGCGACCCGGAGGCGGTGACCGACTACATCGAGAAGCTGCGGCCCATAGCCGACCGGCTCGCCCGGCCGGCGCCGCGGGGTCTGACCAACACCAACCCCCCCAACCCGGCCGCTGGTGAGGAGGCCCGCCTCGAGCGCCTCGCCGCCGCGGCCGCCCGGGGAGACCGCCGCGCCCTGCGCGAGTACGCTCACCTTCGCGAGAGGGTGAAGCTCTCCGGCTAGCCCCGCACCGCCCGCCGAAGCCAAGGCGGAGGCGGGCAGGCTCCGCCGCGGGGCGCCGGCAACCCAAGGAGGTGCTCCATGGCCTTCAACGGCCTGGCGACTTACGACCACTTCGAGGGAATCGGCGAGGACGTCTCCGACCTCGTCGCCTTCCTCGCCCCCTTCGAGACCCCCCTGCTGGACGTGCTGGGCGCCGCCGACCGCGCCGCCACCAACGTCAAGCACGAGTGGCTCGAGGACACCCTCAACCCCACCACCGACGCCCTCGCCGGCGACGCCCTCGCTGGCGACGAGGTCCTGGAGGTGGCACACGCCGACTACTTCCGCCCTGGCGATGTGATCCAGGTCAACCAGGAGGTGATGCTCGTCACCGCGGTGGTGGACGCCGAGACCATCGGCGTCTCCCGCGGCTACGGCGGCACCGCCCCCGCCGGCCACGGCGCCGGCGACCTGGTGACCATCATCAGCAACGCCGCCCTCGAGGGCGAGGAGACCGACGAGGACCGCACCACCCGGCAGGTGCGCAAGCACAACTACTGCCAGATCATCAAGGTGGGCGTCAAGATCTCCGGCACCGCCCAGGCGGTGGGCTGGCTGACCACCGGCGACAAGCTCGCCGACGCCAAGGTCATGCGCCTGCGGGAGGTGCTGCGCGACCTCGAGAAGACCATCCTGCTGGGGCGCACCGACGTCGCCACCATCGGCTCCGACACCGCCCGGCGCACCATGGCCGGCATCGTGTGCTCGCTGGCCACCAACGTCATGAGCTGCGCCACCCTCACCGAGGAGGCGCTCGGCGACCTGCTCCAGATGTGCTACAACCAGGGCAGCCGGGACGTGGACCTCATTGTCGCCCCACCCAAGCAGAAGCGCATCATCTCCGGGTGGAACTCCAGCCGCATCCACGTCTCCAATGAGGCCAACGCCTACCGCAACGTGGTCGAGGTCTACGAGAGCGACTTCGGCTCTCAGCGGGTCGTCATGAACCGCTGGCTGCCCGAGGACATGCTCCTCGTGCTCGACTCCAGCCGCCTCAAGGTCGTCCCCCTCCAGGGCCGCTCCTTCCAGTACCAGGAGCTCGCCAAGGGCGGCGACTACGTGCGGGGCCAGATCGTGGGCGAGTACACCCTCGAGCTGCGCAACGAGAACGCCCACGGGCTCATGCACGGCCTCCAGTAGCGTCCCGCCTCCTCCCCGCCCGTCTTCCCCCTCCCTCTGGGGGAAGACACCGCGACGGGCCCGCCCCATCCCGCCTGGGCGGGCCCGTCGGCTCCTCCGGGGGGGGCGGCCGCGAACCCGCGCACATACATCGGCCCCGGGGCCGGCCCAGCGCACGCAAAGGCGCCGCACCCTCGGCGCCGGCGCCCCGGCCCCGGGCCGCCATCAGGAGGAGGTGATCGTGGACATCGTCATCTACACCGAGGGCCTGCCCTTCGACGGCCGGACCCCTTTCCAGCGCTCGCTCGGCGGCTCCGAGAGCGCGGTGGTCTTCGCCGCCCGCGAGCTCGCCCGCCGTGGCCACCGGGTGCGGGTGTACTGCCGGTGTGAGCGCCCGGGGGAGTACGAGGGCGTGCGCTATCACGACCTGCCCGACTTCCCGGCCTTCGCCGCCTCCGGCCGCTGCGACGTGTTCCTGTGCTGCCGACACCTGCGCGGCCTCGCCGCCCCCGTGCGCGCCAAGGCCCACCTCCTCTGGTGCCACGATCTCCTGCCCCGGGAGGCCGCCCGACAGCTCCAGTCGCTCATGTACAAGGTGGACCGGCTGCTGGTGCTGTCCAAGTTCCACCAGGAGCGCCTCCAGCGCCAACTGAGGCTCCCCGAGGACCGCTACCTCGTCACCCGCAACGGCGTGGACCTCGCCCTCGTGGAGGAGGCGACCGCGGGCATCCCCCGCGACCCCAGCCGCCTCCTCTACATCAGCCGCCCCGAGCGCGGGCTCGACGTTCTCCTCACCCTGTGGCCCGACCTCAAGCGCCGCCGCCGTGACCTCACCCTCCGCATCTCCCACTACGCCAACCCGGCCGCCGACGCGCAGATGTCAGACTACCTGGCGACTCTCCGCAGAACGGCCGAGCAACTGCCTGGTGTCACGCTGCTCGATCCCCTCAACAAGCGCGACCTCTACCGGGAGCTGGCCGGCGCCGCGCTCCTCCTCTACCCGGCCACCTTCCCCGAGGTGAGCTGCATCAGCGCCCTGGAGGCGGCCGCCTGCGGGACTCCCGCGGTCGCCTCCCGCTACGCCGCCCTCCCGGAGACCATCGCCGATGGCGACGCGGGACTGCTGGTCCCCGGCGACCCGCGCACGGAGGAGTACCAACGCCAATTCGTCGAGGCCGCCCTGGGGCTGCTCCGCGACCGCGAGCGCTGGACGACGATGAGCGCGGCCGCCCGCCGCCGCGCCGAGGAGCGCCACCAGTGGCGGGACATCGTCGGCGAGTGGGAGCGGCTCTTCGCCGAGCTGGTCGCCCGCCCCGGCGCGGGCGAGCGGCAGACGGTCTCGGTGTGCATGATCGTGAAGGATGCCCAGGGCGCCCTCTACCGGTGCCTCGACAGCGTGAAACCCATCGCCGACGAGCTCATCATCTGTGATACCGGCTCCACCGACCGCACCCGCGAGATCGCCCGCGAGTACACCGACCAGGTGTATGAGATTCCGTGGGAGGATGACTTCGCCGCCGCCCGCAACCACAGCCTCGCCCACGCCACCAAGGACTGGGTGCTCTGGATAGACGCCGACGAGTACCTGCTCGGCACAGAGAACCTCCCCAAGTACCTGCGGGACAACATGTACGCCGGCTACGTGATCCGGCAGCACCACCACGCGATAGACGCGCAGCTGAGGGCCGACGCGCCGGTGCGGCTGTTCCGCCGGGGGCGGGGGATCCGCTTCTGGGGCTGTGTCCACGAGCACCCCGAGACCGCGCTGAACGAGGGCGTCAAGCCCGCGGTCGCGCTCGGCGATGTGCACATCATCCACGACGGCTATGTGACCGAGGACATCCGCCGGCGGCGCTTCCTGCGCAACCTGCCCCTGCTGCTCAAGGACCGCCAGCGCAACCCCGAGCGCCGCCTCGGGCTGGTGTTCCTCGCCCGCGACTACCTGCACCTGGCCCGCTACGAGCTCGAGCGCACCCGGGGGCAGATGACCGAGCGCGCCCGCGGCTACCTGGAGCGCGCCGTCGCCATCCACCGGGAGCACTTCCGGTCCCCCGACGATCCGCTGTACGGGTACAGCGCGCCGCTGTATGAGTCCGCGCTCGAGCTGCTGGGGGCGGGCTTCGACCTGGGCTACTTCCTGGGCGTGAGCGGGGAGCGCATGCCCGAGGGCTCACCCCAGCCGGTGCGCCGCCGCCGCTTCCTCGACCCCGCCGAGGCCCAGGACTTCCTCGCCCGCGAGCTCGGCCGGCTGCTCACCGAAGCGGGGGAGGAGGACGAGGTGCCGTTCGACCAGCCCACCTAGGAGCCCACCATGCCCTACTCCACCCCCGATGACGTCCGCCTCCGGGCGGTCGGCCTGACCGAGGCCGTCGTACCCGACGTGTCCTCGACCGGCCTCAACCTCACCACCTGCATCGCCGAGGCCGACGCCGAGATTGACGAGGCCGCCCGCGCCGGCGGCCACCAGGTCCCCTTCGCCCCGGCGCCTGAGCGAATCGCCCATCTGTCCGCGATCGGCGCCCTCGCTCGCGTCCTGCGCGCCCTCCAGCTTGGCAACCAGCCCGCCCCCGCCCCAGAGCCCTACCGCGCCGAGTTCGACGCCGGCCTCCAGCTGCTGCGCCGCGGCGCCACCCTCGACTCCCTCTCCCGCCTCGACCAGACCCCCAACCGGTAGGGCAGGCTCCCAGCCTGCCCCGCGCCGACATGCGCGCCGCAAGACGCGGCGGCGGGCCGATGGAGCGTGCAGGAGGTAACGATGCCTCATCCCGAGTCAACCCGCTTCCTCCCCATCCGGGAAGCGATCGTCGGCGTGCTCGCCAGCGCGC
Source organism: uncultured bacterium (assembly GCA_964385645.1). Lineage (GTDB taxonomy): Bacteria > Armatimonadota > Hebobacteria > Hebobacterales > Hebobacteraceae > CAYLPT01. The sequence goes on from CAYLPT010000038.1 coordinate 4,554, forward strand.
CCCAGCTTCAGAGCATCGCCGCCATTGTGCGCGATCGCGATCTGCTGGCCCGCCTGCCGGCCAGCCGCCACCCCGCCCTCGGCGTGTTCTTCGCCGACACCGCCGGCCTCGAGCGTCCCCGCTGGGCCGGCAACCGCCGCGACCACCTCTACCAGCTCGAGGTGCACATCGCGGTGCGCGCCCTGGAGAGCGCCCAGGCCAGCGAGGACCTGCTCTTCGCTTACGTGGAGGCGGTCCAGGACGCGCTGCGGCAGGCGCCCACCCTCGGCGGCCTGGTCCGCTGCATGACGGCCACCTTGCTGCGGCGCGTCCGCCGGAAGGTGGAGTCCTACTGGCACTCGCAGGCCGTGCTGCTGGTCGCCTGCGAGCAGCGCACCCCCTAAGGAGGTTCACTATGTCGGCCCGCATCGGCCTGCTTGGCTCCGTCGGGCTCGCCCTCGAGTCCACCTGGGGCCAGCCCGCCGACCCCACCACCTACCTGGAGGTCACTCACGCCGACCTCCGCCCCGTCATCCACTACGAGGTCCCCGCCGCCGTCCGCGCCACCCGCGCCCGCCGGCGCGCCCGCCGCGGGCCCATGGTGTGCGCCGGCGCCTTGAGCTTCGACGCCTGCGCGGGCGCCCTCCGCGAGGTCCTCGCCGCCACCTTCGGCACGGCCACCACCACCTTGGTCGCCTCCGGCCCCGCGGGCGCGGTCTACCAGCACACCTTCACCCGCTGCGACACCGCCTTCCTCCCCTCCCTCACCGTCGAGCAGAACCTGGGCGGGCTCACCAGCCGCCGCGTCTGCGGCGTGCGCGTCAACCAGCTCACCCTGTCGCTCGCCCCAGGGCGCACCCTCGTCGCCGACCTCGACTGTCGGGGCCGCGAGGAGACGCTCGTACCCCCTACGACAGCCTCCTATGCCACCGATGAACCGCTCGCCTACAGCGGATTCACCGCCCAGGTCGGCGGCGCAGAGAGCCTCGAGGTCGAGGAGTTCCTGCTGCGGCTCGGCAACAACCTGGTGGACGACCTCTGGACCGCGGGCGCGGCCGGCAAGCTCGGCGCGCTCCCCGCCGGGGCGTTCTCGGTGGGGGGCCGGATGGCGATGAGCTTCGCCTCCACCGCCGCGCACGAGACCTTCGTCTCCGGCCACCCCACCAGCCTCCGCTTCCGGCTCTCCGGCGCGAGCGTGGTCGGCACCTGGGGCTATGGGCTCGAGCTCGAGCTGCCCCAGGTGCGCTACTTCTCCGCCGCCGCCCCCTTGGCGCCCGGCCGGCTGGTGTACGACATCGGCTTCGAGGCCCTGCTGGACACCGCGCAGTCGCCGCCCCTCGACGCCCGCTGCGTGCTCTGGAACACCTCGCCCGCCCCGTGATGGAGGAGTCAGGAATGCCCGACCACAGCGACGCGCGCGTTGACCTGAGGGAGCTGGGCCGCTGGGGGCGCACCGTCCGCATCGAGCTCGCCGGCCGCTGGGAGGAGGTCTGGCTGCAGACCATCGGCGACCGCACGGAGGCGCTCGAGCGCGGCCACGAGGCCATGCAGCGCAAGCTCCTGGAGTTCCGAGCCGGAGGAGAGCGGGCGGAGGCGCTCACCGAGGCCCTCCTGCTGGCGCCGGCGCAGGACCTCGCCGAGCTGGCCCTGGAGGCCGAGCGGCCCCAGCTCGCCGCCCGCGCCCGCCGCGAGCACCCCGACCCCGTGCGGCCCCGGCGGGACGCCGCCGCCGGCGAGACCGAGGAGGCCTTCTCCCGCCGGCTCGCCGACCACCAGCGATGCTGCGAGAAGCTCGCCCGAGCCCGCCAGCAGCGCCTCGACGAGCTCGCGCGCGCCCGCCGCCGGGAGCTGCTCGGCCTTCCCAAGGAGGAGCTGGTCGCGCTCGCCCGCCCCCGGCGGATTGACATCGAGTGCTGGAACGCCTTCGCCCGCACCTGTGACGACTGGGTCCTGCTGCGCGCCGTCCGCCGCGCGGAGGACCACTCCCAGCAGTACTTCTCCGACCTCGCCGAGGTGCAGGCCCTCCACCCCGAGGTGAAGGAACAGCTCCGCCAGGCCTACCGCAGCCTGGAGCCCCAGGCGGAGGAACCACTCCCAAAATCCTCAGCCGACACCGGGGGTTCCGCCTGAACGACCTCGTCTGCCGGCGCTACCCCGGCGCCTTTCGACACCCTCTCGACCCCGCGCTGGCCGATCTGCCCTGGTGGCTCAAGGAGGCGATCGCCCTCCTGGAGACCGAGCCGCCCGGCATCCCGGCCGCGGGGCCCGATATCCGAGGAGCACCCACATGGCGGCCTTCGAACCCTACCCGGATGACCTGACGCCACTGCGGCCCCTGCTCGACGCCGCGGCCCCCATCGAGGCCGCCGCCGAGACTATGTGGGCCGCCTCCCGCAACATGCTGCTCGCCGCCGACCTGCTGGCGGCCGGCCTGGCGCCGGCCGGCGCGCGGGAGCGCGAGCTCACCGCGGAGGCCGTCGAGGCCGGCATCCTGCGCGCCCTGCGCCGCGACTCCCTGCTGGGCGCGGAGGCCGGCCCTCAGGCGAGCGCCTTCCTGCTCGGGATCCCCGCCGGCCGCGGCATCCCCGGCACCGGCTACGGCCGCATGGGCGCCAGCGTCACCGGCCGCGGGGCCCGCGCCCAGCTCTACGGCTCCATCGGCGGCGCCATCGGCTACGCCGTCGGCGGGCCCGTGGGCGCGGTGATCGGGGGCATGCTCGGCGGTTGGCTGGGCGGCGGCGACGACCGCGGCGACGAGCAGCGCCGCCAGGAGGAGCTCCGCCGGCAGTGGCTCAACACCCCCGAGGGCTTCGAGATCCAGGCCTACCTCTACCACCTCATCCGCGGCCACCTCGGCCTCCGCGCCCTCATCCCCGCCTTCGCCTCCGGCCTGCCCTCCCTCGGCTGGCGCGGCTGGGCCGGCGGCCTGGGCGGGCTCGCCAACCTGACCCCCGTGCTCGTCACCATCGGCCCCGGGGCCATCAACATCACCGGCCAGTCCCAGGAGGCCGGCGAGCGCGCCGCCCGCGCCTTCGCCGGCGAGCTGGGCCGCGCCCTCCAGCTCAACAGCGTCCTCGTCCCCGCCGCCGGCCTCGCAGGTGACCTCTGATGCCCACCTCCCCTATGCGCCAGACCCACTTCCAGTGGTTCCAGGACGACGCGCCGCCGGCCGCCAACTCGCCCCTGCGCGCCCAGGACAGCAACCTCGCCGCCCTCCCCCCCGGCGCCCACGTGCTGCTGCGCATCCAGTCCCAGTACTCCGGCCTGCACTGCCTCCGAACCGCCCGCCGCCTCCAGTACCGCAAGGTCGGCTCCAACCAGTGGCACGACCTCGGCGCCTACGCGGCCCCGCCCTACGACTCCCCCCTCGTCCACCCCAGCACCTGGTTCGCCGACGGCGACCCCATCGAGGCGCCGCGCCTCTCCACCCCCACCGGGGCCGGCTCCGGCGATTTCATCGGCGGCCACGCCAAGCAGAGCGACTCACCCACCCCGGCCCTCGTCTACGGCCGCAAGGACTTCACCGAGGACCTCTGGTCCCTCTGGATCCATCCCCTCGCGCCCCCCGGGCTCGACCTCGAGTTCCGCGTCACCCGGGACGGCACGCCTTACGAGCACTACCTAGTCTACCCGCGCCTCACGGTGGCCGGCTACGCGCCCAGCGAGATGGACGTCAAGGCCAACCAGCTCGCCGCCGACTCCCGACCCCTGGCCGCCCTCGAGTACCGACGCGACGGCGCCTGGCGCGACCTCACCGACCGGCTCCTGTTCCCCTTCACCATCACCCGCCGCCTCAAGGCCGTCACCACCGCCGAGCTCCGCCTCGATAACGCCGACGGCGCCCTCGCCCGCGACAACCAGGCCAGCAGTTGGAACCAGGATGCCGCCGGGGGCTACGACCCCCTCCTCGACGAGGGCCGGATGCTGCGCATCCGCCAGGGCGTGGAGCTACACCCCAACCTCGCCTACGGCACACCCTATGACTGCGGCAGCCCCCCGCCCACCCGGCCCGAGTCCCTGCGCGGCGCCGAGCTCACCGACGGCGGCTTCGGCCAGCCCCGCAACGAGCGCGACGACGCCTGGGTCGGCTGGCACGGCGTGCCCGCCACCATCACCTTCACCCTCTCGCCGGCCCGCCATGTCTCCGCGGTCGCGGTCAGCCTCCAGAGCCGCCGCGCCGCGGGCGTGCTGCTGCCTGGCTCCGCCTCCGTGACCCTGATCGGGAGCGAGGGCGAGCACACCGCTCCCCTCCCAGTCGGCCACCTGCGCGACGACTCCGCCGGCCGCCGCCAGTACGCGTTCGCGCTCGACCTCGGCCAGCGCCACGTCTCCCAGGTCACCTTCCGCCTCTGGCCCAGAACCCCCGACGCCTGGCTCCACCTCGACGAGGTAGCCATCTACGATGCCTCCACCTGCTCCCCGTGGCTCAAGACCACCTTCACCGGCCTGCTCGGCGACGACATCACCCAGCACGCCGACGAGCGCGGCGCCGTCCACCTGGCCCAGGTCCGCGATACGACCAAGCGCCTGGCCGACCTTTTCATCGAGCTCTTCGACCACTACGCCAACCACACCATCGAGGGTATCATCGAGGACCTGCTCACGAACCCCCGCTACGAGGCCGCCCTCTCCCCCCATGAGTTCGCCCTCGACACCACCGGCTTCACCCTCCCCAAGTGGACCGAGCAGAACGCCACCCTCCTCGACGCCTGCGCCCAGCTGGCGAAAATGGTGGGCTGGGTGTTCGAGGCCGACGAGGAGGGCATCTACACCCTCCACGACCTGGAGTGGAGCGCCGAGAGCGCCGAGGACACCTACCTCGCCGACCGCGACCTGCTGGGCTGGGCCGCCTCCGCCTCCGGGCTCAACCTCCGCAACCGGGTCACGGTCAAGAGCCGCGACGCCCGCAACCGCGACATCGCGGTCACCGTCGAGGACTCCGAGAGCATCGCTCGCTACGGCCCCCGGCTCTTCACCCTCTTCGAGCCCACGATGCGCAGCGCGCCCCTCGCCCGCCAGCTCGCCTCCGCCATCTGCCGGGACTACGGCCGGGTCCAGCCCAGCGGCTCGGGCGTAGCGCTCGGCGATGTCTTCATGCGCCCGGGCCGCATCGTCACCGTCGTCCACAGCGGATGCACCCACTCGGGCCCCGCCCAGCTCTACCGCGTCGAGGCCGTCTCCCACCGCCAGACCGGCCACCGCCACGGCGACCACACCATGGCCCTCGAGCTGCGCGGGTACCGGCCCCGCATCCCCACCGCCCCCGACAGCCTCGTCGCCCGGCCCCGAGACGGCGCCGTCGAACTCGACTGGGCCCCCCAGCCCGAGGACCCCTCTATCATCGGCTACCGCGCCTTCCTCTCTGAGACCCTCGCCGGCAGCTACACCCAGGTCGCCAGCGTCGCCGCGCCCCCCGCGCTCATCTCGGGGCTGACCAACACCCAGACCTACTGGTTCTCGGTGGGCGCCTGGGCCGACCGGGAGGTGCT
>CAYLPT010000039.1:0-6504 GCA_964385645.1 uncultured bacterium
CGGTGCTGGAGGCGGCGCCGGGGGCGCACGCGCTGCGGGATCCGACCCGGGGCGGCCTGGCGGCGGCCCTGAACGAGATCGCCCGGCAGTCGGGGGTGGAGGTGGTGATCGAGGAAGGGGCGGTGCGGGTGCGGGGGCCGGTGGCGGCCGCTTGCGAGCTCCTGGGGCTGGACCCGCTCTATGCGGCGAACGAGGGCAAGATGGTGGTGATCGTGCCGGAGCGGGAGGCGGAGGCGGCGTTGGCGGCGATGCGCGGGCACGCGCTGGGGAGGGATGCGGGGAGGATAGGGGAAGTGCGGGAGGGGCGCGGGGCGCGGGTGCTGGTGCGCACCGCGCTGGGCACGCACCGGCTGCTGGGCCGGCATGTGGGGGAGCAGATGCCGCGAATCTGCTGAACAGGAGCGATTTCCGCCGCCCTATGGGAGAGGAGATCGTGGGGTCGGGACGAAGCCGGGGGATGGGGCGGGCTGTGGGAGATAGCAGGGCAGGCCCCGCGAGGGCCGAATGTGTTGTCTTGAGGTCCGCCTCTCCCCTGGGGTCAGCAGTGCGGGGGTGTGCGCGCGGGGGGTGAGGAAGGACGGGCATGTGCGAGTCGAAGGTGTTCGTGGACAAGGGAGAGGGGGAGGAGCTGGTGCTGGCGGATGTGATCTCCATCCGGCCGGAGGGGGACGGGTACCGGCTGGTGACGCTGTACGGCGAGCAGACCTTGGTGCGGGGCCGCATCAAGGAGGTTGACCTTCTGAAGCACCGGGTTGTGCTCCAGGCCTCCCCGTAGGCGCGCGGGCGCAGACGGGGTAGACTGGAGGAGTAGCAGAGGACCTGCGACGTGGCCGGCGTGGGCGCGCCCGGGGAGATGGGCGCGCTGACGCGCGCGTCGCGGGCCGAGCATAGACGAATCTCTGGAGAGAGTCGCCAATGAGCGAGAACGGGAAGCGGGTGCGAGACAGGGCGAGCCAGGCGGCGCTGGAGAGCGCGGCGTCGCGGGGCGTGCTGACGGCCCTGGACCGCTACGATCTTCAGCAGCCGCAGTGTCGCTTCGGGCGGGAGGGCGTCTGCTGCCGGCTGTGCAGCATGGGGCCGTGCCGGGCGGTGACGACGGCGAAGGGCGAGAAGGTGGGCGTCTGCGGGGCCACCGCCGACACCATCGTCGCCCGTAACCTGCTGCGCATGATCGCGGCCGGGGCTGCGGCCCACTCCGACCATGGTCGGCAGGTGGCGCACACGATGCTGCTGATGGCGGAGGGGAAGGCGAAGGACTACCGGATCAAGGATGAGGGCAAGCTGCGCCGGCTGGCGGCCGAGTACGAGGTGAGGACGGACGGGCGCCCGCCCATGGAGCTGGCGCGCGAGGTGGCCGAACGAGCGCTGGCGGAGTTCGGCCAGCAGGAGGGAGAGCTGCGCTTCCTGCGCCGGGCGCCGCAGCGGCGCCAGCAGACCTGGCGGCGGCTGGGGGTGGCGCCCCGGGGCATTGACCGGGAGATCGTGGAGTGCATGCACCGGACGCACATGGGGGTGGACACCGACTACCAGAACATTGTCCGCCACGGCCTGCGCACCGCGCTGGCCGACGGGTGGGGCGGCTCGATGATCGGCACCGACCTCCAGGACGTGATGTTGGGCTCCCCCACGCCGATCCGGGCGCGGGTTAACCTCGGGGTGCTGGCCCGCGACAAGGTCAACATCGTCGTGCACGGGCACGAGCCGATCCTGTCGGAGATGATCGTGGAGGCCTCTCGGGAGCCGGAGCTGCTGAAGCTGGCGGAGGAGAAGGGGGCGAAGGGGATCCAGCTCAGCGGTATCTGCTGCACCTCGAATGAGGTGCTGATGCGCCAGGGCATTCCCTCTGCGGGCTCGTTCCTGCAGCAGGAGCTTGCGATCGCCACCGGCGCGGTGGAGGCGATGGTGGTGGACGTGCAGTGCCTGATGCCCTCGCTGGCGGAGGCCGCGAAGTGCTTCCACACTGAGCTCATCACTACATCGCCGAAGGCGATGATTCCAGGGGCGCGGCACATCGAGTTCGATGAGGGGCATGCGCTGGATGTGGCGCGGGAGATCGTGCGGGCGGCGATCGAGAAGTTCCCGGAGCGTGACCCGGAGGCGGTCAACATCCCCGAGCACAGCATGGACCTGGTGGCGGGCTTCACGGCGGAGTACGTGTTCCGGCTGCTGGGGGGCAGGTTCCGCCCCTCCTATCGTCCCCTGAACAACGGGATCATCGAGGGGCGGTTGCGGGGAGTGGCGGGGGTCGTGGGCTGCTGCAACCCGAACTTCCAGCCCGTGGACGAGGGGCACGTGGAGATGGTGAGGGAGCTCATCCGCAACGACGTGCTGGTGGTGCAGACGGGGTGCTCGGCGATCGCGTGTGCGAAGGAGGGTCTGCTCCAGCCCGAGGCCGCGTTCCGGTATGCAGGCCGGGGCCTGCAGGAGATCTGCGAGGCGGTGGGCATTCCGCCGGTGCTTCACGTGGGCTCCTGCGTGGACAACAGCCGGATTCTGATCGCGTGCTGCGAGATGATCCGGGAGGGCGGCCTGGGGGAGGATATCTCGGAGATGCCGGTGGCGGGGGCGGCGCCGGAGTGGATGTCGGAGAAGGCGGTGTCCATCGGCATGTACGTGGTCGGCTCGGGGATCTACACCGTGTTCGGCAAGCCGCTGCCGGTGACGGGCTCGGCGACGGTGCATGAGTACCTGACCAAGGGTCTCGAGGACGAGGTGGGGGCGACGTGGGCGTTTGAGGAGGACCCCCGCGCAGCGGCGGGGATGATGATCGAGCGCCTGAACGAGAAGCGCCGGTCACTCAAGCTGCGGGGGATGATGTACGAGCCGGTGGAGGCGGTGGCGAGCTGAGGGCTGGGGCGACCCAACACACACCGAAGAGGGCGACATGAAGAGCGACCTGGAGATCGCGCAGGCGGCGACGATGCGGCCGATCCTGGAGATCGCGGAGGGGATCGGCCTCGGCGAGGACGACCTGGACCTGTATGGCAAGTGGAAGGCGAAGGTCCACCTGGATGTCCTGAAGCGGCTGGCCGGCCGGCCCAACGGCAAGTACATAGACGTGACCGCGATCACGCCGACTCCCCTGGGCGAGGGCAAGACGGTGACGACGATCGGGCTCTCGCAAGCGCTAGGGGTGCTGGGCAGGCGGGTGATCACCTGCATCCGACAGCCGAGCCTGGGGCCGGTGTTCGGGATCAAGGGCGGCGCGGCCGGGGGCGGCTACTCGCAGGTGGTGCCGATGGAGGACTTCAACCTCCACCTCACGGGCGACGTGCACGCGGTGAGCATCGCCAACAACCTGCTGGCGGCGATGATTGACGCCCACCTGAAACACGGCAACCAACTGGGCCTGGACCCGCGCACGATCTCCTGGCGGCGGGTGATTGACCTGAACGACAAGTGGGGGGTGTACAACATCGTCTCCGGGCTGGGGGGAGAGAATCGGGTGCCGCGGGAGACGGGCTTCGACATCTCGGTGGCGAGCGAGGTGATGGCGATCCTCGCGCTGGCGAGGGACCTGCGGGACCTGCGGGAGCGGCTGGGGCGCATCATCGTGGGGCAGACCTATGGGGGCGAGCCGGTGACGGCCGAGGATCTGAAGGCGGCGGGCGCGATGTGCGTGCTGCTGAAGGACGCCCTGATGCCCACGCTCATGCAGACCCTGGAGAACACCCCCGTGTTCGTCCATGCCGGGCCCTTCGCGAACATCGCGCACGGCAACTCCTCGATCGTGGCGGACGAGATCGCGCTCAAGCTGGCGGACTACGTGGTGACCGAGTCCGGCTTCGGCGCGGACTGCGGGATGGAGAAGTTCTTCAACATCAAGTGCCGGGCGAGCGGGCTGGTGCCGCACTGCGTGGTGATCGTGGCGACGGTGCGGGCGCTGAAGATGCACGGCGGAGTGGGCAACATCCGCCCCGGCCGGCCGCTGCCGCCGGAGCTGACTGAGGAGAACCTGCCGGCGCTCGAGAAGGGCTGCGAGAACCTCGCCAAGCACATCGAGAACGCCCGCCTCTTCGGGGTGCGGGTGGTGGTAGCGGTGAACCGCTTCACCAGCGACACCGAGCGGGAGGTGGAGCTGATCCGCGAGCAGGCGGTGGCCGCCGGCGCCGAAGGGGCCTATGTGTCGGATGTGTGGGCCCGGGGCGGCGAGGGCGGCACGGAGCTGGCGCAGGCGGTGGTCGAGGCTTGCGAGAAGCCCAGCGACTTCCGCCTGCTGTATCCGGACGAGATGTCGATCAAGGAGAAGATCGAGGTCATCGCCACCAAGGTCTACGGCGCCGACGGGGTGGACTTCGACCGGGTGGCGGAGCAGAAGATCGAGACCTTCACGCGCTGGGGGCTGGGCAGACTGCCCATCTGCATGGCGAAGACTCACCTGTCGCTGTCGCACGACTCCAGCCTCAAGGGCCGGCCCCGCGGCTTCCGGGTGCCGGTGCGGGACATCCGGCCGAGCGCGGGCGCGGGGTTCCTGTACCCGTTGCTGGGCGCCTTCACCACCATGCCGGGGCTGCCCAGCCGGCCGGCGGCCGTGGATGTGGACATTGACGAGCACGGCCGAGTGGTGGGGCTGTTCTAGCGGGTGCGAGCGATGGGCTACCTGGAGGAGCCGCTGAAGACCTACACCGACGCGCTGGCCTCGGGCGCGCCGGCGCCCGGCGGGGGGAGCGCGGCGGCGCTGGTGGGCGCGCTGGGAGCGGCGCTCAACAGCATGGTCGCCAACTTCACGGTCGGGCGGGAAAAGTTCGCCGCGCAGGAGGCGCAGGTGCAGCGGCTGCTCGCCGAATCCGAGGCGCTGCGGGCAAGCCTGGAGCGGCTCACCCAGCAGGACACGGAGGCCTACGGGCAGGTGGCGGCCGCACAGAAGTTGCCGCGGGACACCGAGGAGCAGAAGGCCGCCCGCCGGGAGGCGATGCAGGAGGCGCTGAAGGCGGCGGCGGAGGTGCCGCGGGAGGCGGTGCGCGCTGCCCACCGCGTGATCGCGGTGGCGGCCCAGCTGGCGGAGAAGGGGAACCCGAACCTGATCAGCGACGTGGGGGTGGCAGCCAAGTTCGGCGCCGCGGCGCTGGAGTGTGCGGCCCTGAACGTGGAGATCAACCTCGCCTACATCAAGGACGCGGGGTATGTGGCGGCGGTGCGGGGAGAGATGGCCCCGCTGCTGGAGAGCGGGCGGCGGCAGGCGGGTTCGGTGTGGGAGGACGTGAGCGCCAGAGTGCGGGGGGAGGAGAGATGAGCGCGAAGCTGCTGGAAGGGAAGCCGATCTCGGACGCCATCCGCGCGCAGGTTGCCCGCGAGGTGGAGGCTCTCAAGGCGAAGGGCGTGACGCCGAAGCTGGTGGCGGTGCTGGCTGGGGACAACCCGGGGGCGAAGTTCTACGCGGGCGCGCAGGAGAAGGCGTGCGCCGAGGTTGGGATCGCCTATGAGCTCCATCAGCTCCCGGCGGAGGTGTCGCAGTCGGAGCTGGAGGGAGCGATCGAGCGCCTGAACGGCGATGCGGCGGTGCACGGCATCCTCCTGCTGATGCCGGTGCCCAGGGGCATCAACGGGCAGGCCGCGCAGGCGCTGATTGACCCCCGCAAGGACGTGGACGGCGTGAGCCCGGCGAACCTGGGGCAGGTGGTGCTGGGGCGGCCGCGGCTGGCCCCCTGCACCGCGATGAGCGTGATCGAGCTGCTGCGCTCCAGCGGCATGGACTGCTACGGCAAGGAGGCGGTGGTGGTGGGCAGCAGCGAGATCGTGGGCAAGCCGGTGGCGCTGCTGCTGATGGACAAGTACATCACCGCCGACGCCCAGGGCCGGACGGAGCGGCTGGCGGGGGCGACGGTGACCGTGTGCCACATCGGCACGAGCGAGCGGGGCGACCTCGCCGCGCACACCAGCCGGGCGGACATCCTGGTCACCGCGGTGGGCGTCAAGCCCGGGCTGATCTCGGGCGACATGGTGAAGCAGGGCGCGGTGGTGCTCGATGTCGCCACCATCCGGGTGAAGGACGAGGAGAGCGGCAAGACGAGGACGCTGGGGGATGTGGACTTCGAGGGGGCGAAGGAGCGGGCGGCCGCCATCACGCCGGTGCCCGGGGGCGTGGGGGTGGTGACAACGGCGATCCTGCTGCGCAACACGCTGGAGGCGGTGAAGTGGCAGCTCGGTCAGTGAGGAGCGGAGCGATGCGCCAGGCGGAGAAGGTCGTGGAGCATCCGGCGGTCTGGTTTCAGGCCTCGGCGTGTTCTGGGTGCGTGGTCGCGGTGCTGAACGGCGCGGCGCCCACCATCCGCGACCTGATCGTGGACCAGCTGGCGCCGGGGCGGCACGTGAGCCTGCGGTTCCAGCAGACCATCATGGCCGGCGCGGGGGAGGTGGCGCTGGAGCTGCTGGCGGCCGCGGAGGAGGGGGGCGAGGGCTACCTGCTGGTCGTGGATGGGGCGCTGCCGACGGCAGCGGGCGGGCGCTTCGGGCTGGCGGCCAAGCAGGGCGCGCACACGACGATGCACGCGCGGGGGCTGGAGC
>CAYLPT010000040.1:0-4023 GCA_964385645.1 uncultured bacterium
CCTCACCCTGCCCTCCCCATCCACCACCTCGAAGCGCTGCGCCCGGATCGTCTCGGGAGCCGGCGTCCTCGCCGTCCCTGCGGCGTAGGCCAGCGCCGCCACCGTCACCACCACACACGCCGCCACGACCAGCACAGCCCACCTGTCCTTGCCCATCTTCATGCCCTCCTCGCATCGTCTGCCATCCGGCGCCCTCCTGTTCGCACCTAGCCCACATGGTTCACGGGAACGCGATTCGCTTGGATGCTCTCCCGCTGAGGCTCTGGTAGTGCAGGGTGTACTCCTTGTGCTGGGGGAGGTAGAAGATAAGCCAACCGGACGTCCTTCCGTCCGGCCGAAGGTCAACCGCGTTGAAGTAGTTCCCGAGCGAATAGGTCCCCTTATCCGGGCTGACAGTGTAGCCGTCTGGCGTGGACAGGGTGAAGTCGTGGGGGTTAGCATGGACGATCCCCGTGCCGGTGTTCCGTACGACAGCGTCGACCCTGACGAACCGCCAGCTACCCGTCGCGCGGTACTGTCCTGCCGTCGTAGTCATACGGACTTCAGCGACTGCGAGGGCGACGCTTCCACTCTCCGTCTCGTACCTGTTCATGGCGGCGGCGATCTCCTGCAGCCGCTCCCGCTCGCGCTCCCTCTCTGCTCGCTCCCGCTCCCTCTCCAGAGACGCTTGGGCCTGCTGGAGTCGGGCATTGACTTCAGCCTTCACCTCCGGGTCCAGCCGCGTCGCCTCTTGATACCTAGCCACAGCGGCAGCCCAGTTGCGTCGGTCAAATGCCTGATGGGCCTCGTCTACTGCAGCTCGTGCTCTCTCCCGGCGCTCACGCGCTTCCTCTTCCTCGATCTTGGCCCACGCCTGTGTGTGGAGATCCTGGATCGAAGCGCTAAGGTCCTCAGGAAACGGTTTCCAGGCGCTGGTGAGTCTCAACGCCCTCTCATAGTCCTCGTTGTCGAACGCCTGCTCGGCTTCTGCTAGAAGCCGCCGTCCGTGCTCTTCGCTTCTTTGTGCCACTTCTTCAGGGGTCGCCTGCCTCTCAGCAGGCCGATGCGTGCAGCCGCCCACCACCACACACGCCGCCACGACCAGCACAGCCCACCTGCTCCCTCTCATCTCCCTCGCTCCCTTCCCGCGCCTCCCACCCGGCGTCCGCCAGCTGGCGGACCTGCCGTCACTCCCGGGTGCCTCAGGCACCCTCCGGTAGTGGCTTCTGCTTCCCCTGGGCCTTCACCCGGGGCGCCCTCCGGAAGGTAGCGTCAAGCTGTGACGGCGGGCGGTCAACCTTCTTCCCGTTCACTCGGGGAAGAGACGCCCCAGCGCGACCAGTGAGAGCCAGACTAGACCCAAGCACAGTACGACAATCTCCGAGGCAGAGGGCCGGGAGCGGACAACCCTCCGCGGCTGTACGGCTAGCCACAAGTCGTTCAGCGCCGCCTGGGCCAGCAGTTGCGGCACCAGCAACGCGCTAACGGCGAGGAGTTGGACGAGCAGGTCAACCAGGGAAGGTGGCGGAGGCAGTTCCCAGGCCACGCCTCCTAGAACACTCCCTAGGATGACGAGGACCACCAGGATGAACGGGTCAGGCATACAGCCCAGGCGCCATCTTCCGTTTCTCTGGTTGGGTACACCGCGTAACGCTCGGACCTCGTGAATGTCGTCGAAGAGCTTCCAGACCAGGACCCACCCCAATATCGGGACCAACAGACCCACCGTTCGCCAGCCGGGGCTCAACTGCTTCCCAGTGTGGTCTCTTAGGTGTTTGCACGTGCGGTAGTACCAGTAGAAGAAGTAGAGGCAGAAAGTGACGATGTTCAATGCCCCTAGTACCCATAGGGGTTGTCCAAGCCAGCGAGCTCCCTCGCTGTCCTCGCCCAGTGCTGAAGAGCCAGCGGTGTCAGGGCCTTCACGCAGATATCGCCTGAGCCGCTCTTCCTGCTGATGCAGGCGTTCCTCCTGGATTATCCTCTGCCGTTGCTCGTCAGTAAGCTCCGGAGCTATCTGCCGCGCCTGCTCGTCTAGCGCTCTTGCCCGAAACTCGTCCGGTGTGGGCAGAGTGGCCGTGCACCTGATGCACGTCGGGCGCGAGCCATCGACGCGCCATCCACACTTGGGGCACGTTACCAGCATCCGCTTTCTCGCCTCCTGTTCCTGGCCGTGAGACTCCGGGTCCCCTGCCCCTCTTGTGCCTCGTCGTGCCGAGTTGCTTCACCCTGGAGGCCGTGGCTTCCTGCCGTCCCCGCCTCCCCCTGCCCGGGCCGTCACTGTCGGCCGCTTGCGGATAGGCCGGTGGGCTGACGCGCCGACGGGCCCACCCCTGGCGAGGAGCAAGGCCGCCGTTCACGGTGGGCTGGACTGGCCGCGCTCAGCGCAACCGCCTGCTGCCTGGGGATTCTCCCGCGTCTTTCCTCCGCCCCCGTGCGCTGAGTTGCGTACTTGTCGCCTGCGGCGCTACAGATTCCGGCGCACTCGCCGCCTCACCCATGCCCCTACGAGGAACAGAGGCAGTAGCACAAGCGCCCAAGGGATAGCGTTGCTCAGCCCCGCCACTATCGCTATGTTCACCGGCAGCTGGCCCTGCCCAGGAAACGGCCTGAAGAAGGACACGCAGAACATGAACCCCACTATAGCCCAGAAGACCGCCCACGTGGACCTCGCCATCGCTCGCCTCCTCTCGCGCCTCCCATCCTGCGCCGACCGCCGGCACTCTCATTCGTCGGCCGCCAGACTTGCAGCAACTAACCCTGCGATACCCACGCCCCAGATGACTAAGTACCAGAGCGAATCCAGTAGCCCCACTTTCGCCCACATCACCAACGGAAACAGCTCGCAAACCGGGGGGATGACCGCGGCGGCGAAAGCCCATCCGACGCCCCACCAGTGATAGCAGTAGTAGATGGTCGCCAGGTAGAGCACCAGTCCGGCACCCAGGAGCATCACATAGCCCAGCATCAACACCGCCGACCTAGCCTTGCGCATCTTCCTCGCCTCCCCTGGCGCGGCGGCCCATATCACCGCGGCGAAAGCGCGGAGTCCCGCTGGTCAAGCACGCGGTTGACCGCTATGCCAACATGGAGATCCCACAGCGCGCGGAGCCCCTCCTCGTCGGCTGACCCCTCAAGGCGCATGTGTCCATCCGCTCCTCGCCGCGACTCGTCCACCACCGAGGCCTCAGGGGGCCGAACCGCGTCCAAGACGCCATCGCCGTCCTCGTCCCGAAAAGCCATGTGCGTCCGCCCGCGCTCTGGTGACATCCTCCCTGTCTGCTTATCTTCCTTGACCAAGGCTCCCGGGGGCATGTCGAGCTCGATGGCCAGTCCCCCGCCCTCCGTACGCCTGAGCGCTACGCGCATAACCTCTTCGCCGCTCGGCCCTGTTCGGTACTCGTAGCGTAGCACCCCGCCCGTCTCCCGGCTGATGCGGTCGAGAAGCTCCTGGTACTGTAGCTGCCACCATGGCTCAGAGGACACCCCAGTCCGCGCCTCGCCTCGATCTCCACTGGGTAACGCGCGCCGCCCAGACGGCCCTTCCTCCTCACGAGTCATCATCTCCTGGCGCTTGGCACAGCCTACCACCACGGCCAGCGCCACGACAACCGCCAGCACCGTCGCCGACCCAGTTCTGCCCATCTTCCTCCCCTCCCTGGGCGCCTCCGGCACCCGCACAGCCTCTCTGCCGCCCCCTTCCCGCCGAGGGTCCGCTTTCCTGCCCTCCCTGTGCGTCACACGAAGGGAAGGCCCGTCCGCCTGAGTCCGCCTCAGGCGGACTGAGGCGGACTCAGGCGCCCTCCGGCAGACTGGGCGAACCGGCCGGGCCGCTTGACTCACTCCTACCGCAGCCGCCTCCTCCCCGAGGTCGGCCGCACCGCCTCCGCGAACCGGTCGCCCGGTGAGCAGGCCCGGTGCCTCGCCGCAAGGTCGCCGTCGGCCAGGTTCACATACCGCTTCACCATCTCAAGCGAGGAGTCACCGAGCAGGCGCTGCAAGGTCAGCGCGTCCCCCCCGCCCCGCAGGTACATCACCGCACAGGTG
>CAYLPT010000041.1:0-9852 GCA_964385645.1 uncultured bacterium
CATCCCGGGCCCGCCCCGCATCCCAGGCCCGCCGCGCATACCAGGGCCGGCGGCGGCCCCGGGCCCGGCCGCCGCCGTGCCGGGTGCGGCCGCCTGGGTCTCCGGCGCGGCCACAGTGACGACGCGGCGCTGGTCCTCGGGCAACTTGGCCAGCTCGAGGAGCTGCTCCGCCGACATGCCCGCCGTCACCACTACCCTCCTCACCACCTCACCCCGAGGCTGGCCCTCCAGCCAGTAGACGCGGAAGTAACCCTCCAGCATCTGTGCCCTCGGGGCGTCCAGCACCATCTGCATCGGCAGCTTGATCTGGCGCGTCCCGTACTTGCCGGTGTGCGTGAACACCACCGACTTGAACGTCCGGCCGTCCCAGTTGCGCTCCTCCACCACCGTCACCGGGCCGAACACCGCGTTGAACTCCCTCAGCTTCTCCGCCTCCGCGATCTCGCGCGCCGCGGGCGCCTGCTGTGGCTCCGCCTCCTGCTCCCCCACCTCCTCCGGCAGCTCGCCCTCCGCGGCCTCCGGGGCCTCAGCGGCCTGGCCGACCGCCCACGGCGGCCCCGCCGCCTGCGTCTCCCTCGCCTGCCGGCGGCCGCACGCGCTCAGGCTCAGCGCCCCGACCAGCGCCAGGGCGACCAGCGCACCTGCGATCCAGCCTCGCCGGCTCTCTAGCTGTGCCATCGTCCTCTCCCACCTCTCCTCACGGCGTCCTGGGGGCGGGCCCAGCCCGCCCGCGCGGCTGCCCCGCGACCATGGCCTCATTCCACGTCCCGATCCCATCCCCTCGCCCATAACCCCCGAACCGGGGCGCTTTACAGCCCCCCGCCCCTCCGTTAGAATAGCCCGAAACCACCATGGAATGCAAGACCACCCTCCGCCGCGCGATCCTGGAGCGCCGCGACCGCCTCCCAGCCCAGGAGATTAGACGCCGGAGCGCCGCGGCTTGCTCCCGGCTCCACTCCTTGCCCGAGTTCCAGGCCGCAGGGACCGTCATGGTCTTCATGACCTTCCGAAGCGAGATAGATACCGTGCCGACCATCCAACGCGCCCTGGCGGACGGCAAGCGCCTGGCCGCCCCCCGCGTCGACCAAGCCCGCCGCGCGCTCGAGGCGCGCGCCCTCCGCGACCTCGAGCACGACCTCGCCCCCGGCGTGTACGGCATCCCGGAGCCCGGCGAGCACTGCCCGCCGGTGGACCCGGAGCAGATCGAGCTGGTCCTGGTGCCGGCCGCGGTCTGGGGCGAGGACGGCTATCGCATCGGCTATGGCGCC
Source organism: uncultured bacterium (assembly GCA_964385645.1). Taxonomy (GTDB): domain Bacteria; phylum Armatimonadota; class Hebobacteria; order Hebobacterales; family Hebobacteraceae; genus CAYLPT01. Next base: position 1,269 of record CAYLPT010000041.1, read on the forward strand.
GGCTACTACGACCGCTTCCTCCCCCGGGCGCGGCTCGCCCTGCGCGTCGGGCTCGGCTTCGAGATGCAGGTGGTCCCGCAGGTCCCCCACGACGAGCACGACCTGCCCGTGGACGTGCTCGTCACCGATGCCCGAGTCAGGCGCTTCGGCCGGCGGGCCGAGGAGGCGTCGGGATGATGGACGAGGTGCGGCTGCGCAGCATCGTCGTGTACGGCTCGCACGGGGTCTCCGAGGCCGAGCGCGCGGTGGGCCGGCCTTTCGAGGTGGACGTCGAGCTCGCGCTCGACCTGACGGAGGCCGGGGCGCGCGACGACCTGGCGGCCACGGTGGACTACGCGGCGCTCTGCGAGATCGTCCGCCGTGTGAACGAAGGCGGGCCCTACCGGCTGCTGGAGACCTTCGCCGCCCGCATCGCCGACCAGGTGCTGGCGCGGTTCCCGGTGGCCGAGGTCAGGGTGCGGGTGCGCAAGCCCAACCCGCCGGTGGGAAGCGTGGTCGGAGCGGCGGAGGTGGAGATCACGCGCTCGCCGGAGACAACCGGATGAGCGCTTGTCTGGAGGCAGAGGTGGCGGACTACGAGGCGAGCATCGGGCTCGAGGTGCACGCGGAACTGAGCACGCGAACGAAGGCCTTCTGCGGGTGCTCCACGGCCGCCGGCGCGCCCCCCAACACGCAGACCTGCCCGGTATGCCTGGGGTTCCCCGGCGTGCTCCCGATGCTCAACCGCCGGGTGGTCGAGTACGGCCTCCGCGTCGGGCTCGCGATGGGCTGCGAGATCGTCCGCCCCAGCATCTTCGAGCGCAAAGGCTACTACTACCCCGACCTTCCCAAGAACTTCCAGATCTCGCAGAAGCGCGCCCCCCTGGCGCGCAACGGCTCGCTCGAGCTCGTCCTCGATGGGCGCACCTGCCGGGTGCGCATCGCCGATGTGCACATCGAGGAGGACGCCGCCAAGCTCCTCCACCCCGAGGACGACCCCGACCACTCCCTCGTGGACTTCAACCGCTCCGGCATCCCCCTCCTGGAGATCGTCAGCGAGCCGGACATGCACTCGGTCCCCGAGGTCGAGGCCTATATGGGCGCCATCCGCAGCCTCCTGCGCTACCTGGACGTGTCCGAGGCTCGCATGGAGCTGGGCCAGCTCCGCTTCGAGGCCAGCGTCTCCCTCCGGCCCTCCGGCCACCCGGGGCTCGGCACGCGCGTCGAGATCAAGAACCTGAACAGCTTCCGCGCCGTCACCGGCGCCGTCGGCTACGAGATCGAGCGCCAGGCCAGGGCCCTCGACGCCGGCAACCCCGTGGTTCAGGAGACCCGCCTCTGGGACGACGTGCGGGGCGTGACCGAGCCGATGCGCCGCAAAGAAACCGCCATGGACTATCGCTACTTCCCCGAGCCTGACCTGACCCCCCTGGTCGTGGACGACGACTGGATCGCGCGGGTCCGCGCCGAGCTGCCTGAGCTGGCGCCGGCGAGGCGCCAGCGCCTCGCCTCGCAGTACGGCCTGTCCGAGTACGACGCCGGCATCCTGTGCGGCGAGCGGGAGCTGGCGGACCTCTTCGAGCAAACGGTGGCCGCTGGCGCGCCCCCGAAGCCGGCCGCCAACTGGCTCACGGGCCGTTTCCTGCGCGCCCTCAACGAGCGGGGCCTCGGCGCGGCGGAGACGAAGCTGCGCCCGCAGGCCCTGGCCGAGCTGATCGCCCTGGTCGAATCGGGCAGGGTGAGCGGCCCCGCGGCCAGGGAGGTCTTCCACCACCTCCTCGAGACCGGGGAACGCCCCGCCGAGGTGGTGGAGAGGCTGGCCTTGGCGCAGATCAGCGATGAGGCGCGCCTCGAGGCGGTGGTGGCCGAGGTGATCGGGCAGCACCCCGACGCAGCCGACAACTACCGCCAGGGGAAGGAGAAGGCGCTGACGTTCCTGGTCGGGCAGGTGATGCGCAAGACCCGGGGTCGCGCGAACCCGCAGCTCGCGCAGGATCTGCTGAGGAGGCGCCTCTCCCAGCCCTGACACGGCAGGCGGCCCCGGGCGCCCGCAGAACAGGGGCCGCCGGAGGATGGGCCGGTGCCGGACCTGAGCATCCGAGCGCGCTTGATCGCGGGCTTCCTCGTCATCGTCAGCCTTATCGCAGCCACCGGCTACATCACGCTCGCCGCCCTCAACCGCGTCAGCGCCGACTATGAGCAGGCCCTCGAGGAGTACGCAGGCCGGGCCCTCGTCGCCACCGGCATGAAGGTGGACCTCCTCAACGCCGTCAGGGCCCAGAAGAACTTCCTGCTCCGTGGCGACCCGAGGTATCTGGCGACGATGACGCAGGAGATGGAGCGCCTTGCGCGCAAGCGCGCCGCGCTCGGCGAGAGGGCGGTGTCTGAGGCCGAGCAAGCGCTCCTGGAGCGCTTCGACGCGGCGCTGGAGGCCCTCGACCAAGCCTTCCTCGTCAACGTGGGCGTGCGCGACGCCGAGGGCGCTGCCGCCGCCGACCAGGCCCTCCGCGGCCGCGCCGAGGCCACCCTCGCGCTCCTCGATGAATTCGTCGCCCTGGTCGAGGCCCGCGCCCGGGAGGAGCGCGAGGACGCGGCCGCGACCATGCGGCGCGCCTGGGCGACCAAGTTCGCGCTCGTGGCCGCCATCGCGCTCGCGGCCATCGGCGTGGGGCTGGCGCTGTCGCTCTCCATCACCCGGCCCCTGGGGCGCGTGCGCAGCCAGATACGGGCCCTGGCTAGGAACGGCATCGCGCCCTCGGGGCCAGCCGTCGAGGGCCGCAGCGAGGTGGCTGAGATCGCCCGCGCCTTCTACGACGCCGTCCAGCGGGCCTCCCTCCTGCGCGAGGTCGAGTCCCGCAGCCGCCGCCTCGCCACCCTCTCCGCCCGCGTGGCGAGGGCCCAAGAGCAGGAGCGCGAGCGCATCGCGCGGGAGCTCCACGACGGCCTCGGGCAGGCCCTCACCGCGGTGAAGCTCGAGCTGAGCGCCGCCCGCAGGCAGACCTCTGACATCGCCCTCGGTCAGCGCCTGGTGACCGCCAGGGAGCTGATCGAGGGGACGCTCGAGGAGCTGCGCCGCCTCGTCCTCGACCTGCGGCCTCCCGCCCTCGAGACACTCGGGCTGGTGGCCGCCCTGCAGTCGTACATCCGGGAGTTCCGGGCCCGCTCGGGGCTCGCCGTCGAGTTCGCGGTGGAGGGAATGCGCGAGCGCCTGTCCTTGGACACCGAGGCAGCGCTATACCGCATCGCCCAGGAGGCCCTCACCAACACCCACAAGCACGCGCAGGCCACCAGAGCCGAGGTCCACCTCAGCCGGGAGGGCGACCGCGTGGTGCTGGTCATCGCCGACGACGGCGCAGGCTTCGACGTGGCGGCGGCCACGACCGCCGACAGCGAACTCTGCGGCCTCGGCCTGCTCAGCATGGAAAGCCGCGCCGAGGAGCTGGGCGGGTCGTTCTCGGTTACATCGGCGCCGGGCCAGGGCGCGACGGTGCGGGTCTGCGTGCCCGCCCGGCCCGCGGGGGAGCCGCTATGAGCACCACCATCCTGCTCGCCGACGATCACACCATCGTCCGCCAGGGTCTGCGCGCGATCCTCGAGGCCGAGGGCGACTTCGCCGTCGTCGGCGAGGTGGGCGACGGTCGCGCCGCCCTGGAGGCGGCCCGCGAGCTGGCGCCCGAGGTGGTGGTGATGGACATCGCCATGCCCGGGCTCAACGGCATCGAGGCGACCCGGCGCATCGCCTCCAGCGGCGGCGCCCCGCGCGTCATAGTGCTCAGCATGTATACCGATGTCGAGCACGTCGTCCACGCCCTGCGCGCCGGCGCCGCCGGCTATGTCCGCAAGGACGACGCCGACGAGGAGCTCGTCGCCGCCATCCGCACCGGCCGCCCCGAGCACCCTTTCCTCAGCCCCAGCATAGACCGCAGGCTGGTCGAGCGCCACCTGCGCCGGTCCGAGCCCGGCGGCTACGAGCCGCTGACCGCGCGGGAGCGGGAGGTCCTTCAGCTCGTCGCCGAGGGCAAGCTGAACAAGCAGATAGCAGCCCTGCTAGGCATCACGGTCCGCACCGTCGAGGCCCACCGCGCCCGCATCATGGAGAAGCTCGACCTCAACGACCCCGCGGCCCTCGTCCGCTACGCCGTCCGCACCGGCCTCGTCTCCCCCGATCACTAGCCCCGGCCCCGGTGGCGCAGGCCCCCAACCTCCATTGGGGCAGGCCCAAGACCCGCCGTCGCCTGTCGGCCACACATGTCGCCGCAGCCGGACCCAGGCCCTTTCCCCCTGTGGTCCTCCACACTGTGGACATCCCCGATTTACCCGGCCCCCTGACGACGGGATAATCACTGTGGCCGGCCCGCGGCCCTCCGCGCGCGGGGTGCGGTCGGCGGACCGGCGCCGCGAGCCTGGGGCGAGCGAGGAAGGAGACCGGAGATGCCCAAGGCCCAGCAGCTCGAAACCTGCCCCGAGTGTCACTACCAGGGCTATGTGTTCGACCCGGCCTGCCGCGTCTGGTGCTGCCCCCGGTGCCAGCGCATGGAGACGGTTGCCCAGCGGCGCGCCCGCGCCGGCGCGGCCGACGTCTCTGCGCCCCACACACTGCGCGTGATCCCTCCTGCCCCGCGCCGCGCGGCCGCCCGCGCCAGCGCGCGGGGCTGAGGCGCGCAGGTGGCGACAGGCGAGGAGGAGGCTGTGTTCCAGCCGCCCGCCGAGACCGCGAAGGCGCTCGCCGACGCGGGGGAGGTGAAGGCGAGGCTCCCCCTGGGGCGCATGTTCCTGCTGGGTGTGCTCGCCGGGGCCTACATCGGCTTCGGCGCCCACCTGGCGACGACGGTGGCCACCGGCGAGTGGCCCGTGTGGGGCCTCCGGCAGCTCGCCGTCGGCGCCTCCTTCAGCGTCGGTCTTATGCTCGTGGTGTTTGCGGGCGCGGAGCTCTTCACGGGTAACAACCTGATGACCGTGGCCCTCTGCTCCGCGCGCATCGGGGTGGGCGGGCTGCTGCGCAATTGGGCCGTCGTGTACGCAGGCAACCTGGTCGGCTCGGTGGCGCTCGCCTACATCATCGCCCGCGGCTCCGGGCTGCTGGCCGGGCCGGTGGGAGGCGCCGCGCTCGGCATCGCGGCCGCCAAGACAAACGGCGCCGCCATCGAGGGGATCAGCCACAACCTCGCCTTCTTCTTCCGCGGCATCGCCTGCAACTGGCTGGTCTGCCTCGCCGTGCTCATGGCCACCGCCTCGCGCTCCGCGACCGGCAAGGTTCTGGGCATCTTCTTCCCCATCATGGCCTTCGTCGCCTCCGGCTTCGAGCACTCGGTCGCCAACATGTACTTCATCCCCGCCGGGATCTTCGCCCGGGGCTTCGCCGCCGCCCGGGAGGCCTCCGGGCTCGGGGCCGCCCAGTTGGCGGCCGTGAACTGGGCCTCCATGTGGACTCAGAACCTGATCGCGGTGACCGCCGGCAACATCGTGGGAGGCGGCGTCTTCGTCGGCGTGGCGCACTACCTCGCCAACCTCTATCGTGTCGAGCCGGCCGAGCGCCGACCGGTCTTCGCCCTCCCGCGGCTGCGCCCCACTCGCCGGGCGCAGCCCGCCGAGGTGCAGGCCGCCCCCCGCAGCTAGCCCGCGCTCTCGGGACTGCTGACCGTCTCCCCCCTTGCCCCGAGGCGCCACACCGCGCCTCCTGGCCCGTCCCCGGAGAGGACGCCGCCCGGCGGCGCAGAAGCCAGGGCGGAGCCGCCTTCGGCGGCGAGAGGAGCGGGGATGGACAACCACCTGCCGCGGTCGGTGCAGATGCAGTTCCTGCGGCCTCGCCAGCTTGAGCGGGCCGCGCGTGACTTCCCCGTGGTATACGTCCCCTTCGGGCTCATCGAGTGGCACGGCCCCCACCTTCCCCTCGGGAACGACGCGCTCAAGGCCCACGCCATCCTTGTGAAGTGCGCCCAGAAGCATGGCGGCGTCGTCTACCCACCGGTGTACTTCCACGAGGGCTTCGACCAGAGCCACCTGGTGCCGGTCCTCACCGATCTCTTCGAGCGCCTCAAGCGCACCGGCTTCCGCGTCATCATCGGCGTCTCGGGCCACAACGTGGAGGCGCAGATCGAGATGATCGAGCGCGCCCTCGCCCCCGTGATCGCCGACGGCAAGGCGGCCGGCGTCGGCCTGTGGGGGTGACCCTGAGCTGGCGCCCGGAGTCGGAGACCGACCACGCCGCGAAGTGGGAGACCTCCAACATGATGCACTTCTACCCCGACCTGGTGGACATGGCCGAGCTCGGCGACGAGCCCTTCGCCCTCGACATGAGCCCGCCCTTCGGCATTGGCGGGCTCGACCCGCGCGAGCACGCCTCGGCCGCCGTGGGCGAGCGCAATGCCGAGCTGGCGGCCGACGCCATCGGCCGCAAGGCGCGCGAGCTCCTCCAGTCGCTGCCGGAGGGAGAGCGCTCCTTCGCCCTTCCGGCGATAACGCCGGATCGCTGGTGGCTGATCTAGCCCGGTCGGTCTGCTCCATCCACCCACTCAGGAGGAGGCGTCGTGCGCATCAATCAATCGGTCTGTTACCCGATGCTCAAGCCCGAGGATATGTCGCTCGGGGAGCTGTTCCAGGCGGTCGCCGAGATCGGCTACCCGGCCGTCGAGATGTGGGGCCGCGGCCCCGACTTCGACGAGGTCGTCGGCCTCGCCCGGGAGCACGGGCTCGTCGTCGCCAGTATGGTAGGCCACAGCTCCCTCGGCGAGGGGCTGAACGCGCGCGAGCACCACGACCGCATCGAGGACGAGCTTTGCGAGTCCATCTCCCTGGCCGCCGCCAACGGCGTCCCCGGGCTCATCTGCCTCAGCGGCAACCGGGTGCCCGGGAGGAGCGAGCAGGAGGCCATCGAGACCACCGCCGAGGGGCTGCGCCGTGTCGCGCCCTATGCCGAGGAGCGCGGCGTGAACCTGAACCTCGAGCTCCTCAACTCCAAGGTGGATCACCCCGGCTACAACTGCGACCACACGAGCTGGGGCGTGGCGGTGTGCGAGCTCGTGGACAGCCCGCGCGTCAAGCTGCTCTACGACATCTACCACATGCAGATCATGGAGGGCGACGTCATCCGCACCATCCAGCAGCATATCCAGTGGATCGGCCACTTCCACACCGCGGGCAACCCCGGCCGGCGGGACTTCGACGACACCCAGGAGCTCAACTACGCCGGCATCTGCGCGGCCATCGCCGCCACCGGCTACGACCTCTACGTGGGCCACGAGTTCCGCCCCAAGGGAGACCTCATCGCGGCCCTCCGGCAGGCCTTCGCCATCTGCGACCAGGGGTAGCCGCACGCCGGCCCCCCCGCACCATGACAGGGAGACATACCTATGAGCGATTTCCCCCGCACCACCGTCGGCGGCGTGTCCGTGCCCAGGCTCGTATGCGGCAGCAACTGGATGCTCGGCTTCTCGCACACCTCGAAGGCGCAGGATGAGTTCATCAAGGAGCGCTTCGACACCCCAGCCAAGATCGCCGACATCATCGAGGTCTTCGCGCGCCACGGGTGCAACGCCTTCATGAGCCCAGTCAGCGACTTCATCGCCGAGGCGATCCGGCAGGCCGAGCAGCGCGTCGGCGTCGAGATCATCTGGTTCGCCACCCCCTCCTACCCCGAGGAGCCGCTCGACGACCCCTGGGCGGTCGCCGTCGAGCGCACCAGAGCCCTCGGCGCGCAGTTCTGTCTCCCCCACCAGACCGTCACCGACCGCCTCCTCGACCGCCTCAACACCCGCCTCCACCCTCGGCTGGTGGATCACCTCCGCTGTGTGCGTGAGGCCGGCATGATCCCCGGCCTCAGCAGCCACGCCCCGGAGGCGATCGTGTGCGCCGACGCCTCCGACGCCGACGTCGAGACCTACATCCAGCCCTACAATGCCGCCGGCTTCCTCTGCCAGCTCGAGACCGACTGGCTCCAGCGCATCTTCTGGCGGGCCAAGAAGCCCGTCCTGACTATCAAGCCCCTCGCCGCAGGCCGCCTCCACCCCCTCACCGGCCTGAGCTTCGTCTGGAGCACCCTGCGCGAGCGCGACCTGGTGACTGTGGGCACCATGACCACCTACGAGGCCGAGGAGGTCATCGAGATCAGCCGCGCCTGCCTCGAGCGCCGCCCGCCCAACCTCGACCTGCAGTTCACCCGGAGCAAGCGCGGGCTCCTCGCGCCCGACTGACCACCCGCCCCGGGCCGCAAGGCGCGGCGCCCGGATGGGGGCCCACCGTGACCGAACCCGGCCACCACAGCATCCACGCCAGCGGGCTCACAAGGCAGTTCGGGGCGCTCACCGCGGTTGACCGCATCGAGCTGCGCGTGCGCGAGGGGGAGTTCTTCGGCTTCCTCGGCCCCAACGGCGCCGGCAAGACCACCACCATCCGCATGCTGGCCAGCCTCCTCCGCCCCACTGCCGGCGATGCCTGGGTCAACGGCTTCCACGTGGTCCACGACGCCATGGAGGTCAAGCGCTCCATCGGGTACCTGCCGGAGAACCCCTTTTTGTACGATAAGCTCACTGGCAGGGAGTTTCTCCACTTCATCGCCGGCTTGCACCGCGTCCCCGAGCCAACGCGCACCCACCAGATCGACCGTCTG
>CAYLPT010000042.1:0-2686 GCA_964385645.1 uncultured bacterium
CCCACCCAGACCGCGGTCGGGGGGACGAGGCGCGCGGCCTCACCGGCGGCGCCGACGCGCTCCCCGAGGTGCTCGCCGAGCAGAGGGAGGAGCGCGACGAGGGGGGCGAGCAGCGCGGCGGCGCACATCACCGCGATCCACGGGGCGCGGCCCGGCTCGCGCAGGCGGCGGTCGAGCTCGGCGCCCACGAGCAGCGCCAGTGGCGGCAGCAGGGGCGTTACATAGCCGGGGAGCTTCGTGCGCACAAGGGAGAAGGGCACCAGGACGACCGCGATCCAGATGAGCGCCAGGCCGTACCAGAGGCGCGCCTCCTGGGAGTCGGCGCGGCGGAGCGAGAGGACGGCGGCCGGCGCGAAGATGACCCAGGGGAAGAACGAGACGAGCAGGAGCGCAAGGTAGTACCAGACCGGTCCGCCGTGGCCCTGCATGGGCTGCGCGACGCGCACGAAATGCTCCCGTACCAAGAAGATGCCGCCATAGGCCTGCCCGTGACGTAGGGCCATGGCGGCGACCCAGGGGGCGGCGACGAGGGCGGCGGCCGCGAGGCCGAGCAGCGCGTGCGCAGCGGACAGGCGCGGTCTGGGGGGGCGAGCGAGAGCGAAGTGGAGGGCGGCGGCCGCGGGGGCGAGGCCGGCGGCGAGGCCCTTCATGAGGAAGGCGAGCCCACAGATGGTGCCGAAGGCGGCAGCCAGCCCGGGGGCGCCTCGCTGCCACCAGCGCGCGTAGAGCAGGAGCGCGATGGTGATGAGAAGGGTGAGGGGCGCGTCCAGGATGCCGAGCCGGCCGATGATAGCCATGTGGAGACAGCTCGCGAGGGCGAGGCCGGCGAGCACGCCGGCCCTGAGGCCCCAGACGCGGGCGCCGAGGGAGATGGTGAGGGCGATGGTGAGGAGGGAGGCGAGCGCGGCCGGCAGCCGCGCCGCGAGCGGTGTGATGCCGAGCATACGATAGCTCGCCGCAGCGAGCCAGTAGTAGAGCGGGGGCTTCTCGAAGAAGGGTTCGCCGTTCACCCTCGGGGTGATCCAGTCGCCGCTGGCGAGCATCTCACGCGCGGCCTCGGCGTAGAGGGCCTCGTCCCTGCCGAACAGGGGCAGCCGGCCGAGCCCGGCGAGGAAGATGACAGCCGCGGCGGCCAGCACCAGCGCGCGCCACAGCAGCTCGCGCCGGGGGGCCCAGGGGGCGCGGGCCACCGTCAGTCGCCCTTCTCCCCGCGGCGGCGGGCGAGGCCGACGACCCAGTGCCCCACCGCGAGGCCGAGGATCGCGCCTGCGCACACGTCTGAGGGGTAGTGGCTGCCGACCAGCACGCGGGCGATGGCGACGGCGACGGCGGTGACGAGCAGGGGCCACCGGGCGCGTGGGAAGTGGTGCGCGAGGACCCAGGCGATCGCGAAAGCGGTGGCGGCGTCGCCCGAGGGGAAGGACTGGAAGGCGGGGGCCTTCAGGTAGTCCAGCCAGGTCTCGGCTGTGGGCAGGCTGGCAAAGGGCCGAGGCCGGCGCACGAGCACCTTGACGAGGTTCGCGCCGGCCCCGGAGACAACGAAGGCCAGTAGACCCCAGGCCCCGGCGCGCAGGAGGCGGCGGCCCCAGAGCGCGCCAGCGGCGACGAGCAGGAGGAGGGCGGGGACCTGGAAGCGGCCGTTGCCGAGCCACCGGATGGTGTTGCTCAGCAGGTCGGCGAAGGGGGAATGGCGCAGGGGCTTGACCGCGGCCATGACCGCTCCATCCACCGCGAAGGCGGCCAGCACAAGGCACAGGAGCGCGAGGCAGAGCCAGATCGCGCGCCGGCCGGCGGCCCCGCCAGGTCGGCGCGGGGGGCGCTCACCCGAGGCAGTTGGTGGGTCGTGGGTCATGTCCCAGGCGTGGGGCATTATACCGGGGTGCGAACGCCGGCACAAGCCGCGGGGAGGGGCGAGACGGGGCGCGGGCGGATGTGGGAGGTGGCCGCGGGGGCGAGCGAGAACACGCGGGGCAGGCCGGCGCCGGGGTGCGGCCGGCCGGGGAGCGCGGCGATGGGAGAGCGGGACGGTGAACGAGAGAAGGAGAGCGCCTCGGGCCTCTCGGTGCTCCTGCAGCGCCTGTACCGCGACCCGCGCTATCTGCTGATCGGGACGGTGGAGCGCTTCGGGCGGGAGCGCATCTCATTCGTGGAGGCGTGCACGATCGTGTCGGCGAGCGGAGAGATCCGGGGCCAGGCGCTGCTTAATGCGGAGTACGAGCTGGCTGGCCGGCCGGATGGCGAGCGGCCCTATGGCGAGGAGTCGCTGCTGGATCACCTGCTGAAGTCGCGCGGAGCGGGCGGGGTGGCGCTGGACGAGGAGGACCTGGCGGCGCTGCGGGAGGAGTCGTGGCAGTACTATGTGCGCAGGGGGTTTCTCTTCCTGCTGGGCCGGTGGGCGGAGGCGCGGGATGATGCGGAGCACAACCTTGGGATCTGGAGCCTGGTGGAGCAGGCCGAGGTGAGCGAGGAGGCGAAGTGGACGTACCTGAGGTGGTGGCCGTGGATCGAGCGGGACCGGGCGATCGGGCAAGCGCTGTGGGAGCTGGAGCGCGGGGAGCCGGAGGAGGCGGCGACGGAGCTGTACCGGGCGGGGCGGGCTATCGCGCAGTTCGGCCGGCGATGGGCGGAGCAGTATGAGCGGGAGGGCAGGGAGGGGGCCGAGCTGTGCTCGCAGATGGGGCAGCAC
>CAYLPT010000043.1:0-3467 GCA_964385645.1 uncultured bacterium
GGAGGGGGTGTGGGTGGTGGCGCCTGCGGGGGCGCTGGCCTCCTATGAGACGCCGGCGCTGCCGCCAGAGGTCGCGGGCGCGCTGGCCGAGGAGGGGCTGCATGTGGTGCTGGATGTGGGCGGCGACCCGGTGGGGGCGCGGCTGCTGGGGGCCTACGCTGGCGATATGCGGCGGAGGGGCTGCGACGTATGGCTGGTGGTGAACCCGTTCCGACCGTTCTCGGGCACGCCGGAGGCGATTGCCGACCACGCCCTCGCCCTCGAGGAGCAGGCGGGGCTGGCGGTCACCGCGCTGGTCGCCAACCCGAACCTGGGGGGCGATACCAGGCCGGCCGACGTGCGCCGGGGGCTGGAGACGGTCAAGGCGGCGGCGCGGGCGAGAGGGCTGACGGTCGTCTTCCTGGCGGTAGAGGAGTCGCTCGCCGGGGCGCTGGGGCCGGCGGAGGTGCCCGTCCTGCCGCTGCGGCTGGTCTGCCGGGCGCCGTGGCAGCAGGCTTGAGGCGCAGGGAACGCACTGCGCGCGGAGAAGCCGAGAGCGTGTCCAAGACCAAGCCAAGGCCGAGGATCGCGCTGTCTGTGGACGAGGAGATCTGCAAAGGCTGCGGGCTGTGCGCTGCCTTCTGCCCGATGAAGGCCATCCGCCTCGCCGAGCACATGAACACCCGCGGCTTCCACCCGGCGGCGCTGCTGAGCCCGGACGACTGCACGGGGTGCGCGCGCTGCGCGCTGATGTGCCCCGACGCCTGCATCAGGATCGAGCGGTCGCGCTAGCCGGCCCCTACCAGGGGCTGGAGAAGGAGAGCCCGACGGCGAGGTCGTCGAGGTTGTTGAGCGCGGCAACGCTGGCCTCGAGGTTCGAGGCGAGCGGCCAGCGGATGCCCACGTTGACCTGGTCGCCGTCCCAGTCGCCCATCACCTCGACCTCACCGTCCACGACGGCCGAGAAGCCGGCGAAGAGCCCGTCGTAGCGGCCGCCCCCGATCCCCACGTGCACCTGTGGGGAGACGACGCGGCCGCGCCGGAGCAGGATCCCCGCGCCGACCACGTGGCTGAGCACCACGTAGCCGGACCGCTCGAGCTGATCGGTGAGGTCGAGCGCCCCCACGGCGAGCGAGACCTCGCCCGGCAGAGGGCCCAGCAGACGCAGCTTGGCGTTCACCGTCGTCTCGGCCTGTCGGCGCTGGAGCTTCCAGCGAGCGACGCCGATCTCGAGGTCGCGGGTGAGCCCGACGTTGGCGTACAGCAGGCTCTCGTTCTCTCCCTCGTCCACGAGTATGCCGGTGGCGCCGACGTTCCACTGGAGGACCCCCAGGGTCTCCGCCGAGGGTACCACGATCACGCCCGTCGGGCCCACGAGCGAGGGCTGCGCCGAAGCCGAGCCGGCCCAGCCGAGCGCCGCCATCACCGCAAACACAAGCCCCAGACGCGTCACATCGCACCTCCTGGATGTAGCTAGCTGGTCGGCAGTAGGATACCACAACTCGCCTCGGCCTGACCAGAGAGGGGCTCGCCGCGGGCCCGGCGGAATGGGAAACGGCCGTTTGTCAAATGGGCGATAGTGTGGTATCATACTGGGGCGTACGACCATCAAGGAGGAGAGCGTCCATGCAGGGGCTGACCGAACGGCAGCGGCAGGTGCTGAGGGGGATCCACCAGATCACGCGGGAGAAGGGCTATCCGCCGACGGTGAGGGAGATCGGGGAGCGGCTGAAGCTGCGCTCCACGTGTACGGTGCAGCGGCACCTGGAGGCGCTGGAGCGCAAGGGCTACATCAAGCGCGAGCGGACGAAGGCGCGCTCGGTGGAGATCCTGCAGGCGGAGGATCCAACGATGGTGCCGGTGCCGATGGTGCCGGTGCCGGTGGTGGGGACGGTGGCGGCGGGGCAGCCGCTGCTGGCGGCGGAGAACATCGAGGAGGTGTTTCCGCTGCCGCGGGATGTGGTGAAGGACGAGCAGTGCTTCATGCTGCGGGTGAAGGGGGACTCGATGATCGAGGCGGGGATCTTCGACGGTGACTACGTGGTGGTGAGGCAGCAGCCGTACGCCGAGGACGGGGACATAGTGGTGGCGCTGCTGGGGGACGAGGCGACGGTGAAGTACTTCCGGCGGCGGCGCAACCGAGTGTACCTGGATCCGGCGAACGCGCGGATGCAGCCGATCGTGGCCGACGATGTGCAGGTGATCGGGCGGGTGTTGATGAGTATCCGGAGGTATGCTTGAGGGCGCGGGGGCCGATTGGCGTCGTCTGGCCGGGACGGACGCGCCCCGCGGAGGGGTGTCCGAGTGGTTGATGGAGACGGTCTTGAAAACCGTTGGGGCTGACGAGGCCCCCGTGGGTTCGAATCCCACCCCCTCCGCCGGCTGACGTGAGGCCGGCCCCGGCGCGAGGGCCGGAGGCAGATGCCCGTGGTGCGCCCGCGGGCGGCCTTCAGATTGGCAAGGCGAAGCCCCTGGCGATGTAGACCGCCATCTGGTCCCGCGAGCAGGCGTACTCAGGGTGGTAAAGGCCGTCCTCGTACCCCCGCGTGACACCCTGCTCGGCGATGTACTCGACGTACTTGTGGCACCAGCCCCAGTCGCCATCGGCGGTGACGTCGGCGAAGGTCGGCGTCTCCGGTGGCACGTAATCGGCCAGCCCGGCCTCCCCGGGGGTGGGAGTGGCGATGGCGCGGGCGATGAAGACGGCCATCTGCCCGCGGTCCACGACCAGACTGGGGCGGTAGGTGCCGTCATCATAGCCGCGGACGATGTCGCAAGACGCCGCGTACTCGACGTACCGGAAGGCCCAGTGGTCGGCCGCCACATCGGGGAAGGTGGGGTCGGCCGGCCCCGGCGGCAGCGATTCGTCGCCCCCCACCAGGGCCCGCGAGACGTAGGCCGCCATCTGGTCGCGGGAGACCGCGATGGTCGGCCGGTAGGTGCCATCGGGGTAGCCGGCGACGATGCCCGCCTCGGCGCAGGCCTCGATGTAGTCGTAGGCCCAGTAGTCGGTCGGGACATCGGAGAAGCGGCCGGCCATCACCAACTCGTAGTAGATGGTCCCCGACTCCGCGCCCATGTCAACGGTGATGCGGCCGTCGCTGGTGGGCACCTGGCGGAGGAGGGTTCTCGCCCCATCGGGGGCGAGGGCGTAGATCCAGCAGCCGGAGCGCCCCGTCGCCACCGTCACCCGGCCCGATATGGGCTCGACGAGGATGGGCCCGCGGCCGCGCTCGAGGAGCTGGGTGCGGGTGATGCTGAACACCATCTCGGTGTTCTCGGAGCGCCCCACGGCAGCCAGCAGCATGTGCGTGGAGTCGCGCAGCGGGCGGCCATCGAGTGAGCTGAGGGCGACGACCGCGAAGGGGGTCGTTACAGAGATGGAGACATCGGACAGCGTCACCTCGCCCGCGTTGCCGAGGAAGCCGTAGGCGGCCTGGGTGTGAGGGGTGTCAACGGCGGCGACGCCGAGGCCCCAGTCCCGGCGG
>CAYLPT010000044.1:0-6744 GCA_964385645.1 uncultured bacterium
CTCCCCAGCCGCTGCATCACCTTCGCCAGATGCGCCTCCGAGGCGTGGAGCCGCCGCGCCATCTCTCGTGTGGACATTCGCCGCTCCGGCTCCGCAGCCAGCAGCGCCATCCCATGCAGCGCCAGCGACGCCGCCTCCGAAATCCTCACCAGGCTCGGCATCAAATCCCCCTTCTCTGGCCCATCGCGCCCATCGCGGGCTCCGATGCCTTCCTCGACAATGCGGTACCACTATACCACTTTCTACCCACCTGTCAACTGCCCTTGGTGCCAAGTTTCGCACAACGCCGCAGGCAACCGCGAGGCCGCCGAGGCGGTCCAGGCGCGGCCGGCTGCCGCGGGCGATGTGCGGCCAAGGCCCGAGCGCGCCCGCGCAAGGCCTTGTGGCCGAAGGGGGAGTCTGGTACACTGCGCCTTACCCCCGAGGGGCGGGGCGCAGACAGCTACCGCGGGAGCGAGCGAATGAGACAGGAAGAGCCGCAGCGACGCATCACTCGTCGTGACTTCCTCTGGCGGGCGGCGGCCGGCGCGGCGGCCGGGGCGGGCGCGCTGTCGGGGCTGCGGGTGGCCCTGCCGAGCGCGGCCGCGGAGGAGACGGCCCCTGCCGGCATCAGGCGCCGGACCCTGGGTCGGACGAAGCTCAAGGTGTCTGAGCTGGGCTTCGGGTGCATCCGCACGCAGAACCCGGCGGTGATCCACCGGGGGATGGACCTGGGGATCAACTACTTCGACACCGCCCCGAGCTACCGGCGAGGCAACAGCGAGATTGACCTGGGCAAGGCCCTCAAGGGCCGCCGCGAGCAGGCGATCGTGGCCACCAAGTGGAGCACCGATGGGACGACGCCGGCGGCCGCGCTGCTCGAGTCGCTCGACGCCAGCCTGAAGCGCCTGGAGATGGACTACGTGGACCTCATCCAGATCCACGGCGCCGACCGGGAGGCGCAGGTGAACAGCGACGAGGTGTGGGAGGCCTTCACCCGCGCCCGGGATGCGGGCAAGGTGCGCTTCAACGGGGTGACTACCCACAGCAATGAGGTGGCGGTGATTCGGGCCGCCATCGAGAGCGGCCGGTATGATGCGGTGCTGCCCACACACAACGCGCTCACCGGCGACACGGTCGGGCCCGCGATCCAGGAGGCCCAGGAGGCGGGCCTGGGGGTCATCGTGATGAAGGCGTTGGCGCCGGCGCACCAGGGCAGCGGCGCGGAGGCCTTCGCGGGCCTCCCGGGCAGCCCCTACCAGCAGGCCATCCGGTGGGTGCTGAAGGACCCGGCGGTCTCGACGGTGATCGTGGACATGCCGACCTTCGACGAGCTCGAGGAGGACGTCGCGGCGGTGACGACGCCCGCCTCGCGCGCCGAGCAGGCCGCCTTCGAGCGGGCGGTCGCGGCGATGGCGCTGGGCTCGTGCCACCTGTGCGGCGCCTGCACGGGCCAGTGCCCGAGGGGCGTGCGTGTGGCGGAGATCATGCGCTACATGCTCTACCACGATGGCTACCGCGACGCGGCGCGGGCGACGGCGCTGTACCGCGCCCTGCCGTCCGGCGCGGCGTCGGGGTGCGAGTCGTGTCCGGAGTGCCGGGTGGTGTGCCCGTGGGGGGTGCCTGTCAGGTCCAGGATGGAGCGTGCTCATGCGGTGCTGGCTTAGCGCGTCCTTGGCGCTGATCGTGTCGTGCGGGCCGGCCGCGGCTGTCGCCGAAAGCCCTGCGGGCATCCTGCCCGGGTCGGGCGCGGTTGCGGGGTGGGTGTGGCGTGACGCGCCGCGCACGTTCCTGCCAGACACCCTGTACGAGTACATTGACGGCGCCGCCGACCTCTACTTCGCGTACGGCTTCCGGGAGGTGGCGGCGGCCGACTACGTCCGCGCCGACGCGCAGCCAGGCTGGGTCATCGTCGAGGTCTACGACATGGGCGCGCCTCTGCACGCCTTCGGCGTCTTCGGCTCGGAGCGACCGGAGGACCCGGCGGAGTCGGTGGCGCTGGGCGCGCAGGCATATGCAGACGCGGGGATCGTCGCCTTCTGGCAGGACCGATACTACGTGAAGACGCTGGCGGTCGAGGGCGAGGACCTGGCGGTCGCGCGGGCGCTGGCGGAGGAGACGGCGTCACGCATCCCGGGGCCCTGCGAGATGCCGGTCGAGCTGGGCCGGCTGCCGGCAGAGGGCCGAGTGCCTGACTCTGAGAGGTACGTGAAGACGGGTGCGCTCGGGCATCGCTTCCTCAACGAGGTCGTGAGCGCGCAGTACCAGATCGGGGAGCATGTGGCGACGCTGCACATCGCCGATCTGGAGTGCGCGGAGAAGGCAGACGATGGCCTGGCGAGAGTGCGGGAGTTCGAGGCGCGCACCGGCGCGGACATGGAGGCCACCGAGAGCTTGGGCGCCGCGGGCTTCGCGGTTCGCAGTCCATACCACGGGGAGGTGGTCGCCGCGCGAGTGGAGAGGTTCCTCCTGCTCGGCTTCAGCGATGAGGCGGGGCGCGAGGCAGTGATGGCGCTAGTCGCGAGAGCTGCCGAGGGGTTGCGGAACCAGCTCCACCCGCCGGATGGGGAGGCCCAGGGCTAGGGGCGCCTCGCCGTCGGGCGCGCTAGCGTCCGTCCAGCGCGACGCGCCGCTCGATCTTCAGCCCGGGCCGCAGGAGGTTGGAGACCGGGCAGCCCTTGTCCGCCTCCTCGGCCAGCCTGGCGAACGCCTCGCGGTCGAGGCCGGGCACGTAGGCGTTAACCTCCAGCCGCATGGCGCTGATCCTGAAGCCGTCGTCCGTGCGGACCATGGCGCAGGTCGCCTGCGTGGTCACCCGCTCGGGGGTGTGGCCGTTCTGGGCCAGGGTGTGCGCGAGGGCCATGCTGTAGCACGCGGCATGGGCGGCCGCGATCAGCTCCTCCGGGTTAGTGCCCGGCTCGTCGCCGAAGCGGGTGCGGAAGCTGTACGGCGTCTGGTCGAGTACCTCACTGGCGGTCGTCATCACGCCGCGGCCGGCGCGGAGATCGCCGGTCCAGGTCGCCTGGGCGGTGCGCTCGATGTCAGCCATCGCTAGCTCCTTCGCGAGTCGTGGGCGGAACGCCCACCCCCCAGATTGCCCCTCGAGCACGCGGTTCCTCGGGCCTCTCGCCAGCGCTTTGGCCCGGAGGGAGACGCGTGTCAGCGGGGAGAGACAGCCCCCACCCCCTCCTACGCCCACAGCTTCCGGTCGAGGGAGCGATAGCCGATGGCCTCGGCGACGTGGGGCATGCCGATGTCGGCCTCCCCGGCCAGGTCGGCGATGGTGCGGGCGAGCTTGATGATCCGGTCGAAGGCCCGCGCCGACAGCCCGAGGTCGTCAATCGCCGAGCTGAGGAAAGAGCGGACCTCCTCGGACAGCGGACAGAGCCGCCGCAGCTCCCGCGGTCGCATGTGCGCGTTGCAGTAGATGCCCGCGCCGGCGAAGCGCTCCGCCTGCGCGCGCCGCGCCCGCTCCACCCGCGCCCGGATGGCCGCGGACGACTCGCCCTGGGGGTCGGACAGCAGCTCGTCCTTGGCCAGCCGCGGCACCTCGATGTGGATGTCCACCCGGTCTAGCAGCGGCCCCGAGATGCGCTGGAGGTAGCGCTGGATCTTCGAGGGCGAGCACGAGCAGCTGCGCGTGGCGTCGGTGTAGTAGCCGCAGGGGCAGGGGTTCAGCGCCGCCACCAGCATCACGCGCGCCGGAAAGGTGGCCGCGCCGGCCACCCGACTCACGTTCACGATCCCGTCCTCCAGCGGCTGCCGCAGCACCTCCAGCGCGTCCCGCCCGAACTCCGGCAGCTCGTCGAGGAACAGCACCCCGTGATGGGCCAGCGACACCTCGCCCGGCTTCGGGATCGCCCCGCCCCCCGCCAGCCCCGCGGCCGAGATCGTATGGTGCGGCGAGCGGAAGGGCCGCTGGGTGACCAGACCCTTCCCGGCGGGCACCTTGCCGCTGATGCTGTAGATCTTGGTGACCTCGAGGGCCTCCTCCATGCTCAGCGGCGGCAGAACGCTCGGCAGCCGCATCGCCAGCATCGTCTTGCCCGCCCCCGGCGGACCCACCATCACCATGTTGTGCCCCCCGGCCGCCGCCACCTCGAAGGCCCGCTTCACGTGGTCCTGACCCTTGACCTCCGAGAAGTCCACCTGGTACTCGGGCTCCGCCAGAGACCACTCCGACGCCGTCGAGGGAGCGGGCTGGCGCTTGCTCTGGTTCGCCACCACCTCGGCCGCCTCCCACAGCGTGCGCACCGGGTACACCGCGAGCCCCTCGACGATGGTCGCCTCCGCCGCGTTGTCCGCCGGGCAGATCAGCCCCCTCCGACCGGCCGCCCGGGTGGCGAGGGCGATGGGCAGCACCCCCGCGATGGGCCGCACCGAGCCGTCCAGAGACAGCTCGCCCACCGCCACCAGCTCTTCCGCGTCGGGGGAGGCGATCTGCTCGGTGGCGGCGAGCACCGCGAGCGCGATGGACAGGTCGAAGGCGGGCCCCTCCTTGCGGATGTCGGCCGGTGCGAGGTTGATCGTCACCCGCCCCGAGGGGAAGGAGAAGCCGGAGTTGCGCACCGCCGAGGCCACCCGCTCCCGGGATTCCTGCACCCCGGTGTCGGGCAGGCCCACGACCGTCACCCGCGCCATCCCCGAGCCGACATCCACCTGGGTCTGGACCAGGTGAGCGTCGATGCCCAATACCGCCGAGCTGTCTATCCGTGCAAGCAAGGGCTGTGCCTGTCCCTCATCCGTTGGTTGGCTCGAACTCCTCCGGCTCGCACACCGCCCAGCTGCGCACCCCCTCCAGAGGCCAACGGCTGCGCATGTCCGTTCGCCGCGGGAGCGCCTGCCTCCTCCGCCCCTCCCGCAGGAGGTGGGCCCGGCCCCCGGCTCGAGGCCGCTCGCGCCCGTCATAGTCACCGACGACGCGGCCCAGCGGGAGGCGAGACGGCGGCTCTGCCCATAGGCTCGCGCCGCGCGATTGTGGCATAGAGTACAGGAGTGTCGTGAGCGCGTCGTGCGGGGGCAGGGCTATGCGTGTGCTCGTGTTGGCGGCGGTGGCGCTGGTCGGGCTGGCGGCGGCGCCCGCGGCGGAGGCGAGGAGCTACCGGCTCAACCGCATTGACGTGACCGCCGAGGTCCGCGAGGACGGCTCGATGCGCGTCAGCGAGACCCGCGAGGTCGTCTTCAGGGGGACCTTCCGCGCCTTCGACCGCGTCATCCCTCTCCATGCGGGGACGGGCATCGAGAACGTGTCCGTCTCCGAGGGGGGAACTCGCTATCGGGAGACCCCCGGCGAGGCCCCCGGCGCCTACCACGTGGCGCGGGTGGGGAACGAGGCGCGCATCACCTGGGGCTATGAGGCGACCGATGAGACGCGGACCTTCACCCTCACCTATGATGTCACCGGCGCGGTCATCAAGCACGCCGATGTCGCCGAGCTGTACTGGCAGTTCATCGAGCCCAAGCACGACTGGGAGGCGGCCGCCAGCCGCGTGCACGTGAAGCTCCCCGGGGCCCCCGAGCAGGGGCAGCTCCGCGCCTGGGCCCACGGGCCCCCCTGGGGCGAGATCACCCTGGGCCGAGACTGGGTGGAAATGCAGTGCGTGCCCCTGCCGCGCAACGAGATGATCGAGGCCAGGATCATCTTCCCAGCCCACATGATCGCCTCCAGCCCGCGTCAGATGCCCGGCGCGGCCCTCTCCCGTATCGAGGCCGAGGAGAAGGACTGGGCCGAGAAGGCCAACCTCCGCCGCTCGGCCGCCCGGCTCCGGCTCGGGCTCGAGTTCGGCCTGCCGATCCTGTTGATCGGCTTCGGCGTCGCCCTCTGGGTCGCCCTCTACCTCGCCTATGGGCGCGAGTACCGGGAGCCCAATCCCCCCCGCTACGAGCGGGAGCCCCCTGCCCCCTGGACGCCCTGCCAGGTCTCGTATCTCTGGAACTGGGAGCAGTTGGGCCCCAACGACGTCACCGCCACCACCATGGACCTGGTGCGGAGGGGGGCGCTGCGACTGGTGGTGAGCGAGGAGGTCCGCTCGACCCTCGGAGGCCTCCTCGGGCGGGCCCCCCGCCAGGAGTACGCGATCGAGCGCGTCACAAGCTTCAGCGGGGAGCTGCGGGACTCTGAGCGCTATCTCATCAACGCCATCCTGTTCCACGAGGTGAAGGGAGACCTCGTCTCCCTGAGCGCCGTCCGCAAGCGCACGCAGCGGGAGCCGCGCGCGGCCTACCAGCGCTACCAGACCTGGCAGGCCCTGGCGAAGAAGGAGTGCGCGCACCTCCAGGTGGTTGATCCGGCCAGCAGGCGAGCGACAGGCATCGGCACCGCGGCAGGCGTCCTCGTGTTCCTCTCCACATTCCCGTTGGCGGCGCTCCTTCGGTCTCCCACCGTGCTCGCCACCGGCTTCGGCGGCTTCGCCCTGATCGTGGCCAGCCAGGCCATCCGGCGGCGCACCCGCGAGGCCGCCCACGAGCTTCGCCGGTGGCAGGCGTTCCGGCGCTACCTCACCGACTTCTCGCAGCTTCGCGAGTACCCACCCCCGGCGGTGGCCCTCTGGGAGCAGTACCTGGTGTACGGGATCACGCTGGGGGTCGCGGAGCGGGTCATCGAGCAGTTTCGCGAGCTCTACCCCCAGGTGGAGGGCGCGGCGAGGGCCCAGGGGACCTTCGCCCACTGGGTGACGCCCTCCGGCTCGCCGCTGCGGGGAGTGGATGCGGTCAGTTCGGCGCTCACCTCGTTCAGCCGCACGCTGGCGACGGCCACCAGCGCGC
>CAYLPT010000045.1:0-4752 GCA_964385645.1 uncultured bacterium
GCCTCGAGCCCCCCGAGACCGCCCGCCACCGCAACCCCTGCCGGGAGTGGATCGGCGCCCAGATACGCGCCGACATCTGGGGGTGGGCCGCTCCGGGGCGCCCTGAGCTGGCCAGCGAGCTGGCCTGGCGCGACGCCTGCCTCTCCCACACCAAGAACGGCATCTACGGGGAGATGCTCTTCGCCGCGCTCCTCGCCGCCGCGTTCGTCGAGCCCGACCTGCACCGCCTCATCGAGATCGGCCTGTCGGAGATCCCGCGCCGGTGCCGACTGCGCGAGGCGGTGCTCGACACCGTCGAGTGGTGTGACGCCGACTCCGACTGGGAAGCCACCTGGGAGCGCATCAACGCCAAGTACGGCCACTACCACGGCGTCCACACCATCAACAACGCGGCCGTGGTGCTCATGGGGCTGCTGCACGGCGCCGGCGACTACGAGCGCACCATCACCATCGCCGTCATGGGCGGGTGGGACACCGACTGCAACGGCGCCACCGCCGGCTCCGTGGCGGGGGCGCTCCTGGGCGCCAAGGCGCTCCCCGCCAAGTGGATCGAGCCCCTCCACGACCGCATCTCCAGCATCGTCCTCGGCTTCACCGACATGCGCATCTCGGAGCTGGCCCGACGCACCTCGGCCGTGCAGGAGCGCGTGCTCCTGTAAGACGGCCATGTCGGCGCTCGCGCCGCCTCCACCTCCCCCCCTGCCATCGCCGCCCTGTAGCGCGAGCGCTCCGACGCCGGACCCCGCCCTACAGCTCCACCCGCCTCCCCGTCCTCGCCGCCTGGTAGGCCGCGAACGCAATGGCCAGGTTGGCGCGCGATTCGCGGGCCGGGCTCGGCTTGCTTCTCCCCTCACGGACGAGCGCGAGGACCGGATCGAGGATGCCGCCGCGGCGCCGTGACGCGAGCCGCAGCGGCTTCACGCCCTTTGCCGTCGCGAGCACCGGCTGCTGCCCGAAGGCGGCCGGATCCATATGGACCACGCCCTTGGTACCCACGATCTTCGTCCAGTGCGGGTAGTACGGCCCGCCCGTCCACGTCTGCTCGACGACCGCCACCAGCCCGCCGCGGAACCGCAGCGTGGCGACTCCGTAGTCCTCGACCGCGAGGTCGGGATAGCGCTTCCTGCCGATCTCGGCGTGGACGGTCTCGACCTCGTCCTCGAGGAGCGCCCTGAGCATGTCGAGGGTGTAGATGGCATGGTCGGCCCACGCGCCGAAGGGCGCCAGCTCGGCATCCGTCCACCAGCTCGGCCCGGTCTCGCCCTCCCAGGGCTGAGGAAGGCCCGACCACATCGTCTGGTGGAAGGCGATCGGCTGGCCGATGCGGCCCTGCGTGAGCAGCGCCTTCAGCCGCGCGTCGGCGCCCGCGCGGCCCAGCTGGTCGAACGACCACAGCACCCGCTCCTGCCGCTCCGCCAGCTCGATCAGCGCGTCGGCCTGGCGCAGGCTCATCGCCATCGGTTTCACACAGGCCACGTGCTTGCCCTCCCGCAGGGCCTCCCGCACCACCCCCACGTTGTCCCGCGTGTTCACCTGTGACACCACCAGGTCAACCTCCGGGTGGCGGATGACCTCGCTGAAGTCAGTCGTGGTGTGCTCCAGGTCGTACTTCTCAGTCACCCTCGCGAGCCGCCCCGCCGACTCGTCGGCCACGGCCACCAGCCGCCACGCGCGGGGCGCCCTCGCCTGAGCGACCACGGCCAGGGCCGTGTACCAGTGGTCCAGCCCGACGAGTCCTACGCCGATCCGCTTCGCCATCGGGGAGCCTCCAGCCCAGCGGGTTGTCATCCGGCGTCTGTTCCCGCCCCCCGCCGGGGTTCCTTCCCGCGCGCAGGATGCGAGCCCGCGGAGGCGGAACCCCACCCCAGACCCGGCCCCGAAAGGCGCGCTCCATGAGCCACCGGCCCCAAGCCGACCTCCCCGACCTCAAAGACCACGCCCTCGCCCGCGTCCTGCCCTTCTGGGCCGCCCACGGCGTGGACCACGACTACGGCGGCTACCTTACCGACTTGGACCGCGACGGCTCGCTCGGGCAGGCGACGGAGAAGCACTTGGTTGCCCAGACGCGGCTCGTCTACAGCTTCGCCGCCGGCGCCGCCGCCGGCGGCCCCAGCGAGTGGCTCAACCTCGCCCGCCAGGGCGCCGCCTTCATCCTCCGCCACTTCCGCGATGTCCAGCACGACGGCTGGTTCTGGTCGGTGTCCCGGGCCGGCCAGCCGCGCGAGACCGCGAAGCGCACCTACGGCCACGCCTTCGTAATCTACTCCCTGGCCGAGTACGCCCGGCTCTGCGGCGATAGCCGCGCGCTCGCCGCCGCCGCCCACACCTGGAGCTTGGTGACCGCCCACCTGTGGGACCAGGAGCACGGCGGCGCCATCGAGGCCTGCGACCGCGCCTGGAGGGTGACCGACCCGGGCCACACCATGGGCGCCCACCTCCACCTCCTCGAGGCCCTCCTGTCGCTGAACGAGGCCGCCGGCGCCGATCGCTACTGGCCCCGCGTGTGCGAGGTCTGCGAGCTCATCGTCACCCACATGATCGAGCCCCGTCACCGCTGCGCCCTGGAGAAGTTCCTCCCCGACTGGACGCACCACGAGGCCCTCAGCCACAACCTCATTGACTACGGCCACAACCTCGAGGCCGCTTGGCTGCTCCTGCGCGTCTGCCAGATCGAGGACGAGCCGCGCTACCGCGAGGCCGCCCGCGGCTTCCTCGACTATGTGCTCCGCTTTGGGCTCGACCGCGACCACGGCGGCGTCTTCTCCCACGGCCCGCTGGGCGAGCCGGCGAGCGTACGCCACAAGATCTGGTGGGTCCAGACCGAGGCCCTCGTCGGCTTCCTCCTCGGCCGGCTCGTCCTGGGCGACGACCGCTGCTGGGAGGCCTTCCTCAACGTCGCCCGCTTCGCCCTCGACCACCTCCACGACCCGGAGCACGGCGAGTGGTGCCACTCGACCCAAGAGGACGGCACGCCCCGCGACCGCACCAAGGGCTCGGCGTGGAAGGCCGCCTATCACGTCACCCAAGCCTGCCTCCACGCACAGGACTACCTCGCCCAGCTCGCCGCCGGCGCGGGTTGACAGCCTCCCCTCCCGCTTGCTAGAATCAGCGAGGCTCAAGAAGGGACTCAGCCAGATGCCAGTGGATGTCGAAAAGCTGCGGCGCCTGTCACCGAACCTCAACCGCTTCCTCGAGTTCGAGCGCGAGATCGAGGAGGGCATCCGCCAGGAGGTGGACGGCCGCCGCCAGGAGCACGAGGAGGAGAAGCGCCAGCGCGAGAAGAGGGCGCGCCGCAAGCGGCTCAAGAAGATGCGCCAGCAGCAGGCCTGATCCCTGATCGCGCCGCCCGCTGTCCAGCCCTCACTGAGGCGAGCCCCACCTTCTCGGGGGGCTCGCCCTTGATTCTCGCGCACAGCCGCGGGGCCCCGGGCCCGCCTGCCCGACCATGGCGAGGGACACGCACGAGGAGCTGGCCGCGCTCCTGCGCCTCTTCGCGGAGCACGGCCTACAGGAGTTGGTTGTCGAGGAGGGCGACCTCAAGGTGCGCCTCGCCAGGGCGGCGCCCGCCGACGCCCCGCCCCCCCGCGCCGAGCCCGGGCGGCTGCCGGAGGCGCGGCGGCCTCGCCCGGCGGAGGCGCCCGCCCCCGCCCGGCGCCGCACCGTCGCCGTGCGCTCCCCCCTCATCGGCACCTTCTACCGCTCGCCCTCCCCCGACTCGCCGGCCTTCGTCGAGCTGGGAGACGTCGTCGAGGAGGGGCAGACCGTCTGCATCGTCGAGGCCATGAAGGTCTTCAACGAGATCAAGGCCGACTGGCGCGGCCGGGTGGTCGCCATCCCCGCGCAGGCCGGGCAGCTGGTCCAGGCCGGCGACCCCCTCGTGGTGCTGGAGTTCCTGGAGGAACAGGAGGAACGCTGATGGCCGACCGGCCCGTCTACATAGGCATCCTCGGCTTCGGCAAGGTGGGCTCCGGCACGCTCAAGACGCTCCTGGACAACCAGGACAGCATAGACCGCAAGGTCGGCCGGCCGGTGCGCGTCAAGCGCCTCGTGGATGTGGACTGGTCCTGGCCCCGGCCCTTCGAGCTGCCCATCCCGCCGGAGCTGCGCGCCCGCGACGCCTCCGCGCTCCTCGATGACCCCGAGGTGGACATCGTCGTCGAATGCATCGGCGGCACCGAGCCCGCCCGCGACTACGTCCTGCGCGCCCTGCGGGCCGGCAAGAGCGTCGTCACCTCGAACAAGGAGCTGATCGCCCGCCATGGCAAGGAGCTCTTCGAGGCCGCGGCCGAGCGTGGGCTCGACCTCATGTTCGAGGGGAGCGTAGGGGGCGGCATACCCATCCTGCGGCCCCTCAAGAGCTGCCTGGCCGGCAACCGCATCGAGCGCATCATGGGCATCGTCAACGGCACCACCAACTTCATCCTCAGCCGCATGGCCGAGGAAGGCGCCGAGTTCGACCAGGCCCTCGCCGAGGCCCAGCGCCTTGGCTACGCGGAAGCCGACCCCACAAATGACGTGGACGGCCACGATGCCGCCTTCAAGCTCGCCATCCTCGCCTCCATCGCCTTCGAGAGCCGCGTCCGCGTCGAGGACATCCACCGGGAGGGCATCCGCGGGGTCGCCGCCCGGGATATGGGCTACGCGCGCCAGCTCGGCTACACCATCAAGCTGCTCGCCATCGGCGCGGCGGCCGACGGCGAACTCGAGCTGCGCGTTCACCCCACCCTCCTGCCGACCCACCACCCCCTCGCC
>CAYLPT010000046.1:0-22803 GCA_964385645.1 uncultured bacterium
TGCCACCCCCGGGAACAGGTACTTGTTGCCCCCCGAGAAGCCCACCACCTCGTGCGGGAACACCGGCCCCACGATCAGCAGCAGGTCATAGTCGAGGACCAGCCGGTTGACCGTGATCGCCACCTCCATCTCGAAGCGCCCATCGCTGACCTCCGCGATATCCTGCCTGCTGAGCCGGCCGACCTCCACCAGCGCGTCCGGGTCCCTCCACAGGTGGTTGAAGAAGCGCACCCCCGGGTAGCGCCGGGCGCGCTCCTCCGGCGTGACCTCGATTCGGCGGCAGATCATCTCCTCCGACAGCGGCGGGTGGGTGCCGAGGGCGATCAGGCAGTCCAGGCGCGCGGCCCGCGGCGCCAGCGCCTCGTGGAGCAGCGCGAGAATGGTCCCGATGGGCGCGGTCCGCGTGTGGTCGGGGATGATGAGCAGCACCCGCCGGCCGTCCACGTCCAGCCGTGAGGCCGCCTCCAGGATCGCCTGCCGAGTCTCCTCCTCGGTCAGCAGACGGTCCTGGCAGCCCAGGCCGGTGGTCGTCTGAGGGATGTGCATATGGAGTGTGACCTCAGTCTGCCCGTCAGTTACGGGTAGCTCCTCCACTCGCTGTGGAACGTCCCTTCCCTGTCCACCCGCTCGTAGGTGTGGGCGCCGAAGTAATCGCGCTGGGCCTGGATGAGGTTGGCGGGAAGCCGCTCCCTGCGGTAGGAATCGAAGTAGGAGAGCGCGGAGCTGAAGGCCGGGATGGGGTAGCCAAGGGTCGCCGCCGAGGCCACGACGTGCCGCCAGTCGTCCTGCGCCTGCTCGAGCACCTCTCGGAAGAACGGGTCGAGCATGAGGTTAGGCAGCCCGGGATCACGCTCATAGGCCTCGGTGATACGGTGCAGAAACTGGGCGCGGATGATGCAACCGCCCCGCCAGATCTTCGCGATTTCGCCGAACCTGAGGTCCCAGCCGTACTCCTTGCCCGCCTCCCGCATGAGGGCGAAGCCCTGTGCATAGGAGCAGACCTTGGAAGCGTAGAGGGCCCGCCGGATGGCCTCGATGAAGCGCTCCCGGTCGCCACCGTACTTGCCGCTGGGGCCCCGCAGGACCTTCGCGGCGGCGACGCGCTCCTGCTTGACGGCGGAGATGCAGCGGGCGAACACCGCCTCCGCGATCGTCGGCGCCGCGATCCCCAGGTCGAGCGCGTTCTGGGAGGTCCACTTGCCCGTGCCCTTCTGGCCCGCCCGGTCCAGGATCACCTCCACCAGCGGCTGCCCCGTCTCCTCGTCCACGTGCCCGAGGATGTCCCGGGTGATCTCGATCAGGTACGAGTTCAGCTCCCCCTCGTTCCACCTGGCGAAGACGTCGTGGAGCTCCTTGGCGCCCAGGCCGAGCGCGTTCTTCATGATGAAGTAGGCCTCGGCGATGAGCTGCATATCGCCGTACTCGATGCCGTTGTGCACCATCTTCACGTAATGGCCCGCTCCGTCGGGGCCGATGTAGGCGCAGCACGGCTCCCCCTCCACCTGGGCGGCGATCCGGGTGAAGACAGGCTCGACCAATGCGTAGGCCTCCCGCTGGCCCCCGGGCATGATGGCGGGGCCGTGCAGCGCCCCCTCCTCGCCGCCGGAGACGCCAGTGCCAATGTAGAGGATACCCGCCTCCGCGAGGCGCTTGTTCCGGCGGATGGTGTCGGGGAAGTGCGAGTTGCCCCCGTCAATGATGAGGTCGCCCGGCTCCAGGTGGGGCAGGAGCTGCTCGATGAAGTCGTCCACGGGCTGGCCCGCCTTGACCATGAGCATGACCCTGCGGGGCCGGCTGAGGCTGGCGACCAGCTCGGGGATCGTGCGGGCGCCGACGATGCGCCTGCCGCCCGCGCGCTCGGCCAGGAACTCCTCGGTGCGGGTGGTGGTGCGGTTGTAGACGGCAACCGAGAAGCCCTTGCTCTCAATGTTGAGGGCCAGGTTCTGGCCCATGACGGCGAGGCCGATGAGGCCGAAGTCCTGCTGCTGGCTCATGGTGAGATCTCCGCTCTCGTGGTGGGCCGCCGCCGGGCAGCGGCGCCCTGGGGTGGATATTGGCGCGCCACCAGCCCACCTCCTTCCCAGGAAAGGGGAGGGTTGACAGGGAGAGGCGCGGCGAGTAGAGTCGGCAGCACGCCGAGACAGCTGCCCTGGTGGCTGTCCTCAGCCCGAGGGAGGTCATGGGGAGGTGGCGGGCGATGGTGGAGGTTCTGACGAGGCCGTGGCAGGACGCCCTGGAGAACCTGGTCGCTTCGGCGCGCCGAGAGCTGATGCTGGTGTCGCCTTACGTGCGCCGCGCGGCCGTCGGCCGCATCACCGCCGCGTGTTCCCGCAGCGGGCAGAGCAACCTCCGCGTCTCCATGCTGACAGACCTGACGATCCCGACGGTGCTCGACGGCTCGCTGGAGCCGCGCGCTCTGCTCGACCTCGTCGAGTCCTTTGCGGACTGCTCGGTATCAGTCGTGCCTCGCCTCCACGCCAAGGTGTATATCGCGGATGACTCCGTCGCCATCGTCACCTCCGCGAACCTTACGGAGGCCGGCCTCTCCGCAAACCACGAGTGTGGAGTACCCCTTAGGGATGCCACAGCCGTGTCCCAGCTCAGGGCCGATCTTAGGGCCTACGCGGCACTGGGCAACCCCGCGCCCCGCGAGCGCCTGGAGGCCCTCGCGCTCGCGACAGAGCGCGTGCGTCAGGCGCGTGACGCGGCCCTGGGCTCAGCCCGCCGCGCTCTCCGGCAGCGGTTCGAGGCAGAGCTGGACGCCGCTCAGACGGAGGTCCTGCGGACGCGGGCAGAGGGGAGGACCACGCATGGGATCTTCTGCGATACGGTTCTCTACATCCTCCGCCGCGACGGCCCACTGACGACACGGCAACTGCACCCGCGCGTGAGGGCTATTCACCCAGACCTGTGCGACGACAGCATCGACCGGATCATCGCGGGCGTCCACTTCGGCAAGCGGTGGAAGCACTACGTGCGCAACGCGCAACAGGCGCTCAAGCGCGCCGGCAGCTTGGCCCTGGAGGACAGGCGCTGGAGGGTGATGTGAGGGGCCAGGCGCGCGCGGGGGGAGGGGCGCAGGGCCATTTGCCGCCGGCAGCCGTCCCCCAGCTCGAGATGGCGCGGGAGTCCCTTGTGGGGCTGCCGGAGATGGTCCTGCCGGCGGGGTACCTGCTCCGGGGCTACCGGCCCGGGGATGAGCAGGCGTGGTGCGGGCTGGTGAACGAGGGGATACCGGGCGACTGGACGCCCGAGCGCCTGCGCGCCGAGGTGGCCCGCGCCCATCGCTTCCAGCCCCAGGACCTGCTGTTCGGCGAGCGCGCGGGCGAGCTCGTCGGCACCGCCTGGGCGCTCCGGTGGTGGGAGCAGCCGGAGGAGGTAGGCTACCTGCACATGGTCGCGGTGGCCCGCCGGCGCCAGGGCCGCGGGCTGGGCCGGGCGCTCACTGTCGCGGTGCTGCACCGCTTCCGCGAGATGGGGCTGGAGCGCGCCATCCTGAGGACCGACGACTTCCGCCTGCCCGCCATCGCGCTCTACCTGAGCCTCGGCTTCCGGCCCGTGCTGAGCCACGAGAGCCACCGGGCGCGCTGGCAGGCGGTTCTCAGAACACTCGGCGAAGACGAGGAGGTGCTGCGATGAAGCGCTATCGCCTGTCGGAGCTGCCGCCCAGCGCGGCGAGCCACATCTTCGGGGGGATCTTCCCCGGAGACCACATCTACCAGGGCGGCGTCGTCTTCTGCGGCCCGGGCCGGGTCGCCCACGCCGATGAGGAGCGCCACGTCCATCCCGACGGGGAGATCTTCCTGATGCTCCAGGGCCGCGGGGTTGTCCACCTGGACGAGGGCGACCAGCCCGTCGCGGCCGGCGACGTCGTCGTCATAGAGCCGGACGAGAACCACCACCTGGAGTCCGACCGGGACGACCCCTGCGTCGTGGTGTGGCTGCACTGCGGCCCCGACCCCCACCCCGACCAGGCGCGCTGAGCCAGGGCGCCGCCCGCGAGGAGTCGGCCGGCCCGGGGTGGAACTCACTGCCGCGGCCGCGTCGGCGGCGTGCTCCCCCCAGGTAGAGCGCACAGGAGGCGGCGGTGGCAAAACGCCTGACGGTGGTGCCGGAGCGCTGCTCCGGGTGTCGGCTGTGCGAGGCGGTGTGTGCGCTGCAGCACTTCGGGGTCAACAACCCGAAGAAGTCGGCGATCCGCGTGCTTGCCCTGTACCCCCACCCGGTGATCCGGATGCCGGTGGTGTGCCGACAGTGCGCGCAGCCCAAGTGCCGGGAGAACTGCCCGACGGGGGCGATCGTCTCCGAGAACGGCGTGGTGACCATTGACGCGGGCAAGTGCATCTCCTGCCGCCAGTGTGTGATCTCGTGCCCCTTCGGGGCGATCTTCTTCCACGATGACATCGCCACGCCGTTCAAGTGCGACCTGTGCGGCGGCCACCCGCAGTGTGTTCAGCAGTGCCCGAAGGGCGCGCTCCAGTTCGTGCCGGACCACGGCCTGGGGGAGGCGAACCGGCTGGCCTCCGTGCTCCGCTACGCCCACATGAGCGAGGTAGAGTATGTCGAGAAAGGCGAGCGCAAGAAGCTCCGCTACGCGGAGATCGGGCGCGAGCAGAAAGAGCGCGCCGGCCCTTGAGGGAGGCTATCACTTCCGTCTTCTTTGGGTGGACCTGAGCTCGGGCGAGTCGCGCGTGGTGCCCTTCGGCGAGCGCTTCGCGCTCAAGTACGTGGGCGGGCGCGGCTTCGGCGCGAAGCTGCTCTTCGATCAGCTCCCGCGGATCACCGACCCCCTGGGGCCGGAGAACATCGTCGTCATCGCTCCCGGCCCGCTGACCGGCCTCTACCTGCCTGGGGCCGCGAAGACGGCCTTCGTCACCCTCTCCCCCCTCACCGGCATCTACGGCGACAGCAACATGGGCGGCAACTTCGGCGCCGAGCTCCGCCAGGCCGGCTACGACGCGCTCGTCCTCGCCGGTCGCGCGGAGAAGCTGAGCTACCTGTATGTGGACGGCGACGAGGTGACCATCGTCCCCGCGCCCCACCTGGCCGGGAAGCGCTGCCTGGAGGCCGAAGGCCTCATCAGGGAGGAGCTGCACAGCCAGGAGGTGCGCATCGCCGCCATCGGCCCCGGGGGGGAGAACCTGGTCCGCTTTGCCACCGTCAACTGCGACTGGAGCCGCAATGCCGGCCGGTGTGGCGTGGGCGCGGTCCTGGGCTCCAAGAACCTCAAGGCGATCGTCCTGCGCGGCGGGAGCGACCTGCCGGCGGCCGACGTGGCGGGGCTGCGGGTGCTGACCGAGCGCTCAATGGATGAGCTGGCGGCCCACCCGCTGTTCGGCTTCTGGCAGCAGCAGGGGCTCATGTCCGTGGTGGACTACGTCAACAGCGCCGGCGTCCTGCCGACGCGTAACTACCGGGAGAACGTCTTCGAGGCCGCCCAGGCGATAGATGGCTTCAAGATGGAGCAGGACTACAAGATCGGCGACACCGCCTGCTTCGGCTGCCCCATGTCCTGCGGCAACATCTGCCTGGTGAAGGACGGCAAGTACAAGGGCACCATCACCGAGGGCCCCGAGTACGAGACCGCCTGCATGCTGGGCTCCAACCTCGGCGTGGGCGACTTCGCTGCCATCCTCAAGGGCAACCAACTCTGCGACGACCTGGGCATTGACACGATCTCCAGCGGCAACCTCATCGGGGTGCTGATCGAGGGCCTCGAGTCGGGCCTGCTCACCCCCTCCGATGTGGACGGCCTCCCGCTCGCCTGGGGCGCGGATGAGCAGATCAACGCCCTGCTGGAGAAGATCGCGCGCCGGGAGGGCGTCGGCGACACGCTCGCCGGGGGCTCCCGCGCCCTCGCCGAGCGCTGGCCCCAGCTCGCCCCCCTCATGGTCCAGGTCAAGGGCATGGAGCAGTCCGCCTATGATGGCCGCGCCACCATCTCGATGGCCCTCGCCTACGGCACCTGCGACATCGGCGCCCACCACAACCGTGCCTGGACCGTCGGCAAGGAGCTCGAGGCCGGCGCCCGCTGGAGCCCCCAGGACCGCGTGGACCTGGTGATCTACCACCAGACCATCCGCCCGCTGTTCGACATGCTCGGGGTGTGCCGGCTCCCCTGGATCGAGCTGGGCTTCGACGAGAACCACTACGCGGAGTTCTATAGCCTCGTCACCGGGGTCGCCCACACCCTCGACGACCTGCTCGCCCGCTCCCGCGCCATCTGGGACCTCACCCGCCTCATCAGCGCCTCCCGCGGCATCAGCCGCAAGGACGACTACCCGCCGCCGCGCATGTTCGAGCGCCCGGTGGAGCGAGGCCCCTACGCCGGCCGCGTCGTGGACCGCGCCGAGTACGACCAGCTCCTCGACCTGTACTATCAGGCCCGCGGCTGGAGCCGGGACGGCATCCCGCCGGCCGACCGCGCCCGCGACTTCAAGGACACCCTCGTGTGAACGGAAGGGCTCACGCGCACCTGAGACACCGTGGGCAGGCCGCGCTAACACACCACCTGGGAGCACCGCCGCGATGAAGCATCCCCGCAACGTCGCCCTCGCCATCGCCGCCCACCCCCAGGAGCAAGCGAGGCGGCCAGAATGCGCGCCCGCAGGGCCGCACGGCGCGGAACCCGACGGGCCGGAGGCTACATGACCCTCTTCGACCGGGAGCTCGGACTTCTCGACTGTGAGCTGGAGGTGAGCCTCCGCGGCATTGGCGACGCGCCGGATGCCGACTTCATCCTCAACCCCCGGCGTCTCCGCGGCAGCGACTTCCTGATGCGCTGGTCACAAGGGAGGTGGAGCGAGGAACGTCTCA
Source organism: uncultured bacterium (assembly GCA_964385645.1). Taxonomy (GTDB): domain Bacteria; phylum Armatimonadota; class Hebobacteria; order Hebobacterales; family Hebobacteraceae; genus CAYLPT01. The sequence continues at coordinate 6,817 of CAYLPT010000046.1, forward strand.
TAGAGGCCGTCAACGAGGATACCGAGTTCTTCGCTCTGGCCTACGGCCCGAGCGGCGTGGCGCCCCGTGATCCGCGTGAGATGGAGATCTACTTCGACCGCTTGGACGCGGCCGGCCTCGGCGAGTCCAAGCGACCCGATCTGCTCATCTTGCCGGACGCCAGCAGGTCCGAGGTCAGCAGTCTCGTGGATGCCGTCGGCGGGCCCGCGCAGCTCCCCTTCCTCCCTGAAGGGGATAACCGTATCCAGCGGATCCTGCGGCGCGCTGTCTTGGCCGTGGAGTGCGAGAACAGCCTGTGGCGAGCCGCCAGCATGCCCCATTACGGCAGACCCTTGCGTCCGATGCGCCGACTGGCCGGAGGGCTCGGCCTGCCCAAGAACGCCGTGGTGCCTACGGTCATCGTCAAGGAGGAGGACCGCGCCTCGCTCAGGCGGTGGCAGACCGACACGAACATTGCCGTGCACATCTGGCACGCCTTCTACGACGAGGCCTTCGGCATCGCGCTCGACGACGCCGAGCGACTCGTCGGCCTCGGCCTGATCGAGCCCACGCCGCAGATCCTGCATGCTCCCAGCGGGGCGAGCACCCGCAAGACGATCTACAAGGTCTACTACCAGCACGCCTACCTGGTGGCTCGCGTTACCGAGGAGCCGCAGCCGGTAGCCGGCTGCATCGAGGACCCCGATGGACGCGTGATGCCCTACGTCAGATTCGAGGGAGGGCGGCTTCGTCTGTCGAATGAAGCTGTAGAGGTTATGCGCCTGGCGGCGTCCTACCGGCGCGGGTAGTGCGGAATGGCACACCCCCAGCAGCACATACCACGGTCCGGACCGAGGAGAGAGTCGCTTCGGAGTAGCGGCCAGTTCTGGACGCCGGCGTGGGTCGCGGAGGCGATGGTGGCTTACGTCGCCGGGGTCGAGCCCCACGTGATCCTCGACCCGGCCGTCGGCGCAGGCGCATTCCTGCTGGCTGCTCGGGCCATCTCGACCCGAACCCGGCGGCCTCTGTCCTGTGTCGGCACCGAGGTGGACCCCGCTGCGCTGGCGCAGGCCCAGGACAACGGTTTGTCACAGGAGGAACTTCGGGGCGTACAGATAGGCGACTTCCTACAGACCCCCCCAGAGGGACCTTTCCCTGCCATCGTGGCCAACCCCCCCTATGTCCGCCACCACAGGCTCAGTCCCCAGGTCAAAGCTCGGTTGCGGCTGCTCGCCACCGGCATGCTCGGGACCCCCCTGGACGGCAGAGCGGGCCTGCATGTCTACTTCTTGCTCCAGTCCCTCCGTCTGCTCGCGCCAGGCGGGCGCCTTTCCTTCATCCTGCCCGCCGACACGTGTGAGGGTGTCTTCTCCCAGCCTCTTTGGGCCTGGGTGGGCGCCAACTACCGGCTCGACGCTGTCGTGACCTTCTCGCCCGCGGCTTCTCCCTTCCCCACGCTGGACACCAACCCCCTGATCGTCATGATCGCCAACGCACCGCCCAAGCACGACCTGCTCTGGGCAAGATGCGACACTGGGGGGCTCCCAGACCTGACTGAGTGGGTGTTGCACGGCTTCCACAGACACCCGGGCCCATCCCTCGTCGTGTCGCGGCGGCCCCTCGCCGAAGCGCTCCGCACTGGCCTCTCCCGCCCCCCACCCCGGAGTTCTCCTGCCCACCACTCCCTCGGCGATTTCGCGCGCGTCGTCCGCGGCGTCGCGACGGGGGCCAACGCGTTCTTCCACCTCACGCGCCAGCGCGCCGCCCTGCTCGGGATACCCGAGGAGCACCTGGTTCCCGCCATAGGCCGCACCAGGGACGTGGACGGCGAGGAACTTACGGAAGAGACCCTCGCCGCCCTCGATCAGCGCGGGAGACCCACGCTGCTCTTCACCCCCGACTCGCGCCCTGTCTCGGCGTTCCCCGAGCAGGTCCGCGCCTACCTGAAGCAGGGCGAATCGGCCGGCCTTCCCACACGTCCGCTCCTCGCCTCCCGACGGCCCTGGTACGCCATGGAGCGAAGGACACCCCCCCCCATCCTCTTCGCCTACCTTGGGCGCCGGAACGCCAGGTTCATACTCAACGCCGCGCGTGCCGTCCCCCTAACCGGCTTCCTGTGCGTGTACCCCCGTGTGCCTGACCCGGCCTACACGCGCAGGCTGTGGGCTGCCCTGCGCGATCCTGACACACGTGCGGGGTTGGTCTTCGTCGCCAAATCCTACGGAGGGGGCGCGCTCAAAGTCGAGCCGCGGGCGCTCGAACGCCTGCCGATCCCGGACGCCGTCCTCCGGAGCACGGGCTTGCGCGTTCCCGATCCCCCCCGGCTCCCCCTCGACTGCCCAGCATCATGTGCGCCACCCGGCCCCGACACTCCGCCCGAAGAAGCTCCCTCCATCGCGCGGCGCGCCCCCGGAGGCAGAAGACGTGGCTACGCCCCGCAGAACCGCCCTCGCCATCGCCGCCCATCCCGATGACATCGAGTTCGGCATGGCCGGCACCATGCTGCTGCTGGGTCAGGCCGGCTTCGAGCTGCATTACATGAACATCGCCAACGGCTCCTGCGGCACCGCCACCCTCCCCAGGGACGAGATCGTGCGTATCCGCCGCCGGGAGGCGCGCGCCGCCGCGAGGGTCCTCGGCGCCATTTTCCACCCACCCCTCGTGAACGACATTGACATCCTGTACGAGAAGCCCCTCCTGGCGCGGGTCGGCGCGGTCGTCCGCAGGGTGAACCCCACGGTCATGCTCGTGCCCTCCCCCCAGGACTACATGGAGGACCACGTCAACGCCGGCCGGCTGGCGGTGACGGCCGCCTTCTGCCGCGGCATGCCTAACTTCCCCACCACCCCGCGGACGAACCCGGTCGCGGGCCAGGTGACCATCTACCACGCCATGCCCGCCGGCCTGCGCGACCCGCTGCGGCGGCGCATCATTCCCGAGTACTACGTGGATGTCGGCTCCGTCCTGGAGCGCAAGCGAGAGGCCCTCGCGCAACACCGCAGCCAGAAGGAATGGCTGGACCTCAGCCAGGGCATGGACGCCTACCTCACCGCCATGGAGCAGCTCGCGGCCGAGGTGGGCCGGCTGTCGGGGCGGTTCCGCTATGCCGAGGGCTGGCGCCGGCACAGCCACCTCGGCTTCTGCAACGAGGCCGCCGACCCCCTCGCCGACGCGCTCGGCGACCTCGTGCTCGTCAGCGAGGACTACCGCCGATGGCTCGAGGAGCCCATCCCCAAGCACACCACCCCACGGAGGCGAACATGAGCCGACCCCTGAGCATCGTCGCGCCCGACTGGTGGGACTACACCACCCTCGACCGGGAGCTGCTTGAGGACGCCGCCCGCCTGACGCCCGAGGACCTCCTCGGGCTCGCCCGCCCCGGCTTCGAGGTGGTCTTCTACGACACCCTCGAGAGCTTTTACCTCGCCGAGGCCCTCGAGTACCTGGAGGCCTGGTCGCAGGCCAGCGAGGACCGCCCCGCCGGCATCTGCGGCCCCATCGGCCCCACCGAGCAGCTTCCCCTCGTCGCCCAGCTCGTCAACGCGCTCGAGCCGGACCTGCGCCACGCGCATTTCTGGGCCATGGACGAATGGGTCGTCGAGGGGCGCAATGTACCGCTGGATCATCCCCTCTCCTTCGAGCGCGCCAACCGCCAGCTCTGCTTTGACCGCATCGCGCCCCACCTGCGCCCCCCCGAGCAGAACCTCCACTTCCCGACCAGCGACAACCTCGCCGAGTACTCCGCGAGCTACGACCGCGTCCGCTGCCTCATCATGCAGGGCGGCCAGGGGGAGGTGAAGCACTGGGCCTTCAACGACCCGCCCCGCCGGGAGAGCCCCTACAGCGACGACCCGCCCCCGCCGGAGGAGTACCTGAAGCTGCCCGCCCGCCTGGTTGACCTCCACCCCATGACCATCATTCAGAACGCGCGCACCTCCGGCGGCGGCAAGGTCTCCGCGGTCCCTACCCAGGCCCTGACCGTCGGCCCCCTCGAGACCTTCAAGTCCGAGCGGGTGTCCATCTGGCATGCGGGGGTGCACGACAACCCCTTCGGGCTGCGGCTCACCACACTCATGATCGCCAAGAGGATCGCCGACACATCGGTCCCCATGTCGCTGCTGGCCCTCCACCCCAACGTCCGCTTCAGCTTCTACCGCCCCGGCATCGGCGCCTGCGAGGCGGAGATGCACTGAGGAGGGCGCACCCGGGCGGACACGGCGAGCCGCCCTCCCCGCTCGGCGGGGCAGGCGCCCGCGCCTGCCCTGGATCTTCCGGCGTCCCCGTGCCGACTTGCGGGGCTGGCAGGCCCACGGGAGGGGCCGCCGCCCCGTCGTTCACCCCCGCCGGCCTGCCCAGGCCGGGCGCCCGCGCCACCCTGCGGGGTTGACGCCGCGGCGCGAATGCGGTATACTCCATCTTAGGAGCGCCTAAAACGGGAGCTTGGAGACCCTAAAAAGGAGCCGCCGTGGCCTCCGGCGAGACCGTCAGCCAGTCCGTCGAGGAATACCTGCAGGCGATCCAGCGCCTGAGCTTGCTGCCCGGTCGGGTATCCACCACCCGGCTCGCGCGTCAGCTCGGCGTCACGCCCGCCTCCGTCACCGGGATGCTGCACCGCCTCGCCGACCTGGGCCTTATCTCCTACCGACGCTATCGCAGAATCGCCCTGACGCCGGAGGGGGAGCGCCTCGCCCAGGGCCTCATCCGTCGCCACCGGCTCACCGAGCGCCTGCTCACCAACCTCCTCGATGTACCCCTCCACGAGGCCCACCAGGAGGCCTGCCGACTGGAGCACGCGGTCTCGCCGGCCCTCGAGTCGCGCCTCGCCGACAAGCTCGGCGCCTTCGCCGCCTGCCCCCACGGGCACCCGATTGACGCCTCCCGAGCGGAGGCAGGGCAGAGCCTGCTGGAGGCGCCGCTCCAGCGCCCCCTCACCATCGTGAGCATCGAGGACGAGTCACCCGAGGCCGTGCGCCACCTTGCCGAGCGCGGCTTGCTGCCCGGCGCCTCCGTCGAGGTGATCAGCCGCGACCCGCGCGACGACGCCCTAGTGCTGGACGTGGGCGGTCAGACGGAGGCCCTGGGGCGGCGGGTGGCGGCCGGCATCCGCGTGCGGGCAGAGAGAAGGAAGCGCTAGTATGGCGGTCGGCGCGCGCCAGCTCCTGGGGAGGCTGCTCACCGGACGGCTGGGCCGGCCCGGCTGCGGGTGCGACCAGTGCCCGCTCGCGGCGCCGGCGGACGTGCGCCGCGTGACGCTGTTCGGCTCGCCCAACGTCGGCAAGAGCGCCATCTTCAACCAGCTCACCGGCGCCTACACCGTGGTCTCGAACTACCCCGGCACGACCGTCGAGGTGGCCCGGGGACGAGTGCGAGTCGGCGACGTGCTACTCGAGCTGTGCGACTGCCCGGGCTCCTACTCGCTGGTGCCCAGCTCCGAGGATGAGCGGGTGGCGCGCGACTTGCTGCTGGAGGAGCAGGCCGACCTCGTGGTCCACGTCGCCGACGCCATCCACCTGCGGCGGATGTTGCCCTTGACGCTTCAGCTCATCGAGGCCGGCCTGCCGGTGGCGCTGGACCTCAATATCGTGGACGAGGCCGCCCGCGCGGGCCTTCACGTTGACCCCGACCGGCTCGGCCGCGACCTGGGGATCCCCGTCGTCGCCACCTCCGCGGCCACCGGCCTGGGGATAGATCGGTTGCGCGCGCTCGTCACCGGGCGGCCGCCCACGCCCTCCGCCTTCACCGTCGGGTACCCGCCGGACATCGAGGAGGCGGTCGCGCGCATCGGCGACCTGCTCCGGGCGGACTACCCGATCTCGCGGCGCGCGATCGCCCTGTTGCTGCTGCAGCGCGACGAGGGCATGCGACAGCGCGTGCTCGCCTCGGACCCGGGGCAACTGCCGGAGATTGACCGCGTGGTGGCGGAGACCGAGGCCCGGTTCCCTCACCCCCTCGCGGTCCCGATCACCCTCGCTCGCCAGCGCGCGGCGGAGCGTCTCTCCCGGGCCGCCCTTACCCAGGCCGCCCCTGCGCCCCGCCCCTCTCTCGCCGAGGCACTCGGCCGGCTCACCGTCCAGCCCGCCGCGGGGCTGCTGTTCCTCGCTGTGGTGCTCTATGTGGGGCTTTACCTCATCGTCGGCAAGCTCGGCGCGGGGGTGTTGGTGGACTTCCTGGACGAGCGCGTGTTCGGCGACCTGGTCAACCCGGCGGTCACCGGCTTCGTGGAGCGCCTCCTGCCTTGGCCCACCTGGGCCGCGCTGTTCGTGGGCGAGTACGGGCTTGTGACCCTCGGGCTCCGCTATGCGGTCGCCATCGTGCTGCCCCTGGTGGGGGTTTTCTTCCTGGTGTTCGCGCTGCTGGAGGACACGGGGTACCTGCCTCGCCTGGCGTTGCTGGTGGACCGGCTTTTCAAGCGCATCGGGCTGTCGGGCCGGGCGGTGATTCCGATGGTGCTGGGGCTGGGCTGTGACACGATGGCCACCCTGGTGACGCGGGTGTTGGAGACGCGGCGGGAGCGCCTGATCGCCACGTTTCTCCTCGCGCTGGCTATCCCGTGCTCGGCCCAGCTGGGGGTAATCCTGGGCCTGCTCTCGGGCCACCCCGCGGGGCTCGCCATCTGGGCCGGAGTGGTGCTGGGGGTCTTCCTCCTCTCCGGCTACCTCGCTGCGCGACTGCTCCCCGGGGAGGCGGCGCGCTTCTATCTGGAGATACCGCCTCTGCGTCTGCCCTCGGCGCGCAACGTGGCGGCGAAGACTCTGGCGCGGCTGCGCTGGTACGGGGCCGAGGTGATCCCCCTGTTCCTGCTGGCGAGCGTGGTGATCTGGGTCGGGCAGATCAGCGGCATCTTCGGCCTCGCGCTGGCGGGGCTGAGGCCGGTGGTGGGCGCGCTGGGGCTGCCCGATGCGGCCGCCGACGCCTTCCTGTTCGGGTTCTTGCGGCGGGACTACGGGGCGGCGCGCATCTTCGACGTCCACGCCGCCGGCCGGGTGTCGGGGATCCCGCTGGTGGTCGCCATGGTCACGATCACGCTGTTCATCCCCTGCGTCGCGCAACTGCTGATCATGGTCCGGGAGCGGGGGCTGCGCACGGCCCTCGCCATGGTGGCGCTGATCCTCCCCTTCGCGTTCGGGGTGGGGTGGGTGCTGAACTTCGTGCTCACCACATTGAGGGTGCAGATCTGATGCCCGACATCGAGCTGAGCGAGCCCGCGGAGGAGCTGCTGGCCGCGCTGTGGGCGGCGGAGGAGGAGGGCGGCGAGCGCGCCGAGCGGCACTCTGCTCCCACCGACCAGGAGCGGGCCGAGGCGGCGCGGGAGCTGGCGGAGGCAGGGCTGGCGCAGGAGAGCGACGGCGAGCTGTCCCTCACCGAGCAGGGACGCCGCGAGGCGCGCTCGGTGATCCGGCGGGAGCGACTTGCAGAGCGCCTACTGGCCGATGTGCTCAACCTCGGGGAGGGGCAGGTGGCGGAGGCTGCGTGCCGCTTCGAGCACTGCCTCCAGAGGGGCATAGACGACCGCATCTGCACCCTACTGGGCCACCCCCGGATCTGCCCCCACGGCCGGCCGATCCCGCCGGGGGATTGCTGCCGCGAGGGCGCGCGCGCCGCCCCCAGCGTTATCTCCGCGCTCGCCGACCTCACGCCCGGATGTTCGGGGGCAATAGCCTACCTCCAGACGAAGCGGCGCGACATGCTCCAGCGCCTGCTCAGCATGGGGGCCACCCCGGGCACGCCGGTCAGGGTGGTGCAGACGTTCCCCTCCTTCGTGTGCCACCTCGGACAGGGCCAGATCGCCGTGGATCGGGAGACCGCGCAAGACATCTACATCCGCGTGAGCAGCACTCCGCCGCCGGCGCGCCGCCCCGGCCTGTGGCCGCGGGGTCTGCACCGCTTCCGCTTCCGTCGCGGCCGGCCCCGCTGAAGGAGGCTATCCCTCGCTCGGCGCGTCCTCACTCCCTGCTGGCTTCTCGGCCGGGACCGTCACTTTCACCTCGTCGGTCGCCCGGTTCCCGGCCGCGTCGAAGACGCGCACCTGGACTGTGTACTCCCCCGGATCCAGGGGCTCGGTCTCTATGTCGAAGGACACCACGGGGGACTCGATCGCCGACAGCTCCACCGACTCCCACTGGCCCTCGCCGACGCGGTACTCGGCGCTTCGGAGCGGGGAGATTGCGTCCCGCGCGAGGCCGCTGATGCGCACCCGTCGTCCCTCACCCACCGACACCGAGCTGCGGAACAGGATCACCTCCGGGGGCGTGTTGTCCACCCACACCACGGCGGACGAGTCCGCCTGCTGCGGGTCGCCGGGCGCACCTCGGCGGTCGCTCGCCGTCACCCGCAGCAGATACTTGCCGTCCTTGGCGGCCGTCGTGTCCCATTCGTACTTGGTGTCCGTCAGGTCGCCGGCGACCTTTTCCCAGGTCGCACCCAGGTCGGGCGAGATCGCCACCTCGTAGACCAGCGGATCCTTGTCCGGGTCGCTGGCCTGCCAGGTAACCGTCGTCTTTGCGGATAGACGAGCGCCCGCCTCCGGCTCGCGAAGGGAGCAGACGGGCGGCTGGTTGCGCGGCCGGTGGGAGACCCGGATTTGCCTCACGAGCGGCGTCTCGGCGGGCGCGGTGGTGCTGAGGGTCAGCCGGTACTGGAGGTAGCGGGCAGAGGGGCTGGTGATGTGTCCCTGCGCCAGCGGCACCCAGGTTGGCCAACCGTCCCTCGGATCAGGCGAGTCGCCGGAGCGCGTCTCCCCGGCGATGCTCGTGCCCTCGGGCAGCTCCGCAGCCCACTCGATCGTCCCCCACCGCGCCGGCCGGCCCGCGTCCATCACCCCGGACTCCACCGTCCCTTGCTCGGCGCGCCCGGGCCCCAGCCTGTACACCGCGGCCGGTCCGGTCGTGGCCAGGTAGAGCGCGCCCTCCACCTGGGCGAGCGCGGTGGCCGTGCCGGCCTGCGGGCGGAACAGCAGCCGCGGCCTGCGGTCCGCCCCCACCCGGAAGACCATCCCCACCGGCCCCGTCGCGGCCACTAGGTCTCCCCCCGACAGCACCGACAGCCCGTAGACCGCGTCCTGCTCGAGCGAGCAGTAGACCTCCGGAAGGCCGCTGGCGGGGATCAGCCAGATGTCCCCGCCGGGCGAGGCCGCCGCGTATAGCTCGCCGCCCTCGCCCAGCGCGAGCGCGTCCACCGCCGGCCCCGACAACTGGCACACTGGCTCCCGCGTGCCGGCGGGCCGGATGCGGTAGACGATGCCTGCCTCTGAGGTGCCGGCGTAGAGCGTCCCATCCTCGGCGCGCGCGAGCGAGAGCACATTCGCGGCCGGCAGCTCGGCCGCCACCTGTGCGCCCTCTCCCCGGCGGACCGCGTAGACCCGTGCCGGGGCGCCGCCGCCCGCGTACACCGTCCCGCCCTCGCCCATCACCAGGCACCAGAGGTACACGCTCTCGGTGTCGGCCACCAGCTCGCCCTGGCCCTCGGGGGAGATCCGGAAGAGCTTGCCGCCGGGCGAGGTTCCGGCCCACAGGTAGCCCTCGTCGTCGAAGGCGAGCGCGTGGACGTTCATCTCCCCCGTGGCGAAGAACTCCGAGGCCTCCCCGCCCGCGAGCCGGTAGATGATGCCGCGGGTGCCCGTGCCGACGAACACCTCCTCGCCCCGGGCGGCCACACTCCAGACCACATCGGCCGGCACCGATCCGATCTCTGTGCGCGCGAGGCCGAGCTGAAGCGTCCCATCCTGTCCGAGCTCGACCGCATCGAGCTCCGCGTCCCGGTAGTCGTTCGGGGCCCTATGCACCCAGGCCGCCGGCGCGCGGGAGAGCGGCTGGTCCTCGGCGGGGGGCCGGGCGCCACTGCGGGGCTGCTGGCCGACGACCATGCCGGCTGGCGCCGCCGCGGGGAGGGAGCCAGGGAGCCAGAGGGCGCCGCCGCCCGAGGTCGCCTCTTTATCGGGTGGCTCCTGAGGGCCCTCGGAGGGTGGGCGGGACGGCCGCGGCCGCACTGCGGGCATGCGGCTCTCGACCCGGAGTGCCAGCATGTGGCGGCCGGAGAGGGCCCACTCGGTCGAGCGCACCACCTTCGTCAGCGAGGGGACGGACCGCAGGTCAGTCCGCTGGGTGGCGCGCAGCGCCTCGGTGGCGGAGCGGGGCAGGGCGGGCAGCTCCTCGCCCAGCAGCACCGCGCCGGATCGGGGGAGGGCGGCGTACACCACCAGATCGCAGGCGCGGTCCTGTTCTCGGTATTGCCCCAGCAGTTGGTCCAGCGACACCGCGCCCGGCCGCGGCGCGCCCACGGCGTTGCGCGCCTCCTGGGACTCCCGGCCGGCGGCCACCACCACCCGCACCTGCCCCTCCGGCAGGTCGGCCGGCAGCGGCAGCGTGACTGCGACCTCCACCGGCTCCTCTCCGTAGGGCTGCAGCTGCACCAGCAGCCTCACATCCTCGCCGGCCCGCACCCGCGTCCGCTCGGCCATGACGCGCGTGATGGCGGCGGTCTTGCGCAGGTCCTCGACCTCCACGCGGACGACGACGCGCTCCGCCTTTGCCTCTTGGAAGGGGTTCTCGGCCAGCATCAGGAGGGGCTCGAGCGCCAGCGGGGCCGTCGCGGCGGCGGCATCGGAGGCGCTGTAGCCGACCTCCTCTCGCCGTAGCGGCTCCCGCCCCTCCACCTCGACCACGATCGTGGTCCGCGCCGTTCCCCGCTGCACCCGCCCGCGCGTCTCGTCCACCGCGGTGAGCACCGAGGTGGCCACCAGGGCCGGCAGCATCTCCCTCACCCTCGCCACCTCGAGGTGGAAGCGCCGCGTCCGCCCCAGGTCCCGGTCGGTCACCTCGATGCTCACCGGCAGCAGATCGGCCTGCTCGCCCAGCCGCCCCGCCACCGCGCTCTGGTGGTCCTGATGGAGCCGGCCCAGGGGCAGAGTGGGCGACATGATCTTGTTCGAGATCTGGAGCGTCGGCAGGATGTCGTGAACGTATCCTCCAGTCATGGGCACGTCAATGCTGCCGAGTTGGAAGAGGGGGTGGCCAAAGCCGAGCACCCGCTCGCCCTCGACGAGGGTGACGGTGCCGAGGGCGGTCATGTCAAAGTCGCCGCGCACGAGCTGCGCGCCCAGGGCCGCCCCCGGTTCGAGCTCCACTCGCAGCGACTCCTCCCCTCCCCCAGGGCCCTGCACCAAGTGGAAGCCATAGGGCTCCAGCAGCTCGCTCAGGCGCTCCACCCCCCGCCGGCCGAACCCCGCGACCTGGATGAAGCCGCCCACCGGCACGAGGGTCATGGTGCCGGGGGGGTCGGGATCGGGCGCCCTCGGCGCAACCCGCACCCGGTGGATCACCTGGTCGCCGACTCGCACGGGGAGCACGGAGCCGCTCGCGGCGGCGCCGGCAGTAGCCGGCGGACGTCCCCAGGCCTCCAGCATGTCCTCGATCGGCGTGATGCCGGCGACCGGCTCCTTGCTCCAGGCCCAGGTGAGCGCGATGGCGCCGGCCAGCCTCCCCTCGATGTAGACGGGGCTGCCGCTCATGCCTCCGATGACCCCGCTCTGGCGCTCCACGACCGGCCCGTCGAGGATGCGGCCCAGGATGATGCTGCGGGCGCCGTCGAACTTGCGCAGCACTCCGATGACCTCGATCTGGAACGATTCGATCCGCGTGCCGCGGAAGACCGACTTGCCCACCGCCCGCTGGCCCGCGCGGACCTCCGCCAACGGGTAGATGGGCGTGCTTGGCTCGGCCCTTGCCACCCGACCGCAGGCCAGCGCGAGGGCCAGGGCGAGGGGGATCAGCACCAGTCGGCAGCGTTGGGTCATGGAAGGCGTCCTAGCGCGGTGATGACGGCAGGCAGAGGATAGCACCTACCGCTAACCGCGGTCAAGCACGATCGCCCTGGAAGCCAAGTCGCAGGAGACGCTGCCTGCGACGGTGAAAGCAGTACCTGAGGAGTGCTCCGTCGGCGGGTGTCGGAGCTCCGGGGACCGGCCATGGCTGTGCTGGATATGTTCCGCCTCGAGGGGCGGGTGGCGCTGGTGACGGGGGGCAACCGCGGGATCGGCCGCGCCATCGCGGAGGCCCTGGCGGAGGCGGGTGCGGCGGTGGCGGTCACGAGCCGGGAGGCGGCGCGAGCGGAGGCGGCGGCCGCCGAGATCGGGCCGGCGGCGGGCGCTCGCTGTGTTGGCCTTGGGCTGGATGTCCGCGACCAGGCCCAGGTGGAGGCGGTGGTGGCGCGGGTGGCGGAGGAGCTCGGCGGCCTGCACATCCTCGTGAACAACGCGGGGGTGAACATCCGAGAGAGCATTCTTGACCTGAGCGACGAGAGCTGGGGGCAGGTCATTGAGACTAACCTCGAAGGGCCGATGCGGTGCAGTCGCGCGGTGGCGCCGCGGCTGGTGGAGCAGGGCTGGGGGCGGATCATCAACATCGGCTCCATCCTGAGCTTCGTCGGGATCGCGCAGCGCGCGGCGTACGCCTCCTCGAAGGCGGGGCTGCTGGGGATGACGCGGGCCATGGCGCTCGACCTCGCGGGCCACGGCGTGACGGTGAACGCGCTCTGCCCAGGCGCATTCAAGACCGACATCAACCGCCCGATCCTCAGGGACCCGGCCTACCTGAGCGAGTTTCTGAAGCAGATTCCGCTGGGGAGAATGGGCGACCCATCGGAGTTGAAGGGGGCCGCTGTCTTCCTCGCCTCCGAGGCGAGCTCCTACATGACGGGCGCGGCGCTGCTGGTGGATGGGGGCTGGACCGCGCGCTAGCGCGGGCAGGCCCGGTCAGTGGCCTAGCCCGAACACCCTCACCTGGCGCCAGCCGTCCACCGCCGCCACCCAGCCACCCTCGGGGCGCGGGTGAAGATCGGCGTGGTGCATCCCGCCCGCGTTCCACCCCGCGCCGGAGCCGGCCAGCACGGGCGCGTCGGTCAGAGCCCGCTCGCGATAGCGCTCAGGGGTGAGCTCCTCAACGACGAAGGCCCGCACCGCGCTCCCGTAGGCGGGCCGGCAGTCCTGCGCGAAGCGAACCGGCCGGCCCTCGACCAACACCACCCTCCCGGCCGGGCGGGCCCGTTCGGGATCCTCCCAGATGAGAGGGCTCTGCGGGTGCTCGACCCAGGGCCCCGTGAGCTGGTCGGCGTGGAACAGCCGCAGGATGTCGTGCCGCCCGGCGCCTGTGAAGAGCCACCACCGGCCCTCGAAACGAAACAGCGTGGGGGCAGCGAAGGGGGCGCCCTCCAGCAGCGTCGCCACCAGCTCCCAGCGGGTGGGGAACTCCGCGGCGCGGTAAAGCCGCAGCGACCGCGACCCGGGCGTCTCGGGCAGCATGTAGTGCACGCCCTCCCACTCGAAGACGTGCGGGTAGGAGACGTCGAAGGGCTCCGCGAGCGCGATGCCGCGGTAGACCCAGGCAAGCGCGTCGGGGCTGGTGGCGAGGCCGATGCGCTTGATGTTGGTGGTGCGCTCGAGCACCTCGAAGAACATGTGCCAGAGGCCGTCGCGCTGTACCAGGAAGGGGTCGCACACCGACTCCGCGTCGAGATCCGAGACATCTTGCGCGGTGAGCACGGGGTTGCGCGCGCCCTGGGCCGGGCGAAGCTCGGCGGGAGAGGCGCCCTCGTAGATGCCGATCGCCCAGTCGCGGCGCTCCGACACGAACGGCACGCCCCGGGCGCGCCCGATGAGCGCGCCGACCACCAGGCCGGCCGCCAGGCCGAGCGCCACTCCGAGCGCGACGTAGCGCCCGTGGGCCCTCAGCACCGTCTTGCCGCCGCTCTCACGACGCCCACAGACCCATGCCCCTCTGCCAGCGCGTGGCTAGCCCTCGGCGCCGGCGTCCTTGGACCCGCTGGCCGCCTTCGCGGGCGCCTCGGGCTCCCCCCTCACCTTGTCGTCGCGGTAGTCGGTGCAGTGAAAACCCGACCCCCTGAAGATGATCCCGACGGGTCGGAACACCTTGCGCACCCGGCCCCGGCACTCGGGGCACCGGCTGGCCGGGCGCTCCGTCACCCTCTGGTACCGCTCGAAGTGATGTCCACACTCAGCACAAGCGTATTCGTAGATCGGCATGGCTACTGCCGGCCCTCGGCGTGCAGCGCCGGCCCCGAGGGCCGCCTACACCTCCTTTACCAGAAGTCCCTCGCGGGCGATCTTGGCCGGCAACACGGTCGCGCCGGCGTCCTCCAGCGCGCGCTCCACCGCCTTCCGGCTCCCCGGCTCCACGAACGTGACCAGGCACCCCCCGCCCCCGGCCCCGCAGATCTTGGAGGCGAGGGCTCCGGCCCGCTCGGCGGCCGCGACGATGCGGTCAATGGCGGGTGTCGTCACTCCCTCCGCGAGGCGCTTGCGGGACTCCCACTCGCGGCCCAGCAGCTCGGCGAACTGGCCCAGGTCGAAGGCTTGCAGCGCCTCCCGCATCTGGAGCGCTACGCGCTTGATCTCGTGCATGTTCTCCCGGGAGCCGGGGGCGTCGTCAATGTAGCGCTTGAGCATGTTCCAGTTGCTGGTGCCGGAGAAGTGAGTCTCGCCGGTGAAGCTGAGCACAAGCCGCCCCTCGAACTCGCGCAGCCTGCTCTCCTCCGCGATGAGCGGCTCTCGTCTCCAGCCGACCTCGTCGAAGTGGAAGGCGTTCACGCCCCCGTAGAGGGCGGCCAGGTAGTCCTGCTTGCCCGTCGGAATGCCGATGGCCTGCGCCTCAAGGTTCGCGCCGTAATCCACGAACAGGCCCGGGTCCAGGCGGGTCCCGTTGACGCGATCCAGCGCCCCGCTGAGCGCGATGAGCAGGGCCGAGGAGGCCCCCAGCCCGGAGCCGTGGGGCGGGCGGTTGTTGGTGATCACATCCACGCCAACCTTGGGCGCGTAGAAGCGCACCACGCGGGCGACAAAGCCAAGCTCGCGGTCCACGGGCAGCTCGTCCACAGAGGGGGCAGACAGCTCCTGGCCGGTGTCGAGAGACCTCAGGCGCACCTGTGGGTCGTCGCGGGTCTCGATGCGGACCTCGCTCCAGAGGTCAATGGCCGCGTTGTTGGTCACCCCGCCCTCCAGGAAGAGGTAGAGCGGGTAGAGATCGAGCGTCCCGCCCGACAGGTCAATGCGCGTCGGCGTGCGCGCCTCGACGACCATCGCCGGCCTCCTGCAAGATCGAGGGGCGTCCGCCTGGCCCTCAGGGAGGCGAACGCCGCTGCCAGTATAGCCGGCGACGTATGGCCCCGTCAAGCGCCGGCGGTCTGCTCCACGACCTTGGCCAGGCGGGCGAAGTGGCGCTTGAGGGACCGATAGAGCCCCCGATACACGGGATAGTACCTGCCATAGCCGGCCCGGGCCCGTCGGTTGGGCTCGACTGGCTCTCGCGTGCGCA
Organism: uncultured bacterium; assembly: GCA_964385645.1. Classification (GTDB taxonomy): domain Bacteria; phylum Armatimonadota; class Hebobacteria; order Hebobacterales; family Hebobacteraceae; genus CAYLPT01. Next base: position 22,119 of record CAYLPT010000046.1, read on the forward strand.
CCAGGGCGCGGCAGGCCGCCGGCACATCTGGCCACACCCCTCCTCCGACGCCCCCCAGCAGCGCGGCGCCGAAGGCCGCGCCCTCGTCAATCTCCATGCCCATGAGCGGGGTGCCGAAGACGTCGCTCTGCATCTGGCGCCAGAAGGCGCTTCGAGAGCCGCCACCGGTGCTCCTGACCTCTCCGATGGGCAGCTCCATCTCCCGGAAGATCTCCAGCGAGTCGCGCAGCCCGTAGCAGACGCCCTCCAGGATGGCGCGGGCCAGGTGGGCCTTGGTGTGCCGGAGTCCGAGCCCGAGGAAGACGCCCCGCGCGTGCGGGTCGGCGTGAGGGGTGCGCTCGCCGGTCATGTAGGGCAGGAAGATGAGGCCCTCGGAGCCCAGGGGGGCCTCGGCCGCCCGCTCGACGATCACCACATAGGGGTCAATGCCGCGGCGCTCGGCCTCCGCGCGCTCCTCCGCGCAGAGCTCGTCTCGGAACCAGCGCAGCGAGCCCCCCGCCATGAGCATAACGCCCATCGCGTGCCACTGCCCCGGGACCGCGTGGCAGAAGGTGTGCACCCGCAGCTTGGGGTCCATCTTCGGCTCGCGCATCGGCGCGAAGATGGTCCCCGAGGTGCCCACCGACACCTGCACGATCCCCTCCTCGATGACGCCGTTGCCCACCGCGCTGCACGCGTTGTCACC
>CAYLPT010000047.1:0-3427 GCA_964385645.1 uncultured bacterium
GGCACGCGGCGCGAGCCATGGAGGCGCGGCGGCTGGCTGAGGCGATGGAGGGGTGGGCGATGGAGCTGCGGCCGGGCGAGGCGTGCTGCGAGTGGCGCCGTCCCCCAGAGTCCGGCTCGGGCGTGGGGCTCACGGAGGCGCCGCGGGGGGCGCTGGGCCACTGGTCGGAGGTGCAGGGCGGGAAGCTGGCTCATTACCAGCTCGTGGTGCCGACCACGTGGAACGCGTCCCCGAAGGACGACCGGGGCCAGCCGGGCCCGATCGAGCAGGCGCTCATCGGCGCCCAGGTGCGGGACCCGGAGAACCCCTTCGAGGTGGTGCGCATCGTGCGCTCGTTCGACCCGTGCCTGGCGTGCTCGGTGCACCTGCTGACGCCGCGGGGAAGGGAGCTGGGGAGATGTCGCGTGCTGTGAGCCAAGTGGTCGTGCTCGGCGTCGGGAACCTGCTTCGCCGGGATGAGGGCGTGGGCGTGCACGCGGTGCGGGCGCTGGCCCAGGGCGTGCTGGGCGACGCGGCGGAGATGGTGGACGGCGGGACCGCGGTGTTCGAGGCGCTGTCGGGGTGGCGGGAGATCGGCAAGCTGGTGGTGATAGACGCGCTGCGGGCGGGCCGGGAGCCGGGCTTCGTGTCGCGGGTGTCGCTGCGGGAGGTGGCGGACCGGGAGGCGCCGGCGCTGTCGGTGCACGAGCACGGGCTGCTGGACGCGCTGGCCCTGCTCGAGCAGAGCGGGCTGCGGGTCGGCGAGGTGGTGATCTACGGGGTGGAGCCGGCGGAGACGGGGTGGGGCACGGAGCTGTCGGAGCCGGTGGCAGAGAGCCTGATGCACCTGGCGATGCGGCTGGAGGGGGAGCTGGGGCTGACGGAGAGCGAGGAGATGCTGGTATGATCGCATCGGAGCTGAAGCCGCTGGAGGAGATCCTCGGGTACCTCGAGGGGGAACAGAAGGTCTTCATCGTGGCCTGCGACGGGTGCTCGACGGGCTGCAGGAGTTCGGACCCGGAGCGCGTGGGCGAGGTGGTGTCGGCGCTGGAGGGGAGCGGGCGGCGGGTGACGGGGACGGCGCGGGTGGAGATGACGTGCAACCCGGGTCTGGTGGCGCTGATGCTGATGCAGCAGATGGAGCCGGTGCGGGAGGCGGAGGGGATCCTCGTGATGTCGTGCGGGGTGGGGGTGCAGACGGTGGCCGCGGCGGTGCAGCGGCCGGTGCACCCGGCGACGAACTCGCTGTATCTGGGCGGCTTCGCGGGGCTGTGGCGCTCGGAGCCGCGCTGCGCGGAGTGCGGTGACTGCATGCTGGACTACACGGGGGGCATCTGCCCCTACACGGCGTGCTCGAAGTCGCTGCTGTATGGCAGCTGCGGGGGGCCCAAGGACGGCAAGTGCGAGGTGGACCCCGAGGTGCCCTGCGGGTGGGTGCAGATCTACCAGCGGCTGGCGGCCCTGGGCCGGCAGGAGCGGCTGAGGCAGATGCCTCCGCTGCGCAACTTCCGAGCCATGCTGCCCGCGGGGGAGCGGCGGCGGGCCAGCCTGTGGGCGCTCGAGCTGAGCCAGGACGAGGGGTGAGGGTGCGGACCGCGATGCGGGAGGCCGGAATCGCATGAGCTTCAGGGAGACGGTCGAGGCTGGAGAGTTCGCCATCACCTGTGAGGTGGGCCCGCCCAAGGGCGTGAATATGGAGGCGGTGCTAGAGGAGGCGGAGCTGTTCAAGGGGCGAGTGCACGCGGTGAACGTGACCGACCTGCAGGCGGCCTGCATGCGGGTGGGGTCACTCGCCACCTGTGTGCTGCTGCTCCAGCGGGGCGTGGAGCCGATCCTGCAGATGGTGTGTCGAGACCGGAACCGGCTTTCGCTCCAGAGCGAGCTGCTCAGCGCCTATGTGCTGGGGGTGCGCAACGTCCTGTGCCTCACCGGCGACCACGTGGTGCTGGGCGACCACGTGGAGGCGAAGCCGGTCTTCGACCTGGACTCGGTGTCGCTGCTGCGGGCCGCCCAGGGGCTGATCGAGGGCAAGGACCTGGCGGGCAATGAGCTGGAGGGCGCGCCGAGCGAGCTGTTCCTGGGCGCGATCGTGACTCCCGGGGCGGACCCGATTGAGCCCCAGATCTACAAGCTCTACAACAAGCTGGCAGCTGGGGCGCGCTTCATTCAGACCCAGGCGGTCTACGATGTGGGGGCGATGGAGCGCTTCCTGGGGCGCATCGAGGATGTGCGCGCGCCGATCCTGGCGGGCATCGTACTGCTGAAGTCGGCGGCGATGGCGCGCTACATGAACAAGAACGTGGCCGGCGTGAGCGTACCCGAGGCCCTTATCAAGGAGATGGCGGAGGCGGGGGAGCGCGATAAGGCGGCGACGGCGGAGGGGAAGAAGGCCGACCACAAGGTGAAGACGAGCATAGACATCGCGGGGCGGCTGATCCGGGAGCTGCGGCCGATGTGCCAGGGAGTGCATATTATGCCCCTGGGCTGGGGCCATCATGTGCCAGCGGTCTTGGAGGCGGGTGGGCTGGCCTAGCGGGGGACTGGAAGGAGTGACATAGATGTCGAAGGTCGTTGCTGCTGCCGCGGTGCGCGGCTCCCATGCCGTTGCGGCCCAGGCGGAGGAGAAGCTGAAGGCGGCACTCGAGAAGCACGGGGAGGGCCAGCCGCTGGCGTTTCCCGAGACCGCGTTCTACCTGCCCATGGCTTACGCCCTGCTCGGGCTCGAGGTGTCTACGCTGGGTGAGGCCAGGCAGGTGCTGGAGACGGTGAAGGCACTCCTGCCCGAGGAGCCCTCGGAGCGGCTGTGGCTGCCCTATCTATCGTCGGCCCTCGACGCCGGCATCGCGACGCTGCTCGCGGAGGAGCTGCTGAAGGCGCTCGCCTACCTGGAGGGTGAGGAGCCGCTAGAGGGCTGGCACGGGTTCATCTCCGACACCATCCTGCGGACGCTGGGCATCCAGCTCGTGGATGGTCGGCTGCCCGGTTTCGCAGCCGTCGTGGGCGCGGCGCCGGACACCGAGACCGCGGTGCACGTGATCCGGGAGCTTCAGAAGCGCAACATCCTGACCTTCCTGATTGGCAACCACCAGGGCCGGACGATGCGAGACCAGCTCATCGAGGCCGGGGTGCTGCCCAGGGACGCCTCCGAGACCGAGGACGGGGACCTGCAGAAGGCCTGGTGGGGCCGCTACATCGTGCCCCTGGGGCCGGACACGGAGTCTATCATCTACGCACTGAACTGGGCGATCCGGGGGGCGCTGACCTTCGGGGGGCACAAGAAGGGCGACTGGAAGGCATGCCTGGATTACACGCGGGCGCGCATCTTCGCCTTCGGCCTTGGGCTGGGCACCATTGACGACCTCAAGTTCGCCAGCGGCGCCGGGGCCATCAACATGGGCTTCCCCGTCATCTGCGACACGGAAATCCCCGAGATCCTGCCCACGGGCGT
>CAYLPT010000048.1:0-12296 GCA_964385645.1 uncultured bacterium
TGGGTGACGAACTCGGCGCGGGAGTGCTGGCGCTACGGCCTTCCGCCCGGCGAGGAGGGCGAGGACTTGGAGGCTCCCGACCCCCTCGCGTACGCGGTCACCAACGACGGCCTGCAGGCCGGCGGCGGCTCGCAGGCCCAGGGCACAGACGGGTTCGCCGCGTTCATCCAGCACCGGACCATCTACGCCGCCCGCATCGTGGAGGCCGAGGAATGAGCGCCGGGCGGCTGTTCCGGGCGATCCGCAGGCTGCGCCGGGAGGAGGCGCCGGCGGCGATAGGCGTCGTGGTCGGCATGGCCGGGCCGGGGCGCTACCGGGTGCAGATCGCCGGGACGGTGCACGAGGTCCCCGCGATCGGGGGCGCGTCGGCCGAGACGGGGCAGTCGGTGGCGGTCGTCATCGACACCGAGGCCGGGCGGCCCATCGGGCTGCTCGGCGTGATCAAGCCGTAGAGGAAGCCACACAACGTAGTGGGGGAGGTGGGGATGCAGGACTACCTGCAGCACGGAATCACCGGGATCATCGCGCTGGTAGTGGTGGGGCTGCTCGCCCCGGTGACGCTGGCCTTCATCGCAGAGCTGCGGGCGAGCCGGGCCGAGCGCGCGGCGATGCGAGCGGCATACGAGGCGCTGGTGACCGAGCATCTGCGCCGCAATACTGATGCGATGGACCGGGTGCGAGACGGCCTCGATGAGGTGTGTCGGCGCCTGAACGGAGGGCGACGATGAAGATCGAGGCGCTCATCATCCACCACAGCGCAGGGCTCTGGGGCGACCGCGAGTACCTCGACTCGCTACACGAGCAGATGCCCAGGATCCGCGGCGTGCAGATGGGTGCCTCAGGCACCCGGCGGCTCCACTGCGGCTACCATAAGATCGTGCTCAACGGCCTGCCGACCTACCGCGACTGGCGCGAGGGCCGCTACCAGGAGCGGCTCGACGGCCACATCCAGCAGGGCCGACCGGATAACAAGAGCGGTGCCCACGCCCGGGGCTGGAACGCGCGCTCTCTGGGGGTCGTGCTCATCGGCCACCTCGACCTCGGCCCGCCGACCGCGCGGCAGTGGGCCTCCCTGGTGCACGCCTGCGCGCGCCTGTGCCAGCGCCACGGTCTGCCGGCGAGCGCCATCCGGGGGCACCGCGAGGTGGCCGCCAGCCGGTGTCCGGGGGCGCACCTGGACCTGAGCAGGCTCCGGGGGGAGGTGGGGGCGCGCCTGACGGCGGGCTGAGCGCCAAGAAGGGCGATTATACACGGAAGTGGCTGCTGCGGTGTCCGGACCGGCACCCGCACGCGCATCAGATTCCACTGGACTTTGATCCCAGAAGCAGGTATGTTTCGGTTGGCGATGCAAACGGGCGTGTGCCAACAAGGAGAGCGGAGCGCTATGAAGCAGACACAGCGGCCGAGCCAGAAGGCGGAGGGCTACAGCTTCGGGGTCGAGCTGGAGCTGCTCCTGCCCCAGACCGCGATCAACGAGCTGGGCATCCGCATCGGCGGCTACCACGCCGGCTACCCGCTGCCCGCCCCCTTCCCCGCTGGCTGGACCGCCGAGCGTGATGGCAGCCTCCACACCAGCCGGCAGGGCTACGTGCCGGTCGAGATCGTAAGCCCGGTGCTAAGAGGACGGGCCGGCATCGAGTCCGCCTGAGGCGGACAGGTGGCGCAGATGCTGAAGGAACTGGGGGCCGCCGTCAACCGGTCCTGCGGGATGCACTGTCACCTTGGGATTCACAGCATCGCCGGCGACGACTCCGCCGCCATCGCCGACTGGGTGGGCAAGCTGCTCTTCCAGGTGGCGATGCACGAGACGGCGATCTACGCCAGCAGCGGCACTCACCGCCGAGAGAACGGGAGCTACGCCCGCAGCATCAAGTGGCAGAAGCAGGCGGCGGAGGCGGTGCGCAAGGCCCCCAAGCACCGCAAGCCGGAGGCGGTCCAGGAGGCGGCCCGGGGCGGGCGCTACCACAGCCTCAACCTGACCAACCTCTTCACTCCCAAGGCGACGGTCGAGTTTCGGGCCTTCGCAGGCACGGTCGAGTGGACGAAGATGCTGGGCCACATCCAGATGTGCCTGGCGCTGGCGGAGCGGGCGACGGAGACCACCCGGATGGACTGGGAGGCGGTGGCGAGCGAGCGGACTTATGCCACGCGGGGCCGCGGCCTGCGGGAGCTCAACCGCTTCTTCTACCTGACGGGCTGGACGCTGGGGCGGCGGCAGGTGGGCCAGCCGGAGGTGGAGATGGCGGGGTGGGTGGCGGATCTGGACGACCTGAAGCGGGTGGTCCGCGAGCTGCGCCAACTCGCCCGCAAGTATGATCTCCAGTCCGCCACAGGCGGATCAGCCTCCGGCGGAGAGGTGAGCTGATGTGCGGCATCGTCGGTTGGCTGGGGAGCCCGGAGGAGTGGCCGGATGCCCACGGCCTGCTGGCGGAGCTGGCGGCCGCCCACGAGGATCGGGGCAAGGACGCGGCGGGGTGGGCGGTGATGAACACCCGCGGGCAGCTCGTCTGGCAGCGGAGGCCGGGCCTGGCGCGGGCGCTGTTCGCGGGCCGGGAGTACCAGGCGCTGCGGCGGCGACGCATCACCATGGCGATCGGGCACACCCGGCATGCCACCTCCGGCGCGCCCGCGATGAACGGCAACAACCACCCGCACCTGGCTAGGACGGGCGCGGGCAGGGGATGGTGGGTGACCGTCCACAATGGCCACCTGCCCGACCACCGCCTCCTCGCCGCCCGGCACGGGCTGCGGCTGACGTCCGGCTGCGACTCGGAGGTGCTGGTGCGGGCGCTGGCGCGCTACCGAGAGCAAGATGGTCCCCAGGTCTGCCTCGGCATGGGTGGCAGCCAGTCGGTCCTCGCCCTCAATACGCAGACCCGGCGGCTCTACGCCTGGACGAACGGCGAGATGCCCCTGGTCGCCTTCCGGGTCGAGGGCCTCGGCGGCCTCTGGTGGGCCTCCACCCAGGCGATCGCCGAGAAGGCCCTTGTGGCGGTGGGGCTGTCAGCGCGCTTCGCCGAGGCGCAGCCGCACCTCATCTACCGCATGGGGGTGCATGATGGGCAAGTGGTGATGGAGACCGAGCGCGTCGCCGTACAGCCGAACCGGGGGCAGGACCAGTGAGCGACAGGCGCCCCGGCCCCGACCGCCGCGACCTGATCTGGGAGCGCCTCCGCCGAGTCGGTGCCGCCTCAGCCCGGACAACTCGACGCCGGATATGCTGCTGTGCCGTGTCTGCGGCAGCGCCGAGCCGCGGTTTTCCCCGATCTGGGGGGCAGTGCCCGGCAGGAGTGGCGCTCCGGACAGAAAAGAAACACACAAGTGGGGTCGAGGTCTCGGCGGCTGTTGGCATCATGACTCGGGTTCCTGAGAACCTTGCCGTACCGCCCTATTGTTCTATTGTCCTGGGCTGACCGCCTACGCCTCGCCCCGTCGCGCGGCGCCGACGCACAGCAGGCAACTATGGGAGCAGGGGGATGACCGAGGCGACGCTCCTGCGGCTGTGGGCAAAGGCGGACGATACCCCGCCGGCGCGCCACCACCCGCTGTTGTTCCACATGCTGGACAGCGCCCACATCGCGCGCCTGCTGTGGTCGGAGGTGTTCGGCGCGTACAGCCGACAACAACTGGCGCAGGCCCTCGGACTAAGAGAGGGGGAGGCCGGCAGCCTGGTCCCGCTGATCGCGGGGCTTCATGACCTGGGCAAGGCCTCTCCCGGCTTCCAGAGCCTGTCTCCCTCCCTCGCCGACCGACTGCGCGAGGCCGGGCTGTTCATCACCGAGTACGCCCAGAGGAACCGAAGGCCGCACGGCCACATCACCACGCGAGAGCTGAGGCGGATCCTACGCGCGGCAGGATGGGATAGTCGGCCGGCAGCCATCGTGGCCGGGGTGGCAGGTGCCCACCATGGCACCTTCTTCTCCGGCACCGACCTCGGCGGATGGGGCGAGGACACGCTAGGAGATGCATCATGGGCTGGCGTGCGCGAGGACCTCGTGCGCAGCCTGTGCACCTACCTGACTGCCGTTGGTCATCCAGAGCCGATGCTCGCTCCCGAGGACTCTCGCGGGGCAGGCATCATCCCCTTCCTGGCCGGGCTGGTGTCGGTTGCCGACTGGATCGCCTCCTCAGAGGAGCACTTCCCCTACGAGCCTGAGGCGACCGTCGCCGACTACGCGGCCATCTCACGGGAGCGAGCCCGCGCTGCCCTGGTCTCGCTCGGATGGCTGCCTCCGCTGCGGCCAGCGGATAGGGCCGAGTTCGCTCGCGTCTTCCCCTCTCCGGAGGGCCCCAACGCGCTTCAGCAGCAGGTGGCACGCGCGATGGATCGGTTCTCGCAGCCATACGTGTTGCTGGTGGAGGCGCCGATGGGAGAGGGCAAGACTGAGGCCGCCTTATACGCCGCCGATGCCGGCATCTGTGCGGGCGCGGCGCGTGGGCTATACGTCGCGCTGCCCACCCAGGCGACCGGCAACGCGATGCATCGGAGAGTGAGGGATGACTATCTCGCGCGGCGTGGGCACTCGGGAGCGCTCAACCTCCAACTCGTCCACGGGAACGCGCTTCTGAGCCGGGAGTACGATCAGTGGCGGCTGCGGTCGGTCCACGAGGAGGAGGCCGCTGACCCAGACCGCGGGCGCGTCTCCGCGGAGAGCTGGTTCGCGGCCAGGAAGCGGCCCCTGCTAGCCCCCTTCGGCGTCGGCACGATAGACCAGGGCCTGCTCAGCGTTCTCCAGGCCCGCCACTGGTTCGTGCGGCTCTTCGGCTTGGCGAACAAGGTGGTGATCTTCGACGAGGTGCACGCCTACGACACCTACATGACCGCCATCCTAGAGCGGCTGCTGCAGTGGCTAGCAGCGGTGAACTCCTCGGTCGTCCTCCTGTCCGCGACGCTCCCTGCCTCCCGCCGCCAGAGACTACTCCGTGCGCACGCCGGGGAGCGGGCGGAGGCCGCCGAGGAGAGGCCCTACCCCAGGCTCACGTGGGCCGGGCCTGCTGGCAGTGGAACGTTGACGGTTCCGGCGTCCGAGTACTCCCGGCGAGCCATCGCGCTGGAGTTCGCACCCACCGAAGTGGAGGGGCTTGCCGCGGATCTGCAGGAGGCGCTCTCCGAGGGCGGGTGCGCGGCGGTAGTCTGCAACACCGTGGCGCGCGCCCAGCAGGTGTACCAGGCGCTGCAGGAGGCGCTGCGGGACAGCGCATGCCTGCTCTTTCATGCGCGCACACCGTTTGCCTGGCGCCGAGGCCGAGAGGAGGAGGTGCTCGCGTGCTTCGGCAAGGGCGGGGCTCGGCCGCCGCGGGCGGTGCTGGTCGCCACCCAGGTCGTCGAGCAGAGCCTGGACCTAGACTTCGACTGGATGGCATCCGAAATGGCGCCGGCGGACCTACTGCTCCAGCGTGCGGGGCGGATGCACCGACATCGGAGAGAGCGGCCCCCCAAGCTGCGCAGCCCGCGGCTGGTGGTGGTCTGTGACGGCGATCCCACAGGCGGCCCACCGGACTTCGGCGGCTCGGCCCGGGTCTACGAGCGTTACGTGCTGCTCCGCTCATGGCTGGCGCTGCGAGCGCGGCGCGCGCTGCGGCTACCCGACGACATCGAGGCCCTGGTCGAGCAGGTCTACGGGGAGGCCGATGTCCCGGCTCCGGACCCAGCCTGGGCAGACGCGCTCGCCGAGGCGAAAGCAGAGATGGAGAAGAAGCAGCGCCGCGCCGAGCGGGAGGCGGAAGCGGTGCTGGTGCCTGCCCCTGGCGACCCCCAGGAGCTGCTAGCGGAGCTCCTGGGCGACCGCGACCTCAAGGAGGATGAGGACCCCACGATTCACGCGACGCTGCGCGCGGCCACCAGGTTGGGACCTCCCTCTGTGCAGGTGGTCTGCCTCGAGGATGGCGGTGGGGGCGATCTGCGCCCAGTCACAGGCGGCGGGCCGATCCGGTTCGATGAGGAGCCCTCCGCCGACCAGACCATGGAGTTGCTGGAGGCCAGCCTTCCGCTCAGCGACCGCGGGCTCTTTCGTGTGCTGCGCGACCAGGAGGTCCCGCCCGGGTGGCGCCGGAGTCCCCATCTCCGCTTCCACCGCCACCTCGTGTTCCGCGATGGGCGAGCCGAGCTGGCCGGACGTGCTCTCACCATCCACCCCGATCTCGGTCTGGTGATCGAGAAGAAGGAGGAGGGACGATGAAGCCGACCTTCGATCTCATCGAGTCCGGTTGGATCCCCTGCGTTCTGTTCGGCGGGGGCCGAACTCGCGAGCTCGGGATTCGCGAGACGCTGCTCAAAGCGCACGAGCTGCGCGAGGTCCACGACAGCTCGCCCCTGGTCACCGTCTCGTTGCATCGCCTGTTGCTGGCCGTGCTGCATCGCGCCTGCGGCCCGACCACCCCGGACGAGTGGGGGCGGCTCTGGCAGGCCGGTCGGTTCCCGGAGGCACAGGTCAACGCTTACCTGGACAAGTGGCGGGACCGCTTCGACCTCTTCTCCGAGACTCACCCCTTCTACCAGACGGCGGGACTGGAAACAGACCGGCAGCACACCGTCGCGCGCCTGGCCGCGGAGCTGGCCTCAGGTCACAACCTCGTCCTCTTCGACCACACCTGGGATGACGCGCCGCCCGAGTTCACCCCCGCCGACGCGGCCAGGAAGCTCGTCGCCGCGCAGGGCTTCTCTCTAGGTTTCGGCCAGAGCGGCCAGGCGAAGCTGGCTGGGCAGGAGATCGCGCTGCCCTATTCCGCCGACGCGCCCCTGCTGCGCGGCGTCACCCTCTGGCTCAACGGCGACTCGCTCTTCGAGACTCTGATGCTCAACTTGCCGCCCCACAAGCGGCCGGCGGATGATCTCCCCGTGTGGGAGCGCGATTGCCCCGCCGACCTGCGCGATAGGCCGGCCGCGGGCGGCCGGGAGCGCGAGCCAGCCCGGGGCGTCCTTGACCGCTACACCTGGCAGAGCCGGCTGGTCAGGCTACTACCCGAGGAGAGCGAGGGGAGAACCGTGGTGAGACGACTGTGCTTCACCCAGGGGCGGAGCGAGGACAAGATACCGCAGCACCACCATGACTACGACCCCATGAAGGTGTACGACCGTGATGAGAAGGAAGGCGACCGGCCACACCCCCTCTCTCACCACAAGGCTGCCTGGCGCGACGCCCACGCACTCCTCGCCCTTCGCAGCGACTCCTATCGGCCTGCAGAGGTCCTGCGCAACGCGGGCGTCCTGCTGGACCGAGGTGTGCTGGAGCCCACCCTGCAGCACGGACTCCATGTGGTGGGCATCGCGAGCGCCCCCGGCAAGGCGGGCAAGTTCCTGCTCTGGCGCCACGACCGCCTGCCGGTGCCGCTCGCCCTACTCCAGGACCCCGACCTACTGGATCGCCTGGGGAGGACGATTCAGTTCGCCGAGGGTGTTGCCCGTGACCTCTGCGGCCGGCTGCGAAAGGTATGCGAGTCGTTCCTCTCCCCCCGCACTGGGCAGCCGGCCGCTCGGCGCCCTGACCCACAGGACGTGGCGAACCTCGCCAACTCCCTGGATGCACAGCGCCCCTACTGGGCCCGGCTCGAGCGGCACTTCCACCGGCTGCTCCAGGAGTTGCCCAGGGACCGCGACGCAGCGTCCAAGGAGTGGGGTACAGCGGTCGAGCGTGAGGCCAGACGAGCTTTCGACGAGGCCTGCCGGAAGCTCGGCACCTCGCCACGGGCCATCCGCGCGGTGGCGCGGGTCTCGGGCGTCTTCTCCACCCAGCCCCGGGAGACCGCGGCCTGCGCGGCCGCGGCGGCCGCGGCTGAGGATTGAGACCAACGGAAGGAGGTGATCGTATGGACGAGCTGGAGGATAGGATCAGGCGCTTCATCGGCTACCTGTGCGGCCTCACACAGGAGGGCCGGGAGGATCGGGGCGCGCTCGCCGAGCTGAGAAGCGGCCTGGGGCGGGCGCCGGGCGAGGCGCCGCGGATGCACAGGCACGTGGTCCCCTTCATCGGGGAGGCGACCTGGCCGTCGGACCGATGGTTCTACGTAGTGGGCGCGCTGTTCGCCTGGCACCCCCGACATGAGCCCGGCCGCTCGCTGGGTGAATGCTTCGGCAGCCTACGCCGGGCCGACGGCATCAGCGAGAGCGCCGAGGCGCGCTTCGTCGCCCTCCTGGGCAGCCACCCCGACGACCTGCCCGGCCGGCTGAGGGAGGCCATCGGGCTGCTGAGAAGCGCGGACAGCGCCCCGGCCCCGGACTGGGTCCGCCTGCTGCGTGATCTCACCCAGTGGGACCACCCCGACAGGTACGTGCAGATGCGGTGGGCGCGGGACTTCTACCGGCCGCCCCGCGCCGTCGAGACTGCGGCCGCGTAGACGCCAGAAGCGACCGCCAAGGAGGCGATCATGAAGATCGAGGCACACCTCATCCAGAACTTCGCGCCGTCCTGCCTCAACCGGGACGACACGAACACCCCCAAGGACTGCGAGTTCGGCGGCGTCCGCCGCGCTCGCATCTCCTCCCAGTGCATGAAGCGGGCCGTCCGCCAGTACTTCCGAGACCACAGCCTGTGCGACGTCGGCACCAGGACTAAGCGCCTGAAGGAGACGCTGGCCCCCCGGCTGGCCGACCTATCCGCAAGCGAGAAAGAGCGGTCCGCCGCCCTCGACGTCTTCCTCGAGACCTATTACTCGAGGATGGACAGGAAGCGCCGGGGGGAGACTGCGGTGCTCCTCTACATCGGCGAGCCCGAGCTCGCCGAGGCCGAGCGGTGCGTCCGCGAGCTGTGGGACGACCTCTCGAAGGCTGCCGGCGGCGAGAGCAAGCGAGCCAAGAGACGCTCCCTCGGCGCCGACCCGGAGATCAGCAGACGCCTGCGGGCCGCTGGGCTCTCCCCCGACATCGGCCTCTTCGGGCGTATGCTGGCAGAGCGTCCAGGCATGAACGTCGAGGCCGCCTGCCAGGTCGCCCACGCCATCTCCACCCACCGCGTCGACATGGACATGGACTTCTACACCGCGGTGGACGACCTCAACCCCGAGTCCGAGACCGGCGCCGGTATGATGGGCGTCACCCACTTCAACAGCGCCTGCTTCTACCGCTATGCCCTGCTCGACCGCGACGACCTCCAGCGCAACCTCAACGGCGACTCCGCCCTCACCGACCAGGCCATCGCCGCCTTCCTCGAGGCCTGGGTGTACGCCATTCCCACCGGCAAGCAGAACTCCATGGCCGCTCAGAACCTGCCAAGCTTCGGCCTCTTCGTCGTGCGCAACGGCGGCGCGCCCTGCTCCCTCGCCAACGCCTTCGCCGCACCCGTCCGCATCCTGCCCGGACGCGACGAGGATCTCATCGGGCGCTCCATCGAGGCCCTCACCACCTACTGGGGCCGGCTCCGGAAGGTCTACGGCGACGACGGCGTCGTTGGCCTCAGCCTCTTTCACGACGGTCGGGAGGATCAGCTCGGTGAGCTATCCTCCGCCGACAAGGGCTCGGTGAAGGCGGCCCTCGAAGCCGCAATGGAGGCCGTCCGGTCCTCAGGAGGCGCTTGACATGCACACCCTACTTATGCTCCTGGCCGGCCCCATGCAGTCCTGGGGCCACCGCAGTCGGTTCGACGACCGGGACACCGGACTCGAGCCCACTCGCAGCGGGGTGATCGGGATCGTCTGCGCGGCGATGGGCATCCCCAGGGACGGCGACCTCTCCCGCTTCGATCACCTTCGCATGGGGGTGCGCATTGACGCCCCCGGCTCGCCCCGGGTGGACTACCATACGGCCATGAGGGTGGCGCGCGCGGACGGCACTCTCGACCGCGACGACACCAAGAACACCGTCACCTCACACCGACACTACCTCTCCGACGCTCGCTTCATCGTCGGGTTGGAGAGTGACGACCTGCACCTGCTTCGCGAGATCGAGGCCGCCCTGCGCAGCCCGCGGTGGGCGCTTTTCCTGGGGCGCAGGTCCTTCGTTCCCTCCCTGCCGCTGCACCTGCCCGGCTCCTCGGTGAGGGAGAACACCACTCTGGAGGAGGCGCTGGAGAGCCTGCCCTGGCACCGGCTCCAAGCGAAGGAGCGCCCGCCCGACTACCTGCGGTTGGTGCTCGAACCAGGCCCTGACACCCCCGAGGTCGAGGCACCGACAGTCCGCAACGACTGGCCCGTGTCATTCGTGAGCGCGAGACGTCGCTTCTCGCTCCGCAACCTGATCGTCCGGGACCTGCCGGCCGAATGCGTCCCGGAGGGGGAGGTGCTCCCATGTTCCTATCCCGACTAGCCCTCAGCGGCCAACACCCCCGCGCCCTGCGCGCCCAGGCCGAGGCATACCTCATGCACCAGCTCGTCTACTCCGGATTCCCCGACCGAGAGGCCGGCGGGCCGGGGCGCGTGCTCTTCCGGCTCGAGGGCGACCGGCCGGCCGGGGCTGCGGTCGTGCTCGTGCAGTCGGAGCGCGAGCCCGACTGGCGGCCTCTGCTCGCCGAGCGCGTCCTGCTGGCGGCCGAGCACAAGCCGGTGAGGCCGCGGCTGGCGACCGGCCAGCGCCTGCGTTTCCGGTTGCGGGCCAACCCGACGGTCAGGCGCGTCTTCGGCGGCCCCTCCGCCGAGGGTGAGCCGAAGCAGAGCGGCGTCCGCGTGGGCGTCTACGGTGAGGACGCCCAGCGGGCCTGGCTCGACAGGAAAGCGTCCCAGAGCGGGTTCCGGGTGCTCGACTGCCGAGTCGCCGACCGCGGCCTCCAGATGGCCCGCCGGCGCAACGGAGCGCCGCCGCTGCGCCACCTGTGCGTGGACTTCGACGGCCTGCTGGAGGTCACCGATCCCAACCTCCTCGCCACTGCCCTCGCCTCCGGCATCGGGTCAGCAAAGGCCTTCGGCTTCGGACTCCTGTCGCTCGCGCGGGCCTGAGCGCGCCATTCGCGTCCGCGCCACAGCGGGCGGCTGTCCGCCGACAGCGTGTACCTTGACAACTGAATGACCTCCCGAACCTCCGCAGCCTGGCCCGCGGTGGCGGTGAGAGGCGTCCTTGGCCTCCTGGCTGTCCCCGAAGTTGCGGAATAGACAGGGTGGAACGCGATCCGCGAGGGAGTGGAGACATGGACGATCTTCACCAGCTCCCGAAGTTCCGCGACGCTCTCTCCTTCCTGTATGTCGAGCACGTTCGCATCGAACAGGAGGAGAAGTCCATCGCGCTCTACGACGCCGATGGCAAGACGCCAGTGCCAGTAGCCGGGCTATCCGTGCTCATGCTCGGCCCGGGCACGAATGTCACCCATGCCGCGGTCCGCGCGCTGGCCGATAACGACTGCCTCGTCATCTGGTGTGGCGAGCAGAACGTCCGCTTCTACGCCTTCGGCATGGGCGGCACTCGCAGCGCTAGGGGCATTCTCCGCCAGGCGGAGCTGGTTGCCGACGAAGCGCAGCGGCTTGAGGTCGTGAAGCGCATGTACCGAATGCGTTTCCGGGAGGAGCTGCCTCCCGACCTCACCGTTCAGGAGCTCAGGGGCCGGGAGGGAATCCGCGTTCGTACAGCCTACGCCCGCGCCAGTCGCGAGACCGGAGTGCCGTGGAGTGGCCGGAGCTACGATCGCTCCGACTGGCGCTCCGCCGATCCCGTCAACCGCGCCCTATCGTGCGCCAACTCGTGTCTCTATGGGCTGTGCCACGCGGCCATACTCTCCGCCGGCTATAGCCCCGCGCTGGGCTTCATCCACAGCGGCAAGCAGCTCTCCTTCGTCTACGACATCGCCGACCTGTACAAGGTGGATGTCACCATCCCCGTTGCCTTCGGGGCCGCCAAGGAAGGCGAGGCTGATCTCGAGCGAAGGGTGAGGCTGCGGTGCCGGGACATCTTCCGGGAGACCCGCCTGGTGCAGCGAGTGGTACCCGACATTCGCTGCGCTCTCGGCGAGGGGCAGGAGCCGGCCGAGTTTGCGCCGGACGTGGACCCGGCCCTTCCCACCGACCTGTGGACCCCATCCTGGGAGCGGAGCGCGGGCGATACCCCCGCGGAGGCGTCCGATGGTGGTGATGATTCTTGAGCGGGTGCCCGCGAGCCTGCGCGGCGAGCTGACGCGCTGGATGATCCAGCCGAGGACAGGGGTGTTTGTCGGCAAGCTCTCGGGCATGGTCCGCGACAAGCTCTGGGAGAAGGCCAGAAGGGCGGCCAGGGGCGGAAGCGGCATCCTGTTGCACTCCAGCGACACCGAGCAGGGATTCGCCGTGCAGACCTTCGGCGACCCGAGCCGGGAGATGGTGGACATAGAGGGCATCGTTCTGGCGAGGATGCCCCTCAGAGGCTGAGTCGGCAGTGAGTTCCCCACGCACGTGGGGGTGAACCG
>CAYLPT010000049.1:0-2519 GCA_964385645.1 uncultured bacterium
GGTGCTGATTCACTCCCGGGCGCTGATTGACGAGCTGATGACCTTCGTGGTGACGGACACGGGCAGCCAGGAGGCGCAGGCCGGCTGTCGCGATGACCGCGTGATGGCCTTGGGCATCGCCTGGCAGGTGCGGAAGCGGCCTCTGGCGCGCGGGACGACCCAGCGGCCGGAAGGGTGGTGAACAGAGGCCTGGTCGCGGACGGGGTGCCTTCGCGCAACTGGAGAGCGGATAGGGGAGGCCTGTCCCGGGTAGCGCGGAGCGAGGAAATCGCCACCCCGGAGGAGAAGCTCCCTCTCAGACCGAGACAATGCAATGTGACCCCTGAGTTCCGTTCTGTGCGACCTTGCTGATGCACTCGCTCGGGTCCGAAGGGGGGAAGCATGTTACGGACGTGGGTGTATGTCTGGGTTGTGCTCTGTCTCGCGGTATCCGTCCCTGTCTCTCTTGCTGCGGTCACGGAGCGGGTGAGCGTGGGCAGCGCCGGCGAGGAGGGGAACGGCAACAGCGGTGTCTACGGGCCCTCCATCAGTGCGGACGGGCGGTACGTGGCCTTCTGCTCCTCGGCCTCCAACCTCGTCCCCGGGGACACCAACGACCGGGAGGACGTGTTCGTCCACGATCGGCTGACGGGGACCACGGAGCGGGTGAGCGTCAGCAGCGACGGAGAGGAAGGGAATGGCGACAGCGGCACGTTCCGGCCCTCCATCAGCGCGGACGGGCGCTACGTCGCCTTCGTGTCCTGTGCCTCCAACCTCGTCCCCGGGGACACCAACTGGGCCTGGGACATCTTCGTCCACGACCGGTTGACGGGGGTGACCGAGCGGGTGAGCGTGAGCAGCGCCGGGGAGCAGGGCGACGGCGATTCCGGGTACCCCTCCATCAGCGCGGAGGGGCGCTACGTCGCCTTCGAGTCCGGGGCCTACAACCTCGTCCCCGGTGACACCAACTGGACCTGTGACATCTTCGTCCACGACCGGCTGACGGGCACCACCGAGCGGGTGAGCGTGAGCAGCGAGGGGCACGAGGGGAACGGCAACAGCTCCTTGCCCTTCCACACTGCGGACGGGCGCTACGTAAACGCGGACGGGCGGTACGTAGCTTCTTACTCCGAAGCCTCCAACCTGGTACCCGGGGACACCAACGGCATTGGGGACGTCTTCGTCCGCGATCGCCTGACGGGGACCACGGAGCGGGTGAGCGTCAGCAGCGACGGAGAGGAAGGGGATTCCAACAGCGGCTGGTGGGGGCCCTCCATTAGTGCGGACGGGCGGTACGTGGCCTTCCAGTCCTGTGCCTACAACCTGGTGCCCGGGGACACCAAGGGCTGGGAGGACGTCTTCGTCCGCGACCGGGAGGGGGTGGGGCCCGCCGACGAGTTTCTGCCCCGCATTGCCTCGGTCACGGTGAGCCCCACACAAGCCCTCAAGGGCATCCCTTATGTCGTGAGGATCTTGGTTGTGAACGACGGGGGACGGGCCGGTGAGGTGACCATCGCGCTGGATGAGCACGCCCTGTCATCCTTGACCACTGAAGCCGAGTACTCACCCGACCCCCCGGTGCTCACCAGGGCCGTTCCGGCCTATGGGGAGGCGAGGTTCTCCTTCATGGTCACCCACGACTGGGAGTGGATTGCCGCTCCGCCACCGGCTTGGCAGGCCGTTGTTGACGGAGTCATCAGCTGCCTTCCGACCGCTGTCATCCAGCAATGGGCGGGCGCCATCAAGGCGGCAAAAGACCTGGAAGAGGTGAAGCAGCTCTACACCGCCGTGGGGCTTACGATCTTGGGCTATGAATCGGTGAGCGGCTTACTACAGCGGCAGGCCGAGTTCCGCTACCTGCCGGGCACAGAGACGACGCCGGGCCTGAGCTTCGACCGCACTGTGACCGTGATAGTTCCGCAGTGGAAGACCGACGCCTTCGCGACCTCGATTGGGTGCAGCATCGGCGGCACCGTCTGCAGCGCAGTCGGCAGTCGCATTCCGGGCCTGTGGAGCGTGCCATTCCTCGTGGCCCAGGCCGGCCTCAAGGCGATAGCGCGCGAGCACTACAAGATTGCCTATGACCCCGATCCGGACTACATGACGATCCCGACGATCGAGCCCATCTCCTGCCCGGAGCTCGAAGCGGAGCCTGACTCGGCGGCGAAGGCGGCGGCCCTGGCGGCGCTGGCGTGGCTGGAGGCGGAGACAGCCCGTGGCAAGGCGTGGATACGACTGGCGGCGGCGGAGGAGGCGGGTGACGACTACTGGCGGCGACGCCAGGCGCAGGCGGCGGAGGAGCTGGGCCGGGAGGCCGCCGCCCGGGTGGTGGAGTTTCAGCGCCTGCTGCCCGCGGTGCCTGAGCTGCAGGCCGGCATGACGCTTGATGAGATCGAGGCCTTCAGGCAGGACCTGGAGACCAATGGACTCCCGGCGATCGAGCGCGACTTCCTGCTGAGCTTGGGCGGGAGCGAGGAGGAACTCGACGCGCTGGTGCAGAGCATGATTGACACCCCTGATGAGATCTACCTGACGCCGGG
>CAYLPT010000050.1:0-10306 GCA_964385645.1 uncultured bacterium
CCCCGGGGGCGAATCCTCCCCCCGCCGACATCCACCCCGGCAAGGAAGCCACCTCACATGCGACTCCCGCGGCTGCTGCCCGCCGAACAGCGCCTCTACTCCCGCCGCCTGGATGACATCCCAGCCGCCGTCGCCCGCGCCTGCCGCGAGGCGGGGCTCGAGCGGCGCCTGCGGGTCGGCGAGCGCGTCGCCATCACCGTCGGAAGCCGGGGGATCGCCAACATCGCGGCCATCACGGCGGCCGTGGTGGAGACAGTGAAGCGCCTCCGCGGCAGACCCTTCATCGTGCCCGCCATGGGGACCCATGGGGGCGGGACGGCAGCCGGCCAGCGGGCCGTGCTCGCCTCCCTGGGGGTCGCGCCCGGCGTCGTCGGCGCGCCCGTGCGCGCCTCCATGGCCGTCGCCCGCGTGGGCCAGACCTCCCGCGGGGTCGCCGTCTACATGAGTCGGGAGGCGTTGCGCGCGGACCACATTATCTTGATGAACCGCGTGAAGCAGCACAGCGACTTCTCCGGGGAATACGAGAGCGGGCTGATGAAGATGCTCGCCGTCGGGCTGGGCAAGCGGGAGGGCGCGGCCGCCATGCACTCCCGCCAGTGCGCCGGCTTGCGGGAGGACATGCCGGAGGCGGCCCGGCTCCTGCTAGCGCGGGCCCCCATCGCCGCCGGCCTCGCTATCCTTGAGAACGGCTACAACGACACCGCCGACATCGTCGGCCTTCCACCCGACGAGATCGCCCGGCGCGAGCCAGCCCTGCTGCGCCGCGCCCGCCGGAGCGCCGCCCGGCTCCCCTTCCGCGACCTTGATCTGCTCGTCGTAGACCACATCGGCAAGGACGTCAGCGGCGTCGGCCTCGACCCCCATGTCATCGGCCGGCGCATGATGTGGGGCGAGCCCGAGTTCCCCGGCGGGCCCCGCATCCGCCTCCTCGCCGCGCTCGACCTCACCCCGGGCTCCCACGGCAACCCCCTCGGCGTGGGCCTCGCCGACCTCACCACCGACCGGCTGGTGGCGAAGATAGACTGGGCCGCCCTCAAGACCAATGTGCTCCACACCGGCTGGCTCAACCGCGCTAAGCTCCCCCTCTCCTTCCCCTCCGATCGCGCCCTCATGGAGGCGGCCATGATCGCCATGGGTCGGCCCGACCCGGCGGCAGCGCGGGTGGTGCGCATCAGCGACACCCTCCACCTCGCGCGCCTGTGGATCTCCGAGGGCCTGGCCGGCGAGGCGGAGGAACGCGGGATGCGCCTGCTCGGCCGGCCCGCGCCGATGCGCTTCGACCCCGCGGGCAACCTCCGCGGGCTCGGGACGCCCCCTACCTGAGCACCAGCCTCCCCAGGGCGTCGGCCACCGCGCTCTGCTCGTTGCTCAGCGGCGACACCCAGTCGGCGAGGGCCTTTACCTCCTCCTGGGCGTTCGCCACCGCCACCCCGCAGCCGGCGGCCTCGAGCACGGAGGCGTCGTTGTAGTTGTCCCCGAAGGCCAGCGTCAGCTCGCGGGGCACGCCATAATGGTCCGCCACCGCCAGCAGCGCCCGCCCCTTGCTCGCCTCCCGGTGGTAGAACTCCAGGTACTCCGGGTTGGTGCGCATCACCGTGACCTCGGCGCCCCAGCGCGCCTGCCACAGCTCATAGAGTTCGTCCCGGTGCCGCGGGTCAGGCCGACCGGGGACTGTCGGATCGGTGACGATGATGAGCTTCGTGGGCTCCCGGCCCCGGAACACCGCGAGGTCGGGCACGAACTCGAATACTGCGCCGGTCTGGCGGGAGTACAGGTCCGCGAAGCGGCGCAGCTCGGGGTCATCCCGGGCGTATAGGCGCTCCTCCAGGTAGTAGTTCAGGTGGAAGCGCTCCCGCCGCGTGTACTCTATCAGCTCGTCCCCATAGGCCGCCGGCAGGGGCGTCTCGAGGATCACCCCGGCCCCCTCCCGCTCCGCGGCCCGGGCGAGGGCCCCATTGTAGCCGATGGTAGGCCCGTCCAGGCCCAGGCTCCGGTAGAAGGGGCGGATGCTGGCGGTCATGCGCCCGGAGGCCAGGCACACCAGGCCGCCGGCGGCGGCGAACTCCGCGAGCGCCGCCGCGTCTGAGGCGGAGACGCGCCCCCGACCATCCAGGAGCGTGCCATCCAGGTCCAGCGCCACCAAGCGGAAGGGCCGAGGCTCGGTCGTGGAAGACGACATACGCCCAACCTCTTCGTCCGCCGCGGCCGACGCCCCTGCCGGAGTCGGCCTGACCCGCATATGGTATATTCACAACAGCGGCGAGAAAGGAGGGTGTCATGCCCAAGGGCCGGAGGGATACCAGGCTATTGGTTGCCATCGGCGCGGTGTGCCTCGCCACGGTGATGGGCTGGGGGGTCATCCGCGCCGCCGACCCGACCGAGGAGTCGGTCGGCCGCTACCAGGCGGCCGCGCCCGACCTCATTCTGGATACGGCGACGGGCCGGCTCACGAACGCGGCGGGGCAGCTCCTCGAGCAGCCCATTGACCCCTCGAGCGCCGAGGTCGGGCGCTACAGCGCGGCCGGCTTCGTCACCGCCGTGACCCGCTCGGTCGGCCTCGATGTGCTCAACCGCCCCACCGCAGAGGTCGAACTAGTAAAGGGGTACGTGATCGCCGACACGAAGACCGGCCGGGTCCTCAGGCAGCGCATCTACCACTCACGCCCCCTCGAGCCGGGCCAGCTCTGAGCCTCCCGCCCCAGGCCTGGGCGGGCCGTCCCGGGGTGCGCCACCTGGGAGGCGCCTGCGCGTGCGCGGCTGTAGCGCCTCGCGGCCAGACTTCCCGGGTGCAGCGGCGCGTGTGTGCCGTGTTGGGGACAAAGAGGGGTGACTGCCTGTGGGTTACCGGTTGACACCTGGACACGGCTGGTCTATCTTGTTGTGCGGAGTTCGCCGGTGAGGCCGATTCGGGCCTTCCCGGCCCGCCGAAGGCAGGCTGTTGTTGGGCGGTGGTCTACCGCTGACTCATCGGGCTGCGCGCCGACGCCAGCCAGATGCGAGGAGCGAGGCAGCATGGACAAGGGGCGCACAGGCGAGATCGGCTGGTTGCCGCTGCAGGGCTCCTACGAGGAAGCGGTGCTGAGCTGGTACGAGCAGATCGAGAGTTCGTTCCGCCGCCGCGACCTCGAAGCCCAGCGAACCGACCAGGAGGCGCGCGTCAGGCGAGGGCTGGAGGCCTCGGCCTTCCAGCAGGTGACGTCCGACTGAGGGAGCCGCTGGCTGGGGCAACGCTCTCGCAGCCCGGGCGCCGACAGTGAAGCAAGACAAGCGAAGGCGACAGTTCCGAATAGAGAGGTGATGCCCTCACCTCTCTCGCGGACGGGGCGGAGACCTCTCCGCCCTTTTCATTGGCCCCGGGTAGGGCGGCCGGCCTCCGATGTGGAATCTCCCACTGCGAGCGGCACACCGCGGGCAAGCAGGCCACCATGGCGCGCTGTATCATCGCCGGGCTCCTCGTCACCTACGCGCTGGCGGTCTTCCAGACCACCCTCGGCGAGAGCCTGGCCCTCTCCGGCGTACCCCCCGACCTGCTGTTCGTGTGGACGGCCACGGTGGGGCTGCTCAGCGGCGCCCACGCCGGAGCCCTGGCGGGCTTCGCCTCCGGCGTTCTCGAGGGCTCGCTCAAGCAGACCTGGATCGGCGCCTTCGCCATCAGCAAGGCCCTCAGCGGCCTCGCCGCCGGCTTCCTGGCCACCAAGATGTTCCGCGAGAACCTGCTCGTGCCGGCCCTCGCCGCCGCCGCTCTCACGGCCCTCAACGAGGGAGTCTTCCTGCTCATCGCGCGCACCGCCCCCTGGGGGGATGCCGGGCGCATCATCGGCCTGCGCGCCCTCTACCACGCCCTGCTCGCCCCCTTCGCCTTCGCCGCCGCGGCGCGGGTGCGACACGCCCTCGTGGGCGGCCCCGAGAAGGTGCTCTGACCGATGGCCAGGCGCCTCTTGACCATCAGGGCCGTCGTGGTGCTCATGTTCGCGCTCATCCTGGGCCGCCTCGCTCAGCTCCAGGTCATCGAGGGCGAGCGCCATCGGCGCCTTGCCGACGAGAACCGCATCCGCGTCCTGCGTCGGCTGGCCGCCCGCGGCGCCATCTACGACCGCAACGGCGAGGTCCTCGCCAGCAGCCGCCCAGCCTTCTCGATCTCCCTCGTCCCCGAGGAGCTCGACGTAGTCCACCGACGCGACGACCTCGCCGCTTTCGCCTCCCTCCTGGAGATGGAACCCGGGGCCATTGAGGCCGCGCTCAACAATGACGCCGGGCCCCCGCGCCCGCCCTACGAGCCCATCACCGTCCAACGCGACGCATCCGCCGATACCGTCGCTCGCCTCGAGGAACACTCCGTCTACCTCGGCGGCGTCAACCTGCTCACCGACGCCGTCCGCCAGTATCCCCACGGCTCCCTTGCCGCCCACGTGCTCGGCTACGTGCGCGAGATCAGCCCCCGGGAGCTGGAGCGGCCCGAGTACGCCGGCTACCGGCCTCGCGACCTGATCGGCAAGGCCGGCGTCGAGAGGGTCGCCGACCGCGCCCTTCGGGGCCTCGATGGCGGCGACCAGGTCGAGGTTGACGCCCGCGGCAGGCGCATCCGCACCCTCGGCGCCGTGCCGCCCACCCCCGGGCGCGACGTGTGGCTCACCCTCGACCTGGAAATCCAGCGGGCCGCGGAGGAGGCCCTCGGCGGCCGCGCAGGCGCCGTCGTCGCCATGGACCCCTGGACCGGCGGCATCCTCGCTCTCGCCAGCCACCCCACCTATGACCTGAATGCCTTCTCCGGCATCCTGAGCCCGGAGGACTGGCGCCGCATCACCGGCCCCGGCAACCCCCAGCAGAACCGCGCCATCGCCGCCTGCTACCCGCCCGGCTCGGTGTTCAAGGTCATCACTGCGGCGGCCGCCCTCGAGCGCGGCGTCACTAGCCGCCAGCACCGCTACCACTGCCCCGGCGCCTTCTGGCTGGGCGGCTGGCGGCTCCGCTGCTGGAAACGGGAGGGACACGGCAGCCTCGACTTCGTCCGGGGCTTCGCTCAGTCGTGCAACGTGATGTTCGCCACCCTGGGCCGTGACGCCGGCCCCGAGGCGCTCTCCGAGATGGCCCGCCGCTTCGGCCTCGGCCAGCCCTCCGGCGTGGACCTACCCCACGAGGCCGTCGGCCTCATCCCCGATCCCCAGTGGAAGCGCGCCGCCCGCAAGCAACCCTGGTACCCGGGCGACACCGCGCAGATGGCCATCGGCCAGGGCGACTGCCTCGTCACTCCCCTTCAGGTCGCCCGCGCCTACTCCGTCATCGCCAACGGCGGCTATCTCGTCCGCCCCCACCTCATCGCCAGGATCGAGGGCTATGAGGACTACCACCCCTCCCCGGACGCGCGGCCCGTGGGTTTGCGGCCGGAGACGATCGCCGCCATCAGGGACGGCATGAAGGCGGTCGTCGCACCCGGCGGCACCGCCGGCCGCATCGCCTCCGCCGACTTCCCCATCGCCGGCAAGACCGGCACCGCAGAGGCGGCCCGGGGCGAGCCTCACGCCTGGTTCGCCGGGTTCGCGCCCGCCGACCAGCCCCGCGTCGTAGTCGTCGTCGTCATCGAGCACGCCGGCGCCGGCAGCGCGGCCGCCGCCCCTGTCGCCAGACACGTCCTCGATGCCACCCTCCTATCCCCCGAGAGGCGAAAGCCCTGGATTCCCCCACGCCCAACCATCGCCTCCGCCCCGGCCACAGAGTAGCCGCCGTGGCCTGGCTCGTCACCGCCGCCTCGCTGCTCACGCTCCTCGGCCCGCCCCCCCAGGCCATCCCCCGCGGCACCCTGCTCGAATACCGCCGGCCTCTCGGCCAGGTCGCCGAGTACGAGCTCCGCTTCCGCGCCCGCGGCGAGCAGATCAGCCTCGGCGAGCGTCGCCCCGTCTACGTTGACGGCGCCGTCGCCGTTACCGAGGAAGTCGTCGCCCACGAGCCCGACGGCATCGTGCGCCTACGCGTCAGCGGCCGCCTCCTCGAGGCCCGCGACCCCACCGGCGCCTTCTCCGCCGGCCACGCCAGACGATGGCCGGAGCTTCAGCTCCGTGTCACCCCCACCGGCGAGGTGCTGGAGACCTCGATTCGCGCACCCGCCGGCCCTGACCCCCTCCCACGGGCCTTCGGCTCCCTCCTCGGGCAGCCCCTGCCCATCGTGCTGCCCCAGCGCCCGGTGGAGCCCGGGCAGCAGTGGCGCTACGCTGCGGGCCGCGCCTTGCAGACCAACCGCTTGCTGGAGATCACCGACGGAGCCGACCTCATCGCCCGCATCGAGAGCGAGTCCACCGCGCCCCTCACATTGTGCGAGGGAAGCGCCGCCCTCGGGCTCACCTTCACCCTCTCCGGCGAGCAGCGCCAGAGCTCTCGCCTGGAGCTCCCGCTCCGCCTCGGCCTTCCCGTCAGACACGAGGGGCGGCTGCTGGTCCGCTCCCAGGCGCAGGCCGAGCTCGCGCTCCCCGAGGGTGTCGAAACCTTCGAGTTCACGAGCGACCTCACCGTGGACTTCGAGGTTCGCCTGGTGCGGCTTGACGGAGCACCGCTCCCCGGCCGGTGAGCCCGATGGCCCTGCCCATCGGCGAGGCGCTGGTCATCACGCTCCGGGTGCTCGTGTGCACCATCGCCGGGTTCATCGGCGCCTTCTGGGTGCTCTCCGCCCTCCTCGACCGCAAGCTCTCCGGCCGGGAGGCCGCGCTCATCGCCGTCGGGCTGCTCGCTCTGATCCTCTGGGCCGTCGCGCTGGCCTTCACGGGATGGCTCGGCCCCCTCCTCATCTCCGCCACCATCCTCCTGCTCTACCTGCTCGTACGGCTGCTCGTCGCACTCTCCACCACCCAGCTCGAGCGCACCCTGGAGGAGGAGGACATACGGCGCTACCGCGCCGCCCTGGCGTTCGACCCCAAAAACGTGGCCGCCCACAGCCTGCTCGCCGAGACCTACCGTCGGGCGGGCCAGCTCGAGGCCGCGCTCGCCGAGTACCGGGCAGCCCTGGAGCTGGACCCCTCCCTGCGTGAGGAACGCTACTGGATGGCTCGGCTGGAGGCGGAGATCGAGCGCCGGGGGCGAAAAGAGATGCTGTGCCCCCGCTGCGGCCGGCCCCGGCCGGCGCGCGCCGCCATCTGCCCGGAGTGCGGCCGGCCGTACTCGTCGCTCGAGGTGTGGCTCCATGCCTACCGCGGGCGGGGGCCGGCCGCGCGGGCCGTCCTCGCCGCCGCCTTGGCGGTGGCCGCGGTGGGCCTGGCCGCGGCATTCTGGCTCGTGCCGGGCGGGCCGAAGGTTATGCTTGCGCTCGTGGTCCTCGGCGGGCCGCTGTGGATGCTCATCGCCGCCCGGCGCGCCGGCGGAGACGGGAGCTGAGAGATGACAGAGCTGCCGAGCAGGAGAATGCACCCATGACCACACTCGCCGCATGGCTCACCCTCGCTGCGGCGGTCCTCGCCCTTGTCGCCGCCACCACCCCCGCCGGCGCTCAGCCGGCCCAGCTCCAGGAGCGCACCCTCGACAACGGCCTCGAAGTGCTCGTGCTCGAGGACTACTCCGCTCCGCTGTTCACCCTCTACGTCTGGTACCGGGTGGGCCTCCGCAATGAGGGCGAGGGCGAGCGCGGGTTGACCCACTTCCTCGAGCATATGGCCTTCAAGGGCAGCGAGAACCTCACCGGCCGGGAGATGAACCGCCTCGTCACCGAGCGCGGCGGCTACCTGAACGGCTTCACCTCCATGGACTACACCGCCTACGTGCAGACCCTGCCCCCCGACGCCCTCGACCTCGCCCTCCACATCGAGGCCGAGCGCATGGGACGCTGCCTCCTGCTCCCCGAGGACATCGAGGCCGAGAAGGGCGTCGTCCTCTCCGAGTTCGCAGGCGCCGAGAACGACCCCTCCTTTCTCCTGCGAAGGGAACTCATGGCCGAGCAGTTCCCCTCTCAGCCCTACGGGCGGACCGTCCTGGGAGACAAGGACGACCTCCGCAACCTCAGCCCCGACCTGGTCGCCTCCTACTACCGGCGCCATTACGCCCCGAACAACGCCTTCCTGGTGGTGGTGGGCGCGGTGTCGGCCGACGAGGTGTTCGCCCGTGTCGAGCAGCACTTCGGAGGCTTCGCCCCGGGCGAGCCCTCCCTTCCCCGGCCCAACCCCGGCCGCGGCCCCACCGGCGAGCGCCGCGTCACCCTCGAGCGGCCTGGGCGCACCTCCTTCCTCCAGGTCGTCTACGAGGCACCGCCCATCCACCACCCCGACCACATCGCCCTCGAGGTGCTCCAGAGCATCCTCAGCGCAGGCCGCACGAGCCGGCTCTACCGCGCCCTCGTGGACACCGGCCTCGCCTCCTCCGCCGGCGGGTGGAGCTACGAGAACCCCGAGCCCACCGTCTTCTTCTTCCAGGTGCAGCTCTCCCCAGGCGTCGAGCACGAGCGCGCCCAGGCCGTCCTCGACGAGGTGATCGGCTCCCTGGCCTCCGAGCTCGTGGAGGCCCGCGAGCTCGAGAAGGCCAAGAACCAGACCAAGGCCCACTTCGTCTACGAGAGCGATGGCGGCAGCAAGCTAGCCCGCCAGATCGGATACTACCACCTGCTCCACCACCACGACTACCTCCGCACGTTCCCCGAGAAGGTGGACGAAGTGACCGCCGAGGATATCCAGCGGGTCGTGCGCACCTACTTCGTCCCCGAGAACCGCACCGTGGGCTGGCTCCGCGCCACCGGGGAGGAGGCGGCCGCCGGCCCCGGGCCGGCGCCGACAGACCAGGACCCCGGCGCCCGGCCCGCACCCGCCCTCACCACCGCGGCCTACACGCCGGCGCCGGCCGAGGCGCCCGGGCCCCGGGGCGAGCGCGCGGACGCTTCACCGCCGGCCGGCTCGCTCCCGAGGATCGAGGAGATCCGGTTGCCCAACGGCCTCCAGGTCATCCTCCAGCAGAACCGCACCGCGCCCTTCGTCGCCCTCTACGGCAACATCATGGCCGGCCCCACCTTCGACCCGCCGGGCCGCGCCGGGCTGGCGGCCTTCTGCGCGGAGATGCTCACCCGCGGCACCCACCAGCGCTCCTGGGAGGAGATCCGGGAGGCCCTCGAGTTCGTCGCCGCCGACCTCAGCTTCAGCACCGGCGCGCAGGTCGCCACAGTGGCAGGCCGCTGCCTCCGGGATGACCTGCCGTTGCTGCTGGAGGCCCTCGCCGAGCAGCTTCGGCATCCCTCCTTCCCCCCGGAGGAGATCGAGAAGGTCCGCTCGCTGATCATCGCCGGCCAGGAGCGCCGAGACGAGGACACCTTCCGCGTCGCCGAGCGCGAGTTCCTCGCCCACCTCTATCCGCAGGGCCACCCTCTGCACGATCCGCCCCTCGGCACCCGGGAGAGCGTCGGCGCTATCACGCGCGACGACCTGGTAGCCTTCCACCAGCACCACTATCGCCCTGAGAACACCATCCTCGCCCTGGTGGGCGACTTCGATCCCGCGGAGACGGCGGCGCTGATCGCGCGCACCCTGGGCGACTGGGAGCGCGCCGGCGAGCCGCTGCGCCCGGAGATACCACAGGTGGCGCCGCCGGCCGAGCCCCGCGTCGTCCGCGTCCCCGTGCCGGACAAGACCCAGGTGGACATCGCCCTCGGCTTCCCCGGCCTCAGCCGACGCGATCCGGGCTTCTACGCCGCCGACCTCATGAACTATGTGCTAGGCCGCGGCTTCATGAGCCGCCTCAACATGCGCATCCGCGAGGAGATGGGGCTGGCCTACTACGTGTGGAGCAACTTCTGGGCCTACTGGGGCCCCGGCCCCTGGCTGCTCCAGATGGGCGTTGACCCGGCCCACGCCGACCGCGCGCTCGCCGCCGCGCTCGAGGAGCTCGAGCGCATCCGAGCCGAGGCCCCCTCGGAGGAGGAACTGGCCCTCTGGAAGGACTACGTGGAAGGCACCGTGGCCCGCCGCATGGAGACCTTCGCCGGCATCGCGCAGAACCTGGTGCTCTCTGCCTTCTACGAACTCGGCCTGCACCATCCCTACGAGTACCCGCACATTCTGCGCGCCATCACCGCCGAGCAGGTCCACCAGGCCGCCCGCCAGCAGCTCCATCCGCAGGCCTACCTCGCCGTGATCGCGGGCCCCACGCCGTAGGAGCTGGCATCCCGCCCCGCCGCCCTCCGGCGCCTCGCCCCTTCAGGCCCGAGACAGCCGCCCCCTCGGTGGCGAAGGCCTTGGGCCTGCGCGGCGGGCGCGCCGGGCCCTGCGCGCTCACACAATCTGCCCCTGCTCCCGCAGCGCGGCCCGCAGCTCCTCCGCGGGCAGCTCCCGCGGCCGCACCCCGCGCG
>CAYLPT010000051.1:0-10783 GCA_964385645.1 uncultured bacterium
GCCGTGGCCCCATTGAAGCATGTTCTGCCGCGCTGGGCGAAGCAGAATCCGGGCGTCTCCACGGCTTTCGAGCCGTGGCCCCATTGAAGCGATGTTCACCCAGCACGGAAGGGAGATGACGCCTGCGAGGGCGAACCGCGCGTCTCAGAGCAGCCGGCGGATGGCTGACCCCCAGCCCCTGGTGAAGTTGCTCGTGGACCGCCGCCCGACGAACATGCGGGTCGGCAAGAGGGGGCTCCCGGCTACCACGCCGATGTCGTGATGTGCGTGGGCGCCGAGAAAGGCCACGTGTTCTGCGCCGAGGCGGTGGTTGCGGCCGCCCAGGAGACGCTGGCGAGGATCCAATCCAGTGTCCTTCGCGGCCGGGTGATCTGGGTGGCGCGCCAGGAGGTGGTGGCGCGGGCGCTGGCGGGCGAGTTCGGGGGGCCCGCGGTCGTCCTCGATTCCGGCGACAGCTTCGCCCCCTGGAATGCCGCCTACCAGGCGATGGACCGGGACCTGGGCCACCGTAGCTCGGCCCAGGCCAGGGAGTCATTCCTGGCCCTTGCAGGAGGCCGCCTGATAGGCAGAATCGTGTCCAAGGGACCGGCCGGCACGGGACCTCGTCAACGGCAAAGAAACCTGCATTCCAGCGAAGCAGAAGCCCGTTGATATGGGGAATCCCGGCGTAGTACGGGCGGGATGCAATCGTCAACTCACAGGTAGAGCAAGCAAGGAGGCAGACCGGATGGTGGTCCCACTCTCGAGGTCGGGGCTTCTGTACACACTCGTACTGGCTGGTGTGATCATGACACGTGGCTTGGCAAGCTCCGGCGACGACGCAGAGATCCGCTTCACGGTGACGGACCGCGTCATCGGACATGTAGACGCCCGGCTCTTCGGGCAGTTTCTGGAACGGGCGAGTTGGGGCGAGCCGGGGCCGGAGGCGGCGCGGGTGCCGGGAACGCGGCAGCTCCAGCCGAGTGTGCTCGCGCGGCTGCGGGAGATGGAGATCCCCATCATCCGCTTCCCCGGGGGGACGGATGTCGACTACACCAACTGGCATGACCTCGTCGACAATGTGCCTGGTAGAGGCGCGGCGCGGCCCGACAAGACCATTGGGCGTCACGGCGGCGCGATCACCAACAACTTCGGGTATGACGAGTTCCTGCGTCTCTGCGAGGACCTCGGCGCGGAGCCGCTGATAGTGCTGAATCTGCGAGAGGGGGTGGTGCGGGAGCGACTGCTGGCGGAGGCGGCGCAGCACGCGGCGGGACTGGTGGCTTACTGCAACGCGCCGCAGGGCGCGAAGCTGCCGGAGGGGATGCCGGACTGGCCGGCGGTGCGCGCGAAGAACGGACGCCCCGAACCGTACGGTGTGCGGTACTTCGAGATCGGGAACGAGATCGGCCACTTCTGGAGGCAGATCGAGGCCCTCGGCCTCGGGGAGCAGGAGACGCTGGAATGGTACCTGACCTGTCTTGAGACCTATGTCGAAGCCGTGCGAGAGGTGGACCCGACGGTGGAGATCGTGGTGGATGGTGATGTGGGGCGGGCGCTGCCGCACCTCCGCGCTCGGCTGGGGGACACGGTGCAGCATCTCGCGCACCATCGCTACCTTCCGTGGCGATGGTCTAACAACGTGGTGAAGAACGGCGAGCCGTATCCTCTGGAGGAGATGACGGCGGAGGAGATCTGGAAGGCATGGGTCGGGGTGCCGGAGATAGACCCGGAGAGCGGGACCTCGCGAGCCAGGGGGCGCATCTACGACATCGCCCGGCGGGACGGGTACAAGGTCGCGATCACGGAGTGGAACTGGAACGGGCCGTGCGAGCGAGAGGGAGCAGCACTTGATTCGCTCTTCGCACAGGGGATCGGCGCGGCCGGATTCCTGCACGCCTTCATGCGGGAGGGGGACGTTGTCAGCATGGGGCACCAGTCCATGCTGGTGGGAGTGAGCTGGGGTATCAATGCTATCCGGGCCGACCCTAGCGGGGAAGTGCCGGCATACATGTTCCCGACGGGCCAGGTGACGATGTTCTACAGCAAGCACCACGGGCGCGACTTGCTGGAGGTTGAGAGCGAGGGTGTCCCTCGCCACGCCCAGCCCTACGGGATGGGGACGATCAGGCCGAAGACAGCAGAGGTGGCGTACATCGACGCGCTCGCCACGGCCGACGAGGATCGGATCTACTTCCACGCGATCAACCGCAGCTTCGGTGAAGACTTGGCGGTGACACTCGATCTGAGCGCGTTCGACTTTCTTGGGGCCACGGCGACTCAGCGGTCCTTCGAGGGCAGGCTGCACAATACGGCCCAGGAAGGTGAGCCGCTGGAGATGGGCTTCTTCAACACCACGTCCCTGGAGGTCAGCGGCCCTGTGCTCCGCGTCACGCTGCCGAAGCGCTCTGTGACGATCCTGGAGATTCCGCGCGGATGAAGCGTGTGACGGGGCTGGCACATCTCCTCGTTCCGGTGGCACAGACACGGACGCGCCTCTTGATGGGGCTCTTGTATTAGGGTGATGCCCGCACTCATAGGAGAAGCCTGTTGGCCGGCGTTCAGTGTTGACCCACCTGGCAGGGTGACCGCCATCGCAGAGTGCCCCACCCCGGATCAGCGGGATCAGGTCGGCTGACCCCCCAGAGCCTTCGTCCCTGTCGTCTGCCCACTGCCCCGGGTGGGTCAGCCGCCGACGCCGGTGGCGGGTCATCTGCGGATGCCGACTGACAACCGCAGCCCCGCCCAGGCCAGAGAGTCATTCCTGGCCTTGCAGGAGGCCGCCTGATAGGCTAGAATTGTGTCCAAGAGACCGGGGGCAGTACACCGTCGCTTCTTTCTCCCGCAGGAGCTGTTCATCTCTGCCACAAGCTGACTCTGGAAGGCCAGGAGTTGGGCCGCCACCACCGTCCGCGGCAACAAGAGCGCCCAGCAGAAGGTGCGCACATACCGGAGAAGCTGAAACAAGACACCAAGGCAGCCGCACAGGTGTCGAAGGAGACGCAAGATCATTTTCATGCCAAACAGGATACCAAGGTGACGAGTAGAAATGAAGCTCTCAGAAGGCTCCGATAGCATTTTTCGGGGGGGGACAGGGAGTCGCTCATCAGAGGCGGAGGCCAGTGGAATGGAGCAGCGCAGGCTGGGGAGAACCGGGCTTGAGGTCGGCGCCCTCGGATTGGGCACGGAGCATCTCGAGCAGAGCAAGGACAGCATGGAGGAGGTGATCCGGACGGCGGTCGCGTCGGGCGTGAGTTACCTCGATGTGCTCTACGAAGACCCCGACAGCGCGAGCGGCTTCTGGGAGAGCTTCGCGCCTGCCGTGAAGCCCTACCGAGACAAGCTGGTCCTCGCCGCCCATTGGGGTTGTTACGACGACGTAGACAAGGGCCAGCGCTGTTTCGAGGAGGTGCTCGCGCGTCTGGGTGGGCATGCCGAGGTTGCGATCGTCGCGGTGATCGACAAAGAAGAGCAGTGGGACGGCTGGGGTCGTCGGTCGGTTGAGGTCCTCTCTCGCTACCGGGAAGAGGGACGGATCGGCCACATCGGGATGGGCGGCCACTTCCCCTGGACAGCCATGAAGGCGGTGGAGAGCGGCGCAGTTGATGTGCTCATGTTCCCGATCAACATGCTCAAGCACGATGACGAGGAGACCCAGCGCCTCTATCGGGCCTGCGCAGAGCGAAGCATTGGGCTTGTGGCGATGAAGCCCTACTCCGGAGGCACGCTGTTCCGAGTGGGGGGCAAGCCGACAGGCATAACGGCGACGCAGTGCCTGGCCTACGTGCTCTCCCAGCCGGTCTCGACGGTGGTGCCTGGTGTGAAGAATGTCGAGGAGCTGCGGACGGCCTTGCGCTACCTGTGCGCAACGGACCAGGAGCGGGACTTCCGGCAAGCCATCGCCAATCTGCCCGTGTATTTCGAGGGAGTATGCACCTACTGCCGACACTGCCTGCCGTGCCCTCAGGACATACGTATCCCAGAGGTGATGCTGCTGCTGGACTTCGCGCAAGGCGGCGTCGCCGACGAGCTGCGGCAGTGGTACAGCGGCTTCAAGCTGAAGGCCTCAGCCTGCACCGAATGCGGCACCTGCATGGAGCGGTGTCCGTTCAAGGTGGAGGTCATCGCGAAGATGAAGCGGGCGGTCGAGCTGTTTGAGGGAACCGCGTAGCGGCCGGGCACGAGGCCGCGCTGACCGCTTAGCGGACGGCCTGTTCTGTCTCACGGGTCCTGACACTCAACAGCCCGATGCTGCCCCGTGCTGCTCGGTCCTGGCACGCTCTCACGCAAGCCACACGTCCAGACGCTGGCACTGGCGGTTGCGCACGCGCAGCGCCTCTCTGTCGCCCAGGTAAGCTGCCTCGACGGGCGGCCCGCCGTCGAGCGCGTAGCGGATGGGGTGGACCGCGGTCTTGCCGAACGTATCCCGCCGTGACGGGTTGTGATAGGTGAGGAGCACGGATCCAAGGAAGGCGCAGGCCAGGGAGTTGGCGGGGAGCCGAACCTCCTGCCCGCGCCAGTTAGCGCGCTGTGGCCCGGTCGTGAACCAGTCCCCCGGGAGGACCGGGAGAAGCTCTAGTCGCAGGCCGCCGTCCACCACTCGGAACGGCCGCTCTCCGGTAGTCAGCAGGATCCAGATGTGGATGAACTCGGCGGTGGATCCGCTGAGGCGCGCGATGAAGCCGCGCCCGCGGGCGCCGGGATCCGGACACGTCGAAGGGGCGATGAAAGAGCAGTTCTCGAGGACGCTTCGGCCGTAGACCTCAGGGTCCATGAAGGGCACAAGCATGGTCTGTGCATCGGCGAAGAACTCCTCATGAAGGCCGCAGCGCAGGAGCTCCAGCAGGTACTTGTAGGACATGTGCAGCCACACCGATTCGTTCTCGAACCAGCCGCGACTAAAGCTGCGCCCCCGCCCGATGCTCATCGGCTCGGACGCGAGGCATTCGTTGAGCTTGTACATGCTGAGTTCACGGTCGAACAGCGGCCCCGCTCGCACTGAGCGGTAGACCTGTCTGGCGGCCTCGGGGTCGTCGTGCAGCAGGCGAAGGAGGTGCACTTGCCCTTCCAGGAACAGGGGAAGCGGCTGCTGCTCGAAGCGACTCACCTCGATGAGCGGGGAGCCGGTCAGGGGGTCAATGCGCTCCCGCCCGGCTTCGTCGAGCTGTCGTCGCCACTCGACCGGCCGAGCGCGGAAGTAGGTATGCACGAGTCCTGTCTCGCGGTCTGTGGCGGCCTCCACGGCCTGCCGCATGCGGCGCTCCACACCGGCCAGCAGCTCGGCCAGCCTCTCGCCCGGGAGCGACTTGCGGTCGCCGGATGCCTCCCCCCGGACGGTGCTCCGGAAGCGCTCCCGAATCGTCGCTGCGCGGTCCCAGTCGTACCCCGGCCGGTCCAGGTCGGCCAGCACCTCGCCGAGGAAGTCCGCGACCTCGGCGGGGAACTCGGTGTCGGGCGGGTCGGGAAGCTCCCGCAGCAGCCAGGAGGCAAGGCGCGCGGCCTCCGCGGCCTCGCACGTCGAGGAGCCGAAGACGCCGGGCAGACCGTTCAACGAGTCGTTCCAGCCGGGCCTGCCCGCCTCCATCTCAATGCCTTTGCCCCCGAAGTCGAGGGAGACGGCTTTTGTTGCCAGCAGCGCAGTGAGCTTGCCCAGGGCGGTCACTGGCGGCAAGGGCGGCCCACTCGGCTTCATGTCCACGACTGCGCCGAGCTGCAGCGGGCCGCTGGCGCGGAGAACGTACTTCTCGCGGCGCGGCCTAACATACGCGCCTTCGTCGAACCAGCCGATGTCGGCGCGACCAGTTAAGCAGTCCTTGACGCGCTCGGGCCACACTCCGGCGAAGGCCTCGAGCAGGTCTGTGATGTAGGTCCAATGATCAATCCAGTAGCCGCCCCCGTGTCCCCTGGCGACAAGGGTCCGGTCACACTGGGAGAGGAGCTCGTTCAGCCACGCCTGTCGGTCCGGGATGTGCACCCCGTGGCGGTCGGCCCATCCGAGCAGCTCGCCCGGGGAGAACGGACGCCGAAGAATGGCGCCGAATGCCTGCCTCGCCCCGGGATCATCTGTGGGACAGAGGGCGCTCGCCTCGTCATCGTTCGCCAGCCGCCACCGGTAGCCCGTGACGGAGAGCGGGTTGAAGCCGTCCGCCTGCAGAAGCTCGAGGAACATGCGAATCTCGGTGTCGGCGATGCCGGGGTGGAACCAGACGTCGTGCCGGCGGTTCTGGCACACATCGCGGTAGTTGCCCGGGCCGTCCGATAGCGGGTGTGGGGGGAGCAGAAACTCGTTGTAGTCGCGCTCCAGGTCGCCGTGGCGCCGCGCGTACATGTGCACCGGAGCCGGACCGGTCTTCGACGGGAGGAGCACCGGCACGCCACCGCGGAGCACGTTGTCCAGGAGGTTCTGTCGCGCATAGGCATCCAGCGTCCGCTCTGCGGACAGCATGAATGCAGGCCGCGTGACACTCTCGATCACCTTGGCGCTGTCGCGCGCCAAGGCCTCGAAGTCGCCGGGGTGGGTCAGGGCCGACAGGAAAGGAGGGACCATCGAGCTTCTCGGAGCCCAGCCCGCGAGGGCGAGCAGCACCAGCGATTCCCCGGCCTCGAGCGCGGCCGACGCGGGCGCGAGGGCACACGGGAGGCGATTCTCCAGGAGCTGCGCAGAGGGGTCTATCTCGCCCCGCGCGACGAAGAGGTGGGGTGTAACGAGGTCGTTCGCATCACCGAACACGACGTCCGGGTCCACGACCGGCTCGACAGGCTCGAGCGCGCCGCCCCTCAGCACCCAAGCGGCGTAGAAGTTTCCCTCCTCGACCTCGAGGACCTCGGCCTGGTCGCCTCCCTGTGTCTTGGGTGTGTAGAACGGGACCCCGTTCGCGAGCAGTTCGACCGAGGCGAAGGCCTCGGTGATGTGGCGCATCTTCTTTAGGACGAAGTCGTTGAACGTCGCCGGGATGATCACCGGCAGACCGTCGAGCAAGCCGAGGTCCCTGGCCTCATCGGAGGTGTTCGTCACCGTCAGTTTCCGCACCAGCCCAGGAAGGGGCCTGTTGGCAACGGTGAAGTAGTCAACCCGGAAGTCCAGCCCCAGGGAACGGTTCTGCTCGAGGATGGCGATGCGATCCGGCTCGATCCACATGGCGCGGCAGCGGTCCTCCGCGCCGCCCCCCGGGTATCTCTGGAAGGGCTCGTAGTAGCGGCCGCCAATCTTGCAGAAGGTCCGGAAGCCCTGGATCCCCACGAGCTGGTAGGCCCACGTGGCAGGCAGAAACTCGACGATGGCGTGGTCCTTGTCGCAGACGCCGAAGGCCACGATCGCCTGCGCGCGGTTGACGTAGAAGCACCAGAGTGGAACACCGTCGCGCCCGGCCACACCGGGAAGGAAGCTGCAGAACCCGGGTGTCTCGTCATATCGGTCTATGCGGTACCGGTCCCCGGACTCGTGGCGATAGCGCCTCCGTTCTCCGCCTGCTGCCGCGGCCTGGCTCCGACCCAGGACGCCTCTGTTGCTCATCTGTCTCCTCGCCACCCGCCGCTCGGTGCCCGCCCCCATGCGGCTTATAGTGAACGTGATGCTTGTCAGCTAGGCAGATCGCCGCATCCCGTCGGACGCGTGTATTCCCCTCCATCTCCTGGACACGATTCCACCCTGTCCCGCGGCACCCTGCAACAGGTACGAGGCCCTCCCCTGGGCCGGGCCGCCGTGACCCAGGCAACCGGCGCTCCGTGCAGCGGGCAACGAACTCACCGATCACCCGGCGGGCTGGCGGCGGGCCCCAGAGACGCGCCGGGAGCACCTCGCGCTGTCTACATGAACGCCGAAGACGCGTACCTGAGCCGTGAAGGCCGTGACTGTTGCTTGGCAAATAGCCGCGCCGCCTTCAGCGGGCGCTTCTCCAGACCAGCAGAATCCCGTCGCCTGCCAGTGTGTAGCTTCATATACGCGATGCACCACGCCTACACCGTCCGATCTAATCTACTGCGCGGGATTCGCTAGGTTGGACTTCGCGAAGTGGCGGGCGCGGTGGCGCCGGGTGTTCGGCTGCGTGGCGCTAAGGGGGAATGTGGATGGGGCCGCCGTGCTCGCGGATGGTCGGTTCACCCTCCCACTCGATGTCGCTAAGGGTGATCGTGCCTTCGCCCTTGGTGATGAGCATAAGGTTGGCGCAGCGGGAGTTCTCCACGGTGACCTTGCCGCGGCCCTGGGCGGTGATCTGACCCGTGATAAGAGTCCCGGGCCGAAAGTGACCGACCGAGGCGTTGCGGAGGAGAAGCTCGGCGGGCAATCCGGCGGCCGGGTCGGTGTCGCCAGTGGCGGGGAAGCCGCCGGCCTCGAGGGTGGTGGCGGAGGCGTGGAGGTCGTAGGTGCCGGGGGAGCCGATGAGGGCGAGGCGGCCGGCGGCGACCATGGCCTCGGCGATGCGTGTGGGGCCG
Source organism: uncultured bacterium (assembly GCA_964385645.1). Lineage (GTDB taxonomy): Bacteria > Armatimonadota > Hebobacteria > Hebobacterales > Hebobacteraceae > CAYLPT01. The sequence goes on from CAYLPT010000051.1 coordinate 8,413, forward strand.
GTGATGGTGACATCGGTCTGCTGGCCCGTGAGGTAGACGCCCCAGCACCTGATGTTGGCGGGCTCGTCCGGGACGCGCCAGGTCAGGTTGCCCGTGGTGAAGGAGGTCCCGGCGGGTACGGGCCCACTGGCGTCGGCGGTGGGCAGTTGGAAGGTTCCCTGGAGGTTGTGCGCCATGATGGAGGGGATGAGGCTGGGGGAGTGGCGGAGATGGAACTCGGCGAGCGGGCCGCCGGGGAGGAGCTGGACGAAGAGAAACCAGGCGCCGACGCGGGTGTTGACGAGCTCGAGGCGGTACTGGACGCCGGGGATGCTGGAGCTGTCGTAGACGCGAGAGATCGGCTCGCCGACGGGGAAGTTGAAGACCGCGACGCCGGGGACGGCCGCGCTGGAGAGCGAGATCGCGTATTCGCTGTCGCGGATGACGGCGTCGCCCCGGCCGGACATGATGACGGTGTCGGGGCTGGGGCCGGCGATGAGGCGGGTGGCGCGGAGTCGGCCGACGCCCTCGGCCGAGCCGCAGACGATGCCGTAGCTGTAGCGGACGGTCGTGTCCTCGAGGTCCCACTCGCCATCGCGCAGCTCGAAGTTGGAGTGGTAGATGGCGCCCCCGGTCTCGGTGCCCCCGAGGGTGGCATGTCGGGTGAGCAGGGAGCCGCCCCGCCAGAAGACGTTGAACTCGCGAGAGTAGGTGTTGAGGAGCTCGAGGGTGGCGCGCTCGACCACCAGGGCCCCGCCTGGCTCGAGGAAGATGTTGCCCCGGACGCGGTAGTGGGCGTCCGACCAGACGGTGTGCTCGGCGATGTGGACGTCGCCCTCGATCTCGACCACGGGGGGCGAGGGGTCGGTGGGGCCGGCGCCTGAGGTGTCGGCGAACGCGCCCAAGATGGAGAGGGCGAGCGCGGCGGCGAGCAGGCATGTGGTGAGGATGGCCATGGTTGCCTCTCAGGGAGCGCGCGGCGGTGGGGGGTCAGCCGCCGGCGGCGTAGTCGCGGATGAGCAGTATGTTCTCAGGCGGGGTCTCGTAGGGAAGGGCGCCAGTGCCCAGCATGATGCGGGGGTCGCCGTCGGCCAGGGCGATGATGCGGTCCACCTCACGCAGGATCGCTTCCCTGGAGCCGGACACATAGATGCGCGGGTCCAGGTTCACCCGCACGCGCACCTCCGGGTAGCGCTGCATGCGGCGGAGGAACTCCACCCGGTCGGTCTCGGCGGGGCAAATGACGAAGTCGGTGCCGGTCTCCATGATGGCATCCACGATGGGCGTCGTGTCGCCCCCGATGATGCAGGGCACCGGGTGCCCGACCATCTCGGCGGCCTCGCGGAGGAGGCGCTTCAGGGCGGGGAGCTCGACGGCGCGGAACTGGCAGGGCGACAGCAGTGGCGGCGCGGCCGCGGACTCGAAGAAGGCGATGTCGAGGCCGGCCTGCTTGACCGCGCGCACGAACGCGAGCTGCCCCGGGAGCAGCCGCAGGAGCGCGTCGCGCGCCTGGTCCGGCTCGGCGGCGACGGCGGTGAGCAACGCCTCGAGGCCAAAGAGGCTGGTGGCGATGGAGAAGGGGCCGCTGACGGGGATGCGCACATCGGCATCCGGCAAGTCGCGGGCGAGCCGGCGGCCGACCTCGATCACCATGGGGAGCCGGCCGGCCGAGTGGGGGTCGAGAGGCTCTAGGTCAAGGGCGGCCTCCAGAGAGGGGAGCGCGGGCTCGGTGATGGCGGGGATTCCGTTGCCGTCCGGCCGCGTGACAAGGCCGCCGTAGGCCTCGGCCTCGAGGTTGTAGATGTCAATGCCGACGACCACGGGGAAGTGGCGGTAGGTCTCATAGGCTCGCCGCTGGGCCTGGTACATCAGCTCGCCGTCCCGGGACACCTCCCAGGGCGAGCGGTTGATGAGCCGAGCGGCGTGCTCGTAGACCGAGATGGAGAAGGCGATCCTCACCGCGCTCGCTCCCCGCGCAGCTCTGGCATCAGGCGCCCCGCTCCGCGGCTGCGGCGCAGGCGTCGTGGAAGTCGGCGACGCAGGCCGAGAAGCCGTGCACCTGCTCCACCTCCCGGATGGCCAGTTCGGTGGCCCACTTCTGCGCGAGGGTGTCCGGAAACTCGACCCCGTCGGTGGCGTCCCGCAGCAGGATGGTGTTGTAGCCGCGCGCCCGCATGGCGCGGATGCCGTAGTCGCGGCCCAGGATGCACCAATTGGTGGCGAACCCGGCGTAGATCAGGTGCAGAATGCCCCGCGCGGCGGCCAGCGCGTGCAGCTGGTCGGCGGTGGCGATGAGATGGTCGCCCTCCTCGATGCTAACGTGAGGCGAGATGTCGAGCTTGGGGGCGAGCTCCTCCCAGTAGGTGCCGATGCCCGGGGGCTGGTCGCGGGG
>CAYLPT010000052.1:0-7096 GCA_964385645.1 uncultured bacterium
GCGGGCGACCTTCGGGGAGGGAGACCTGGCGGAGCCGACGGCGGCGATCGAGTGCTCGGCGGCGGATTTCGCGGGGATCCTGGACGGGAGGCTGGATCCCTTCGAGCTGGGCGTGACCGGGCGGCTGGCGGTGAGCGGCGACATGGTGTACCTCATGGAGTTCCACACGCGCCTGGAGGCGCAGGCCACCCCCGCGGACCGGGTGACCACCGACACCACCGGCTGGTATGCCTTCGAGCCGCTGCCGCTGGATCTGGGGGCCCGGGTGGCGCCGGACGCCTCGGGCCTGCTCGATCCGCCGGCGGGCAAGCGCGGTTTCCTGCGCGTCGAGGGCGACCGGTTCGTGTTCGAGGACGGCACGCCGGCGCGCTTCTGGGGGGTGAACATCGTGGGGGGCGCGGCCTTTCCGGACCACGAGACCGCGCGGCGCACCGCCGCCCGGCTGGCCCGCTTCGGCTGCAACATGGTCCGCTTCCACCACATGGACGCGCCGTGGGCCGAGCCCAACATCTTCGACGACTCTCACGATGACACGCAGCACCTGTGCCCGGTGAGCATGGACCGGCTGGACTACTTCATCTCCGAGCTGAAGCGCCACGGGATCTACGTGTACCTTGACCTGCTGGTGCACCGGAAGTTCAAGGCCGGGGATGGGGTGCGGGATTGGGAGGGCCTGCCGAATGGGGCGAAGGTGGCAGCGCACTACAACCGGCGGCTGATCGAGCTGCAGAAGCAGTATGCGCACGACCTGTTCACCCACCTCAACCCCTACACCGGTCTGCGCTATTGCGACGACCCGGCGATCGCCCTCAGCCAGGTCATCAACGAGAGCAGCCTGTTCTGGGCCGGCGGGTATGGGCCGCTTCCGCAGTCCTACCGCGACGAGCTCGATGACCTCTACCGCCGCTGGGCGCGGCAGGCCGGCCGAGAGGGCGCGCCGGACACCCCCGTGCTGGAGGGGCTGCGCCGCCGCGACCCGGTGGTGCTCGAGTTCCTGTACGAGACGCAGGTGGCGTACTTCACGGAGATGCTGGCGTATCTGCGCGAGATCGGGGTGAAGGTCCCGCTGGCGGCCAGCAACCACTGGGAGATGATGGCCCTCGACATCAAGTCGAACCTGGTGGCGGACTTCCTCGACCGGCACGGCTACTGGGACCATCCCCAGGGCGGCTACGGGCCGCACGTGCGCTTCCACAACCGGCCGATGGTGAGGGCCGAGCACTGGAGCTTGCCGTGGCTGTTCTCGATCCAGCGGGCGGCGGGGGTGCCGCTGGTGATCAGCGAGTGGAACTGCTCCTGGATCAACGAGTACATCGCCGAGGGACCCCTGACCCTGGCCGCCTACGCCGCCTTCCACGACTGGAACGGGATGCTCCAGTTCGACTACACGGGCGCCGACTGGGCGGACCAGATCACTGGCAACTTCGACATCGGCAACAAGCCCCACGTGTTCGCCACCTGGCCGGCGGCGGCGCGGCTGTTCCATCGCCGCCACGTGGCGCCGGGCGCGCCGCGGGTGGTGGACCTCGATCCGGAGGGCATCGCCGCAGGCCGCACGCTCCCCGAGCTGCTCCCGCAGCGCGCGGGCCTGAGGCACGCGCTCGCCTTCGCCATCCCGGGGACGGGTGAGCCGGCCCGCCCGGCCGAGCTGCCCGAGGCGGGCGACCCGGCGGAGACGGACACAGGCGAGATCATCTGGGACGCGCGGCAGGGGCTGATCACGATCACCTCGCCGGCCAGCGCGGCACGCATCGGCTTTGCCGACGGGTCGGTGTCCGCCGGGCCGGTGACCTTCGAGGTGGGCCCCGGGTTCGCGGTGGTGGCGGTGACGGCGCTGGACGACCGGCCGATCGCCGAGTCCTCCCACCTGCTCCTGACCGCCACCGCGCGGGCGGAGAACACCGGCATGGTGTACGGGCCGGAGAAGCGGACCGCGCTGGAGGCGGGCGGCCCGCCGATCCTGATGGAGCCGGTGCGGGGTCAGGTCAGCCTGGCGCTGGAGCCGGGGGAGCTCGCCGTGGAGGTCCACGCGCTGGACTCGGTGGGCGGCAGGATGGCGGCCGTCGCCGCGGGGCGCGGCGACGGCCGGGTGATCGTTCCCCTGGAGGCGGAGGCGTTCTGGTACGAGGTGGTGGTGTCGCGCTAGTGGCGCCGTCAGCCCTGGGCTAGCTGCATCCCCAGGCGGACGCCGGCGACGATGTCGCCGAGCCGCTCCTTCGCGGGGTCAATGGGCTCGCCGGCCAGCCCCGCGACGACGTCGTTGGCGCTGGTCCAGGTGGTGGCGAGGTAGCCCAGCATCCGCGGGCCTGCTTCTCGTCGCGCCACCTCGATGAAGCGCCTGATGCTCTGCTCCTTGTTCCAGCCCGCCGGCCACACGCGGAAGCCCTGATCCTGGAAGTAGCGCACGGAGGGGAAGTCGTCCATGATCTCGTAGTGCCAGTCGCACATGACGATATCGCGGCCGACCTTCTCGATCGCCTGGTGGGTGTCGTTGGCGCTGCTCTCCCATGGGCCATAGCCCATGGTCTCCGCGTCGAGGAGCCGGTCGCCCCACATCTGCATCTCGACGCCGCGCCGCCCCACCAGGTGGGCGTGGTAGTCGTTGACAGCCTGGGCGAAGAGGTCCGCGTTGGGGGTGCCCTTGCAGCGCGGGCAGTGGCCGAGGACAAAGACCTCGTCCATGCCGACGTGGAAGCTAGCCGCCGAGAAGGCGTCGAGCAGCTCGTCGAAGAGGTCGAAGACCAGGGGGTTGACGCCCGGGTGTCGCGGACACCAACTCATGCAGTAGAAGTCCTGGGCGGTGGCGTCGAGGTCGGGCGCCTCGTTGAACTCCGGGTGCGCGCGCAGCAGGGCCCCGGGTCGGTCCTTCCAGGACTGGTGGCCGAGGCAGTTGTACATGGGGGTGAGGGTGATGCCGCTCTTGCCGGCAAGGGAGGCGAGGCGCGCGGCGTCCTGCTTGTCCAGCGGGTCGTCCTCGGCCGCCTCCGGATGGCTGCGGTAGGCGAAGTGGCCGTTCACCTCGATGATCACCCAGTTGGCCTTCAGGGAGGGCGCGACCTCGCCGACCAGGCGCTCGAGGGCCGGCAGGCTGGCCTTGCCGTCGCTCATGACATGGATGCCGATGCGTTCCATCACCGCCTCCTATTGTGTGGCGCTGCGCCCCTGGTTGGGCGCGCGCCGGCCGGTTCCTGCCGGCTCGCGCCCGGCCGAGAGGGGAAGACCAACAGGCGGGCGAAGGTGGGCGGGCGGCGCGCATGCGCCTGGCGCGATATGCGCCTTGGCGAGCAAGGAGGGAGGCGAGGATGACGTTTCGGGAGATGAACCTGCGGGTGTTCCTGGGGGAGCCGATTCCGCATGTGCTCTTCCAGCCTCGCTTCGAGCCCTGGTTCGCGTGGCACGAGCAGTTCGACAGCCTGCCCGCCGAGCTGCGTGGCCTGTCGGTGCGGGATGCCTACGACCTGGTGGGGGCCTCCATGCGCTACTGCCAGTACTACACCGGCCAGCCCGACCCCGTCGTCTACCGGTATGCGAAGGAGGTGAAGATCACCCAGGAGCGGGAGGGTGACCTAGTGCGCCGGCGCATCGAGACTCCGCACGGCCCTCTGTTCCAGACCGATCGCTTCACGGTGGATCGCACCTGGCGCACGGTGGAGTTCCTCGCCAAGTCGCCGGACGACCTGCCCGCGCTGCGGTGGCTGATCTCCCGCCAGTCCATCTCCTTCAGCCAGGAGAACTTCGAGGCCGGCGCGCGCTATATGGGCGACCGGGGGGAACCGCAGTTCTTCGTCCCCAAGAGCCCCTACTTCGCGCTCGCCCAGGTGCACATGAAGTACGCCGACTTCGTGTTCGCGCTCGCCGACCGGCCCCGCGAGGTGGAGGAGGTGATGCGCGCCATTGACGAGGCGTACGACCCCCTGTACGAGCAGATCGTCGCCTCGGGGCGGGTGAGGATCGTGAACTTCGGCGAGAACGTCGCCATGGCCTATCTGTCCACGGGGTACTTCGAGCGCTACTGCATCCCCTGGTATGAGAAGCGGGCCGGGCAGCTCCGCCGGGCGGGGATCTTCAGCCACATCCACGTGGACGGCTACTTCAAGCCCCTGCTGCCATACCTGGCGAGCCTTCCCTTTGACGGCTACGAGGCGCTCACCCCAACGCCGCAGGGCGACGTCACCCTCGAGGAGATGCGGGAGGCGATCGGCGACAAGGTGCTGCTGGATGGCGTCCCGGCCGTGCTCTTCCTCGACCACCACCCGCGCGAGCAGCTCCAGGAATGTGTGGAGAAGGTGGTGCGCTACTTCCACCCGCGCCTGGCGTTGGGCATCTCCGACGAGCTGCCCGAGGGCGGAGGCGATGAGGCCTATGCCCGGCTGCGCTGGGTGGCCGACTACTGCCGATCTCACCCTCGCCGGTCCGACTGACGCTACCGCGCGCCGGTCAGGCGATCTATCTCCGCCAGCTCCTCATCGCTGAACCCGGGGGCGGCCAGCGCCTTGACGTTCTCCTCAATCTGCTCGACGCGGGAGGCGCCGACCAGCGCGCTGGTGATGCCGGGAAGACGCAGCACCCAGGAGAGCGCCATCTGGGCGAGCGTCTGCCCGCGCTTCTTCGCCAGTTCGTTGAGGCGGGTGATGACCGTGCGGCGCTCGGGGGTGAGGCGCCTCTGCACCCACTCGCGGCCCCATCTCTGGGCGGCGCGGCTGTCCGGGGGGATCTCATCGCCGAGGTACTTGTCGGTGAGCAGCCCGGAGGCGAGGGGGGAGAAGACGATGACGCCGACGCCGGCGCGCTCGGTGTGCGGGAGCAGGTCCCACTCGATGGAGCGGCTGAGGAGGTTGTAGTGGGGCTGGTGGATGGTGATGGGGCTGAGGGCCATGCGCTCACATACCCGCACCGCGTCGGCGAAGTGAGCGCCGGAGTAGGCGCTCACGCCCGCGTAGAGGGCCTTGCCCTGCTGCACGATGGCGTCGAGCGCGCTGAGGGTCTCCTCCAGCGGCGTGTTGGGGTCCGGGCGATGGTGGTAGAAGATGTCGAAGTACTCCAGGCCGGTGCGCGCGAGCGACTGGTCGCAGCTCGCGATCAGGTGCTTGCGGGAGCCCCAGTCGCCATAGGGGCCGGGCCACATCGGCCAGCCGGCCTTGGTGGAGATGATGAGCTCGTCCCGCGGCATGTCCCTGAGCGCCTCGCCGACGACCACCTCGGCGTTGCCCGGGGGAGTGCCGTAGTTGTTGGCGAGGTCGAAGTGGGTGATACCCAGGTCGAAGGCGCGGAACAGGCATTCGCGGGCGACCTCGGGGCCCCGGTAGCCGCCGAAGGTCTCCCACGCGCCAAGGGAGATGGCCGGCAGCAGCAACCCGCTGCGGCCGCAGCGCCGGTACTGCATGGCATCGTAGCGGTCAGAGGCGAACTCTCGGGCCATGGCAACGACCTCCGATCCAGATGGGTTGGCGGCGTCCATATTGTCCGATGCGTCGGGCGATGTCAAGGGACTCTGGTGGGCCAGCACGCGAAGGGACCGCGAGCTCGCATCCCCGGCCTCGCCTGCCCCGGCAGGCGAGGACTCCCAGCCGGCCGCGCCGAACCCCCGGGGGACATGTGAGGCGACGGATGGCGATCACCTATCGCAGCCCGAGGTTGGACGGATACCGGATGAGCTACCATGACCCCTATCGCGAGCTCGAGCCGCAGGAGCACGAGCGCGCGGAGGTGGCGGGGGCGCTGGAGGCGCTGGCAGCGGCCGGGGTGCTGCCGCAGGCGGGGTATGAGGAGGCGAAGCTGCTCGCCCACCGCCGGGCGGTGCGGGAGCTGTTCGAGGTGCCGTGGACGGCGATCACGCCCCGCATGGAGCGGCTGCTGTATGGGATCAACGCCATTGTGCGGCCGCGGCGGATGGTGGCGGCCGGGGTGTTCTGCGGGTTCACGTTCATCTCGAACGCGGGCGCGGCCGTGGGGCCGGGGGCGTGCTACGAGGCTGCGGAGCTGCTGGGGGTGGAGATCGTGCGGCCGGAGGCGGAGCGGGCGGAGCGCAATGTGCGCCGCCTGGACCCCACCGGGGTGGCGCGGGTGCTGGCGGCCGATGCCATCGAGGTGGTGCAGGACCTCGCGGGACCGCTGGACCTGCTCTACCTCGATGCCGACGGGCAGGGGGGACAGGGAAAGGGGATCTACCTCGACATCCTGGAGGCGGCGCTGCCCCGGCTCCGGCCCGGCGCGCTGGTGCTGGCCCACAATAGCGAGAACGGCGGGGAGCCGGTGGAGCCGTACCTCGAGTTCGTGCGGCAGGGGGGCCTGTTCCGCGCGAGCGTGAACGTCATCGTGGACATCGAGGGCCTGGAGGTGTCGGTGTTGTAGCGCGCGGCCGGCGCGGCGCGCATGCGCCTGCGGGGACATGCGCGCCTTACAGCGGCCGGGAGAGGCCGGCGTAGAGGCTCGGGCGCCGTTCCTTGGGCCAGAGGTTGGAGAACTCGGCCTCCCCCGCCACGGAGAGCCAGCGCTCATAGCGCGGGGCATCGAGTTCCACGTCGGCCACCGCAACCCCCGGAACGCCTGCAGTGTCGGCGAGGATCTCCCCCTCCGGGTCCACGATGAGGCTGCGCCCGGTATCCCGCACGGAGGTGACGTAGAAGACCGAGTTGTCAATGGCGCGGGCGCGCGCGACGGCCTCGTAGGCGCGGCCGCCCCTGCGGATGTCGCCCATGATGGGCACGAAGACTGCCTCCGCGCCGCGGAGCGCGAGCAGCCTCGTGACCTCGGGAAAGAAGTGGTCGTAGCAGACCTGCATGCCGACGCGGCCGATGTCGGTGTCGAAGACCGGGAAGACGGAGCCGGGGGTGGTGCCGCCGGTGGCCTCTGAGTGGGGGAGGTGGGTCTTCTGATAGCGCCCCAGCAGCTGCCCGTCGCGGCCGATGAGCACCGCCGTGTTGTAGCAGACAGTCCCTTGCCACTCTGGAAGACTGGCGACGATCAGCATCCTGTGGCGTCGGGAGAACCGGGCCAGGGTGTCTGTGGCGGGGCCGGGGATGGTGGGGCGTTCGCCGGGGGCCGCGGGGACGATCTCGGCCAGCTCTCCCAGGCAGAGCGCGTCGGCGCCGCGCTC
>CAYLPT010000053.1:0-12343 GCA_964385645.1 uncultured bacterium
GCCCACCGCCCACATCACCCCGAACATCATCGCCCCCACCGCCGTCGGCTCCAGCAGGTAGTTGTGAGCCGACCCGATCCGGCCCCCGGTCAGGAAGATCGCGCAGGCGAAGGCGAAGAACACCAGCAGGTCCCGGCTGCCGCGGTGCCCGACCGACCAGAGGGCGGCCAGCGCGCAGACCGCGAAGTAGCCTGGCCACAGCTTCAGTGGGGACGGGTTGCCCGGCGCCCACAACAGCGACCGGAGCTGCTCCCACGACCAGGCCTGCCCCACCGAGGTCACCGTATGGAGGTAGAGCTGGTGATACAGCGCGCCTCGCGTGGCCGCCAGCGCCACCGCCGCCAGCCCCACGATCACCGCAACCTGCGCCGCGAACAGCCGCCCCGCCGCCAGCGGCCCCCGGGCCCACGCCTCCCGCACGAAGGCCGTCCCCATCGCCGCGACCGTGGTCCGCCGGGCCATCGGCGCGAGGGCGAACAGCGCCACCCCCGCCCACCTTCTGCCCCGGCCAAAGAGCCAGAACCCCGCCAGCGCCAGCGCCAGCGCCAGGACATCCACCCGCATCAGTCCGCCCCAGACCATGAAGTGCGGCATCGCCAGGATCATCGCCCCCGCCGCGAAGGAGGCGAACCGGTGCCCCGTCCGGTCCCACACCACCAGCCCCGAGCACAGCGCGATCGCCAGCGTCGCCAGGATCGAGATCAGCCGCCCCACCAGGAAGCTCGGCCCCGTCAGCCTGGCCCCCAGCGCACACAGGAGGTAGTAGAGCGGCATGTAGCTGGCGATGATGTAGGGCGGCTCGTCCACCGGCGGGTACAACGGTCCGCCGCGGGCCACGTTCAGCGCAATCTGCAGGATAGGACCCTCGCCGTAGTCGAGCTGATAGCGGGAGAGCCTCAGCATGGCCGCCGAATGGATGAAGAACAGCACGACATTCAGCGCCAGCAGCACCCCCAGCAGGCCAGTGACCAGCGAGACCAGCGGCTCCCGCGGCCCCGCCTGCCGCTTGCCCCGCCCCATCGCGTCACCCCTCGCCGCCGGCGGGCAGGATGCGCACCCGCCGCCCCTCGATCCGCAGCCGTCCCTCGGCGAAGAGCTGGATCGCCTGCGAGTAGAGCTCATGCTCGTGGGGCAGGATCCGCGCCGCCAGGGTCTCCGGCGTGTCGTCCTCCTCCACCGGCGCCGGCCGCTGGAGCACGATCGGCCCCGCGTCGGGCTCCTCCCAGACGAAGTGCACCGTGCACCCCGAGACCTTGCAGCCGTAGGCCAACACCGCCTCGTGGACCCGCCGGCCCCACATCCCCTTTCCCCCGAAGGCCGGCAGCAGCGCCGGGTGGATGTTCAGCACCCGCCCCTCATACGGCCCCAGCAGCTCCCTCGTCATGATGCGGAGATACCCGGCCAGGCAGACCAGCTCCACCCCGTGCGCCTCCAGCCGCTCCCTCACCGCCCGATCGAACGCCTCCCGGCTCGGATAGCGGGCCCGGTCCCGCCGATCCAGCCAGTACGCCGGCACTCCCGCCCGCCGCGCTCGCTCCAGCGCCCCGCACTCTACGTCCCCGATTACCACCACCACCCGCGCCTCCAGCCTGCCCCTCGCGCAGTTGTCCAGGATCGCCTGGAGGTTCGTCCCGCCCCCCGAGGCCAGCACGCCGACCCGCAGCTTCTGCGCCATGGCTGCCTTCCTCCTCGCGCTCGCTTCGACGCCCGCCGCGCGCGACCTCCACGCCCCTTGACACCACGCCCCTCGGGCGCTATCATGCCCCGACACCGCGCAGGGCAGGAGCGTGCCTCCTGCCTGCTCCTATTAAGGAGGGCCGCGCCGTGCAACTGCATACACCATCGCTCACCGTGCACCGTCCCTCCGCCCGGAGGCGCCGCCCCTAGCCCTGCGGATCGTTTCCCCAGACACCTCCGGAGCCGTGGGTGAGGCGACCGCCCACGGTTCCTGCTTTTCGCCCGCCCGGCCCGGGCGGCACAAGGAGAACACCGATGCGGATGCGCACGAGGGACCTCAAGCGGGACTGGCGCCGCGGCGACGCCGAGCGGCTCGCGCGCTTCTTCAACTACACCGGCCGCGGCTGGCCCGGCGGCGGCTGGGACCCCAAGACGCCCCAGGAGGCGGAGCGGCGCATCCGCGAGCAGGAGCTGCTGGGCGCCTTCGTCGCCGAGGTGGACGGCCGCATCGTCTCCTTCTGTAATGTCGCCGCCCGCCCCGGGGAGCGCAACCAGGCCTACATCCCGTTCCTCACCGCCGACCCGGACTACCACGGCCGCGGCTTGGGGAAGGCCGTCCTGCTCCGCGCCGTCGAGCGGGTCTGGGAGCTAGGCATCTCCCGCGTCGACCTCCACACCTGGCCGGGCAACCTCAAGGCCGTGCCCCTGTACAAGAAGTCCGGCTTCATGTGGTCCCCCGAGTCCGGCCAGTGGGGCGTCCACATGCAGAACTTCACCCCGGGCGCCCGCCGCCACCCCATCGCCCGCCCCTTCTTCGACCGCCACGACTGGTACCGCTCGCTCAAGCGCGACCTCTCCCTGCGCCCCGACGAGCACCGCCGCGGCAAGGTCCGCGTCTACCCCTATGAGTGGGAGGAGGACGGCGACCGCCTCCGCCTCGTCTACGACCGCCAGTCCTGGGGCCTGCTCGAGGTCGAGACCAATGACTTCCTCGTCGGCTGCTGGCTGAGCGACGAGAAGCTCGTCGCCGGTATGCCCCACCGCCTCCGCTGGGAGATCGTCAACCACCGCGACCAGCCCCTCGACATCGTCCTCTTCGCCTCCGCCGACGAGGGCGTCAAGCTCCAGCGCGCCGAGCAGCTGCGCGTCGCCCGCCGCGCCCGGCTGGAGGCCGAGTTCGAGGTGGACCCTCAGATCGCCGAAAAGGACAAGGAGCCCCGCGTCCCCATCGTGCGCACCGACCTGCTCGTGAACGGCACGCCCCTCCGCCTCGAGGCCGGCTTCCAGGTCAGGCAAGCCATCGGGCTTCACCTCGACGGCGCCGGCCAGGCCTGCCGCCCCGGCCGGCCCGAGCGCGTCATGCTCCAGGTCTCCAACGAGCTCGACCGGCCGGCGCGCGCCCGGGTGCGCGTCGCCGCCGCCGGCGCCCGCCTCCAGCAGGGCCGCGCCATCCTCCAGCTCCCGGCCCACGGCCTGGCTCAGCTCCCCCTCACCCTCACCGCCCCGGGGCCCGGCGCCTTCCCCCTCCGCGTCGAGGCTGAGGTCCGCTCCGGCGGCCGCACCATCACCCCCAAGCCCGCCGACCTCTATGCCCACGCCCTCAGCCCCGGCGACCTGGTCGGCCATGTGGAGAGGGAGTGCGCGGTCCTGGAGTCCCACTTTCTCCGCCTCACGATCTGGCGCCGCGGCGGCTGGGCCCAGGTGAGCGACAAGGTCCGCAACCGCCACGAGCTCGCCGGCTTCGGCCCGCCCCAGCTCGGCCCCCCCTTCCCGTGGGATGAGTTCTTCCAGACCCGGGCCGAGGCCCGGCTCGAGCGCGAGTCCGGCAGGGTCGTCGCCGTCCTCACCTCCGAGTCCGTCTACCGCCCCGGGGTGCGCCTGGAGCGCCGCATCGCGCTCTCCAACCTGCCCCTGATCGAGCTGCGCGACACCATCGTCAACAACTCCCCCGACCGGCTCGCGCTGCGCCTGCGCGCGGGCGCCAACATGCGCGCAGAGGGGGGCGCCGTCTCCGCCCCCACCCCCGACGGAGTTGTGCGCGGCCTGTGGGGCGCCGCCGGCCGCAGCCTCATCGAGCACCGCCTCCCCGAGGAGGCGGACCGCTGGCCGGAGGGATGGCTGGCCCGTGAGGACGCCGAGGGCGCCGTCGTCGGCCTCATCTGGGGCCGCGCCGAGCGCGTCGAGTTCGGCTGGGGCGCCAGCGTCGAGCGCAGTCTCCCGCCCCTCGAGCCCGGCGCCTCGGCCTCCGCCGAGCCCGTCTACGTCTTCGCCGGCGAGGGCGGCCCCCTCGCCGTCCGCCGCTCCTGGCAGATGCTCTTCGGGCCCCGCGTCCTGCGCGAGCAGCGCCCCCCGGAGACCCGCCAGCCCCTCGAGTTCGGCCTCCGTCCCCGGCCCCTGGTGCTGCACGGGGAGCGCGCGCAGGCCAAGCTCGTCGCCGACGCCGTCGGCCGGCTCGAGCTCGATCTCGAGGTCGAGGCCGACCCGCCCGCGGGCGTCACCATCCAGCCAGCGCGCGCCTCCTTCCGCCGCGTCTCGGGCGCGCGACCGCGGGCGGCGGCGGTCACCGTGCAGCGCCGACCCCGCCTGCCCGAGGGCGCCTACTTCGTGACCTGTCGCGCGCGACTCGACCGCGCCCACTATCAGGAGCGCCAGCCCATCATCGTCCTCGGCGACCCGGCAGCCGAAATCTCCGTCCTCCCTGAAGGGGAGGGTGGCCAGCGGCTCCGCATCGAGAACGGGCTGTACGCGCTCACCATCGCCCCCGCCTTCCAGGGCGCGGCGGTGTCCCTGCGCCGCGGCCGCGAGGAGCTGCTGCGCTCCGCCTACCCCAGCGCCGGCCCGATGTCCTGGATGAACCCCTGGTTCGGCGGGATCGAGCCCAGCCTTCACGGCCTCGGCCCGGGGGAGCTCGCCCGGGAGCGCTTCCGCGCCCGGCCCGTCGAGCGCCGCGGGAGCCAGGGCGTGCTCTGGCGGGGAGTGCGCGTGTCCTGCTCACCCGGGCACGAGCGCGCCCGCCACTCCCGGCTCGCCCTCGACTACCTCCTCGCCCCCGGCAGCGCCGTGATGGCGCTGGTGCTGCGGACCGCGCGCCGCGCCGACACCCCTGGCTGGGTCGGCGCCGGCTTCGGCCTCTGGCCCGTGCTCGGCGCCAGCCAGCTCGACGCCGTCCTCTCCGGCCCCTCCGACCGCCGCACCGCGCGCCTGCGCTGCGACTACTCCGGTGGCGTGGGCGCCGACCGCTGGGTCATCGCCGAGAACCCCGCCTCCGGCGACGCCGTCCTGCTCGCCTGCCCCGGCGGGCCGGCCCAGGTGGGCGGAGAGGTCTTCGGGCGCGACGGCTACAGCCTCGGTGCGAGCGTCGGCGCCACCCACGACGCTCGCCAGACGCGCGAGTGGCCCTTTTTCATCGCCTTCACCCAGGCCCCCCGCGCTCGCCACCTCGCGGAGGTTCTCTCCGAGCTGAAGGCCCTGCCCTAGCGCGCCACCCCTGCGGTCAAGGCCCAGACTCCTAGGGCAGCCCCTCGTCTCCAGCCCAGTCCCGCCGCGCTCGTGGGCCGTGCAGGGATCGAACCTGCGACCTTGGGATTAAGAGTCCCCTGCTCTGCCAGCTGAGCTAACGGCCCAGACGCGTGCAGGGCCCAGGCGCGTCGGGCCCCGGGCTGAATGTAGCACACGCATCCCCCTCAGTCAAGCCACGGTCCGCTGCGCCGGCTCAGCCCGCGCCGGAGGGAGGGAGCCACCCCCGCGCGCTCACGCGGCGGTGGAGTCGTGGCCGTGCTCGTGCTCGTGCGGGTCTGGCGCGCCCGCGAAGTCGCTCGCCGGCCGGCCCGCCGAGATCGGTGACATGGCGCGCAGCCGGGCGACGATGGGCGGGAATACGTCGAGGAACCGAGCCACCTGTTCCCGATCGTTCATCCTGCCCACGCTCAGCCGCAGGGACCCGTGGGCCACGTCGTGCGGCAGCCCAATCGCCAGCAGCACGTGAGACGCCTCCAGCGAACCCGAGGTGCAGGCCGAGCCCGACGAAACCGCGATGCCCTCCCCATCCAGGCTCAGCAGCATGGACTCGCCCTCCACGTAGCGGATGCAGAAGCTCGCGTTGTTGGGCAGGCGCCGCGTCGGGTGCCCGGTGAGGATGGTGTCGGGCACGCTCTCCAGCACCCCCTCGATGAGCCGGTCGCGGAGGTCGCAGTCGTGGTCGGTCTGGCGCTCCATCTCCTGGGCGGCGAGCCGGGCCGCCTCGCCGAGCCCGACGATGCCGGGCACGTTCTCCGTGCTGGAGCGCCGGCCCCGCTCGTGCCCGCCCCCGTGCAGCAGGGGCGCGATGCGCACCCCCTTGCGCACGAACAGCGCCCCTACGCCCTTGGGCCCGTACAGCTTGTGGGCCGACAGCGACAGCAGGTCCACGTTCATCTCCCGCACGTTGATCGGCACGTGCCCCGCCGTCTGCACGGCGTCGGTGTGGAACACCACCTCCCGCTCCCGGCAGATGGCCCCGATCTCGGCGATGGGCTCCAGGGTGCCGATCTCGTTGTTGGCGTGCATGACCGAGACCAAGATGGTGCGATCAGTGATCGCTCGGCGCACCTCGTCGGGGTCCACCAGGCCGGTCGCGTCCACCGGCAGGTAGGTGACCCGGAGGCCGCGCTGCTCGAGGAACTGCGCGGTGTGCAGCACCGCGTGGTGCTCGATCGCGGAGGTGATGATATGGTCGCCCTTCTTCTCCCGGGCGATGCTGATTCCCACCAGCGCCTGGTTGTCGGCCTCGGTGCCGCTGCCGGTGAAGACGATCTCCTCCGGCAGCGCGCCCAGCAGCGCGGCGACCTGCTCCCGCGCCCGCTCCATCGCCTCGGCGGCCTCGCGGCCGGAGCGATGGAGGCTGGAGGGGTTGCCCCAGTGCTCCCGGTAGTAGGGCAGCATCGCCTCCGTTACCTCCGGGCGCGGGGGCGTGGTGGCGGCATGGTCGAAGTAGATAAGATCCACTCTCGGCCTCCTCTGGAGTGTCCGATCACGCGCGCCCACTATAGCGGCGCGCTTCGGGCGCTGTCAAAGGGGCGTGTCGCGCGCGGGAACAGGGCCGGCGCGGCTGGCCTGCTCGAGGCCCTTGAGGTAGGCGAGGCCATCGGTGAGCTTGGCCCGGGTGTCGCCCTCGGAGAAGTCCTCGAACGATAGCCACCCCTCGTAGCCAACGCGCCGCAGCGCAGCGACGATGGCCGACCAGTCGGCCTGCCCCTGTCTCAGCGGCGCCATCCGCCAGCGCCACTTGGTCGCGCCGGCCTGCTCGCCGGCCGGCTCCCAGAGGCAGTTTTTCACGTGGACGTGGCTGAGGTAGTCCCCGAGCAGCTCCAGGCCCATCTGGTAGTTCTCAAACCCCTCGACCACCATGTTCCCCGGGTCGAAGATGACGCCGACCTCGGCGGGGTCGAACTGAGACACCAGGCGGTGGGCCAGCCCGGCCGAGGGGGTGATGTTGCCCATGTGCATCTCGATGCAGGCCTGGACTCGGTGCTGGCGGGCGAGCTGGGCCACCCGGCGGAACTGCGCGGTGGCCTCGGCGAAGAGGTCGCCATAGGGGCGGGAGCCGTCGTAGCGGGGCGGCCCCACGCGGAGCTTGGGGCACCCCACCTTCGCCGCCGCGCGCATCGCCGCCTCAACCAGCTCCAGGTCCCCACAGCCCATGTAGGTGCCCAGGATCGGCATCTGCAGGCCATGGCGGTCGGCGATCACCTTCGCCCGCGCCAGGTTGCCCTCCACATCGGCGATGTCCACGGTGGCGCGGTTGCCGGACCAGTAGCCGATCTGGGTCACGGGCTCGGGGGCCTTCTCGGTCACCCGCCACTCCACCCCATCCAGGCCCACCTCGGCGGCCAGCGCGGCCGTCTCCTCGAGGTCGAGCTCGGGGCACATCACGCTGAAGACCGCATAGTTCCAGGCCATGTCACTCCCCTGGCGCGTGGGGCGGAGGCGGCGTCCGCCCTGCCGCGCCCACCGGGCCCTAGGCGCCCAGCTTCTCGAGGGCCACCTCGGCGGCGCGCTTGCCCGACAGCAGCATCGCGCCGAACGTCGGCCCCATCCGCGGCAGCCCGAAGGTCGTCGAGACGGCCATGCCGGCCACGATCAGCCCCGGGTGGGCCTCCCCCGTGTGCTCCACGATCAGGTCCTCGGAGCGCTCGACCCACATGGCGCCGAAGCCCGGGACCTTCAGCAGCCCCCGCTCCTGGAGCTTCGAGACCACACACGCGTCGTGCCCCGTTGCGTCAATGACCAGCTTCGCCTCCAAGGCCACCGGGTCCACGCAGGTGATCTCTCGGGGCAGCGCGGTGATGGGCGTCCAGTTGATCACCACCCCCGCCACCCGGTTGTTCTCCCGCAGGACAACGTCGTCGAAGATCGTCATGTTCGCGATCTTCAGGCCCGCATCACACGCGGAGGCGATCAGTTTCGCGCAGGCGTGCGGACCATCTGCCACGTGCAACCCGGGCGACACCTCCTGGTGGGGCACGCCGAGCTCGTCCAGGTCGCGGTCGGCCGGGCTCCTGACGGTGACCTTGTTCATCAGGTAACCGCCGAGCCAGAACCCGCCGCCGAGGTAGTTGTTGCGCTCGATCAGGAAGGCCCGCTTGCCGGCGCGGCAGAGCTCCCGGCCGGCGGTGAGGCCGGCGGGCCCGCCGCCGACGATGAGCACGTCGCTCTCCACGTGCTCCATGAACTCGCGCGCGAACTCCCCGACGATCGCGCGGGTGACCTCCTTCTCGCCCACCACGCTGAAGATCTTCTCAGGGACCATCCAGGGCTTCCTCCGGCTTTCTCAGATTCACCGACCGCGCCCGCCGAGACCTTGCTGACAGCGGGCGCGCTCCCTCATGCTACCATAGCCGTCGGCCGCAGTCCAGGGCTGGCGCACGCGCGCGTGACGATCCAGCGATCATGTCGCGGCGCTCTCCCCCGGGGAAGGCGTCCCTTCGGCGTCAGGCGCGGGGGGTGAGCCGGGGCGGATTCGCGTAGTCGTGGTACCGCTCGGCCACCGCCGCGTCCTGAGCCCAGCCGCGGTGCAGCAGCACCCGGTAGTGGAACAAGAGCGACGCCCCCCGCGGCAGCAGGTGGCTGCCGTCGGCGGCGGGATCGCCTGAGAAGTCGCGCCAGCCGAAGGGGTTGGCGGTGTACATCCCATAGTCCCGCACATGCCAGAACGTCGGGTGGCGGAAGCTGTGGGGGTGGTCGAAGACGGCGATGCCCACCCGCTGCCCGTCCACCTCGCCGCAGTAGTCGCACCACTGGGCCCGCCGGCCCCAGCACTCGGCCTCCCCGACGGCGCCATAGGAGTTCTCGATCACGCCGCCGTGGTCTCCGTCCATGGAGGGGGCGACGCGGAGGGCGAGGATGCCGCCCTCCTTGGTGTCGCCGAAGCGCACGTCGCACTCGGTAGCCGTGAAGCACACATCCAGGTCGAACAGGCGCGCATCCCCTGAGACCGCATAGGCCGTCAGCACCCGCCGCTCCTCCAGCAGCTTGCGCCCCTGCGCATCGTTCCAGTCATTGAGCGCCCCCACCATCCCGAACACCGGCCCCCCGGAGACCGCCAGCAGCCCCCGATGGAGCTGCACCCCGTGCCCCTCCTCCTCGCTCCAGTTGTCGTTCCCGTTGATGTCCCCGTGCGCCACCCACAGCGACCGATGGTGCCGATGGTCGGTGGGCTCGCCGGGCACACCCTCGGCGATGGGCCAGCTCCGCGTCACCCGCACGCCCCCTGGCCCCAGCAGGGGGAAGAAGCACGGCCGGGCCGGGTTGTGCAGGTAGCGGTAGGCGGTGAGCAGCTCGCCGCAGACGCGGACGCTCACCGCGCCCTCGCCATCGTCCTCCACGGCCACGCCCTCGCCCGGCGGCGGGTCGCTCGCTGGCTCGAGGGTGATCGGCAGGCTCTCCCCGGCGGGGAGCTCGGGGAGAATGAAGGCGACGTAGGAGCCCGCCCGCCGCCCCGAGCGCTCCGACAGCGGGTGCGCGCCACAGGCCTGCGCGGCAAGCGCCAGTCCGCCGTCGGTGCGGGCCACAAGGCCGGGCGCGTCGGCCAGCTCAGCCGGCAGCTCGGCGATCACCGGGCACTGCCGGCGGTGGTGCGGGCCGGCGTGAACGATCAGCTCGAGTCTCGACATGGCTGCTCTCCAGGTCCGGCGCGGTCACGCCGGGAGGCATGCGCGCAGGTAGTGGAGGGAACGCCGGGCGACCTCCTCCGCCTCCTGCGCGAACTCGAAAGGCTCCACAGACACGTATCCCCCGTACCCCACCTCCCGCAGGGCGCCCAGGATGGGCCGGAAGTCCACCGCGCCAGACCCCGGCGCCTGCCGGTTCGCGTCATTGGCGTGGACGTGCCCAAGCAGGTCGGCCTGCGCGCGGATGGTCTCGGCAGGGGACTGGGCCTCGCTGCACATCGCCTTCACGTCCAGGGTCAGCCGAAGGTTCGGGTGCCCGATCTGCTCCACCAGCCGGCGCCCCTCCGCCGCAGAGGTGACGAAGTTCGTCTCCGCGGGGCTCAGCGGCTCGAAACACAGGGTGACGCCGCGCTCAGCGAGCGCCGGCAGCGCCCCCTCCAGCGTCTCCACCGCCCACGCCCAGGCCTGGTCGGCGGAGACGCCCTCGAGCCGGCTGCGCTGCCCCGGAGAGCCGAACACCATCACCCGGCCCCCTAGGTCCGCGCACAGGTCGGCCAGGTGGCGCAGGTGGTCCCGGGTGCGCGCCCGCACCGAGGCCTCGGGGTGGCTGATGTGCAGGCCCTCCGGTTTCACCAGCAGCCAGTGCAGCCCGACGATCTGCAGCCCCGCCTCCTCAGCGGCCCGCCTCAGCTCCGCCCGCCTCGGCGCCGGCAGGTGCTCGGCCCGCTCTCCCAGTGTGAAGGGCGCGACCTCGACCCCCTGATACCCGGCTGCCGCCAGCGCCGCGCACACCGCCGGCCAGGGGCGGTCGCCGAAGCCCTCGTTGCAGAACGCGAAGTGCATACCCTTCTCCCCTGGGGTCGAAGGTTCGTCAGCCGACAGGCCGCTCCTTCGGCGCGGGCCGCCACAGGCGCGCCGGCCGGCCGCGCCGAACTGCCCCTGGCGGGGCTGCTGCCCATGCCGAGCGAGCCGCGCCTGCAACAGATCACCATCTACGACGACGGGGCCTCGCCCGCCCTCGACGCCGCCGGCGTGGGCGACTACCTCGCCGCCACCACGGGCTGCCGGCGCGTCGCGGTGCGCGGCTCCCTGCTCGCGGCGGACGCGGGTGCGTTGCCCGACCTGGCGCGACGCCTCGCGAGACTGAAGGTGAGGGACCCGGCCTCGCCCCCCGCGGAGGCCGAGCCGGCCCCCGCCGAGGTCGCGTTCGAGCGGCGCCGCCTGGAAAACGAGGACCGCGGGCCCTTTGGCGTCCTCTACGACGGCCTCGGCCTACAGGCCCTGTTGGGTGAGCTGCTGCCCCCGGACCAGCGCCGCCTCGACCACGTCCACATCGCCTTCACCAACCGCACCATCGGCACCTGGGACCACGACGACCTGCGCTATCACCTGCGCACCATCATCCTCGGCCTGCCCGCCCTCACCTCCACCACCGGCCTCGTGGAGGCCCCCGCCAAGCCCCGCGAGTTCTACCTCGCCCGCCAGCGGCTCAGCCTGACCACCCGCCCCGAGCTCGCCCATGCCCTGCTCATGGAGCAGTTCCGCGACCAGGTCCTGGACCACGATGACCCCCGCCTCACCGAGATCGCCAAGGGGTATGCCATGCAGGCGATCGTTTACCAACTCACCGGAGAGCCGTTCTGCCCCGACCCCGACTGCCGCCTCTACAACGCCCACTGGCAGCGCGAGCTGCTCCGCGCGCAGCTTGGCGGGCCCCCCGAGTACTGCCCGCGCCACCAGGCGGTGCTTGACGCGCTGCGTGGGGGCCGCTGAGCCGCCCTGCTCAGTAGCGGATCTCCACCCTCCGGCGCCGCGTCATGTGCTCCCGGTCGGCGGAGACCGCCACCCGATACAGCCCCGTGTCGGACCCCGGCCCGTAGAGCGCGGCCGCCAGCACGTTCTCCTCGCCCTTCCGCAGCGGCGGCGCCGGCAGCGGAACGGCGTACTCGCCACCGGCAGCGAGCGTCGCCAGCCGCGCGCCGTTGAGATACAGCTCCCCGGCGCCCCGGACGCTGATCTGGAGCCGATACGGGATGCGCCAGTCGGGTGCGCTAGGCGTCGCGAAGGGCACCCGATACCAGCCGATCCCCGCCACCTCCGCCAGCCGCCGGCCCTGCTCCCGCCACGCGCCCAGGCGCACGAAGTGCCACCGCCGCACATCCACCTCCGCGCCCTGCCAGCCCAACTCCTCCCCAGCAAGGCGATCGCTCATCTCCCACTCAGCCGCCACCTCCTCGCCCCCCGGCCCCAGCAGCCTTACCTCCGGCAGCCCAGCGCCATCCCTGATCCCAGGCGCCCCCGGCGCGCGCGGCAGCAGGTGCGTCACCACCAGGACCTCGTTCTCCCCCTCCTCCAGCAGCTCGCCCACCTGAACCGTCGCCTCCCCCGCGTCGGCCGACATCTCGGCCACGAGCACGCCGTTGACGAACACCAGCCGCGGCCCGCCTCCGCCCCTCACCTCCACCCGCTCCACCCCGCCTGGCCTGAAGCGCGCCCGCTGCCGCACGAACCCCGACGTG
>CAYLPT010000054.1:0-4168 GCA_964385645.1 uncultured bacterium
GGTGCCGGCAGGGGGTGGTGGCGCCGGCGCCGGAGGTGGAGGCGCCGCCGGGGGAGGTCGCGCTTGCGGAGGACGTGTGGGCGCGGCAGCGGGAGGCGATGGTACAGCAGCAGATCCGCGCCCGGGGGGTGAAGGAGGCGCGGGTGCTGGAGGCGATGCGGAGGGTTCCGCGGCATGAGTTCGTGCCGGAGGAGCAGAGGCGCTTCGCGTATGAGGACAGGCCGCTGCCGATCGGGGAGGGGCAGACGATCTCGCAGCCCTACATCGTGGCGCTGATGACGGAGCTGTTGAGGGTGAAGGAGGGGGACAAGGTGTTGGAGATCGGCACCGGGTCGGGGTATCAGGCGGCGGTGTTGGCGGAGCTGACGCCGCACGTGTACACGATCGAGATTCTGCCGACGCTGGCGCGGGGGGCGAAGGAGACGCTGCGGCGGCTGGGCTATGAGAACGTGCAGGTCAGGGAGGGGGACGGGTATCTGGGCTGGCCGGAGGAGGCGCCCTTCGAGGGGATCATCGTGACGTGCGCGCCGGAGGCGGTGCCGGAGCCGCTGCAGGAGCAGCTTGCGGAGGGAGGCCGGATGGTGATCCCGGTGGGGGGGCAGATGGAGGGGCAGACGCTGTATGTGCTGGAGAAGCGCCGGGGGAGGATGGTGGAGCGGGCGGTGATCCCGGTGCGGTTCGTGCCGATGGTGAGGGAGGGGGAAGGCTAGGGGGCACAGGGGTAGCGCGCCTGTCCTACGGGTCCGCCCTGCGGGCGGAGGGCGGGGTTTAGAGGCCCCGCCCTCCAGAAGGGCGGCGGCCGGTGTGGAGGGCGGCCGCGCCGAGGAGGAGGGGGTGGGTGGTGACCTCGACGAGGCCGGCGCGTCGGAGGAGGTCGGCGACGCGGTGGGCCGGGGGAAAGGCGACGATGGTCCGCAGGAGGTAGCGGTAGGCAGCGCGCTCGGAGAACAGGGAGGCGGCGGCGATGGCGGCCTCGAGGTAGACGCGGTAGAGGAGCCGCACCAGGCGGGAGCGCGGCTGGGAGGTCTCGAGGGAGACGACGCGGCCGCCGGGGCGGACGACGCGCGCCATCTCGGCGAGCAGCCGGGGGACGGAGGCTACGTTGCGTAGGCTGAAGCCGGCGACGGCGGCCTCGAAGCGGCCGTCGGCGAAGGGGAGGGCGAGGGCGTTGGCGAGCACGAAGGAGATGGGCAGCCCGGCGGACTTTTGGCGGGCGAGGTGGAGCATGGGGCGAGAGAAGTCCACGGCGATGACGCGGGCGCCGCGGCGGGCGAGGGAGAGGGCGATGTCGCCGGTGCCCGCGCACACGTCGAGGGCGAGGCCGCCGGCCGGGACGCGGCAGGCGAGGGCGGCGCGTTCCTTCCAGGCGCGGTGGCGCCCGAGCGAGAGCAGGGAGTTGAGCGCGTCGTAGCGGGGGGCGATGCGGCCGAAAAGGCGGCGCACCTGCTCCGGCGCGGCAGACGGCTGGGGGGGCAGGTTGCGGGCGCGGCTTGGCACGGGGCGGATTCTAGCAGCGGGCCGCGGGACGGTCAACCGCGGCGGGCGGAGCTGGTGCGGGCCATTGCGGAGAAGGCGGCGGCGGTTGGCTAGCGGGGAGGAGGGGCCGCGCTGACCTACTGGTAGCGGCCCCGCTCGGCGGCGGTCTCGACCATGGCCCGCAGGTTCTCCCAGCGGGTGTCGGCGGGGGCCTCGTCGCCGGTGATGAGCACGTGGCCGCCCCTCTCCATGCCCTCGCGGAGGGAGCGGAGGGTCTCGCGGCGGGCGTCCTCGGGGGCGCCGAGGGCGAGGAGGGTGCAGTCGAAGCTACCCATCAGGCACATGCGCTCGCCATAGAGGCGCTTGGCCTCGGCGAGGGTGGTGTCTCCCTCGTTGGGCTCGAAGGTCTCGACGAAGTGGACTCCGGCGTCGGCGAACATGGGCATGAGGTCGCGTATGCGGCCGAGGGTATACAGGCCAGCGCACTTGCCGGGGCGCTGGCGAGGAGGCCCGGATCGAATCGGCCGCAGGGGTCAGCGCGACGCGTCCTGGTTCCCGCAGAGGCAGGCGCCGGCGCGGCCGCGGCAGGTGGGGCAGTACTGGACGTTGGTGGCGCTGGGGAAGCCGGGCGCGAGGTCGGGGCTGAGGGCGGCGAAGTCGGCGGCGTATTCCTCGCCGTTGAGGCGGACGCGTACGCGCAGGGAGGCGGCGCCCTGGTAGTCGGCCGGGGTCACGAGGAAGGCGGCGTCTCCCTGGCGGCGCACAGTCCAGCCGGCCGGCGCGTCGAGGTCGGCCGGGGTGGGGAGGGGCTGCCCGTCGCGGCGGCAGGTGATGGTCAGATGCCGCGCGACGCCGGGGATGAGGACGGGCTCGCCGTGGTAGTGCAGAGTCAGCTCGACTTCGCGGTCGCGCGCGACGCCGGCGCGGAGGTCCTGGGCGAGGGCGGCTTCCGCCTCCTCGCTGCGCAGCAGCAGCCCGAGCAAGTCGTCCGGCCAGTCGGCGCGCTCGCCGAGGCCGACCCGGGCGCCGGGGGCGCGGGCGAAGCGCTCGGCGACGGCGGTGGTGCGGGCGGTGAGCTCCTCGAGGGTGGCGGGCGCCTCGAGGTTGCGGGTGAAGGGGTGGAGGATGATGCGGTCGCCGACGGGGTCGCTCCAGCGGGCGGGGATGGCGGCGCGGCCGCCAAGGATGCCGAGGAGGGAGCCGAGGGTGGCGCCGGTGCAGTCGGTGTCATAGCCGCAGTTGACGGCCCGGCAGAGGGAGTCGCCGAAGTCCTCGCCATAGAGCCAGCCCAGGAGAGTGAAGCCGCAGTTCTGGATGGCGTTGCAGGGCTGGTCGTTGCCGTAGACGCGCACGATCCGCTCCCGCGCCTCGGGCCAGCGGGCGCCGCTGTCGCGGAGCCAGAGGGCCTCCCGCGCCACGCGGGCGATGTTGCAGGCGGGGGGGATCATGGCGAGGCCGATGTGGATGAGGGAGCGGGGGTCGGAGATAACGAAGGCCGCGCTCTCGAGAGCGGCCCAGAACATCTCGCCCCACATGCCCTCGCCGCCGGCGTGGTCGAGGGCGGAGTCCATCCAGGCGAGGGCGGCCGCGCGCTGGGGGTCGGCGGGGGCGATGCAGGCCCAGATCTCGCTGCGGATGGGGGAGCCCATCTCGTCCACGTAGTAGTTCTCGAACCAGCCGGAGATAGGGGGCTGGAGGCCGCGCTCGAGGTTGCGCAGGCACAGGCCGTACTCGTTCCAGGGGTAGGCGGAGAGATGGCGTCGCCAGCGATCGGTGAAGTCGGGCAGGCCGACGGCGGGGCCGCGCTCCTCGAGCATGGCGAGCCAGACGAGCTGGAAGTCGAGGTCGTCGTTGGGGAGGGGCTGGTTGGGCACGGGGTCGTAGAAGTCCAGGTCATTCACGTACTTGCGGCCCTCGAAGGGTGCGCCGAGGGCGCCGCCAATGTTCTTGCCGAGCCAGCAGGCGTATACTCGGTCACGGTAGTCATCCTGGGCGAGGACGATGGGGGGCATGACACGCTCCTCGGGTCTGCTGGGCGCTATCCGCCGAAGGCGACCCCGAGCTGGGTGGTAAGGGTGAAGTCGTTGCGCTTGGTGCCGGGGGCGGGCCGGGACTCGTAGGAGTCCACGAGCTTGGTGACGAGGGTGAGGCGGTCGCTGACCGCGTGGCTGAGGGCGAGGACGAACTCGAGGGAGAAGTGGCTGAACTCGTCGAGCGCGCTGAGGAAGGCGAGGGTCTGGTTGAGGCCGGTGCGGCCGGTGAGGGCGCACTGCCAGATCTGGCCGACGCGGAGCTTGCCGTCAGAGCGGGTGGCGCCGTCGGCGAAGGCGTCGCGCACCCAGCTTGCGCCCAGCTCGACCCTGAGCTGGTGGGCGTCGGTGTCCAGGAGGGTGCGGCCGAGCCCGGCCCCGAGCTCAACGCGCAGATCGAGCTCACGGATCTTGTCGTGGCCCGCGCCGGCGAGGAGGTAGCGGTAGTCCGCCCCGCTGAGGCGCCGGTCGAGCTTGGCCTGGCCGCGGGCGCGGTCGGCGGTGCGCTCGCCCTCGCTGCTGCCGCGGGCGGCATCGAGGAGCAGGGAGAGGCGGCGCGGCTCGGGGTGTCGGCGCTCGGCGAGGATGGTCAGGGTGCCGAGCTCGGAGCGGCGGTTGCCGCCGGTGACGCCATAGCCGAGGTCGGCGCGCCCCCGCCACCT
>CAYLPT010000055.1:0-4152 GCA_964385645.1 uncultured bacterium
GGCGGGGGGCGCGCGGGCGCGGCCCGCTTGGCGGCCGGGGGGCAGAGGAGTGTCGCTTGCCTGGGTCAGAGAGCGCGCCGGCGCTGCTGTGCGCGATCGCGCAGGAGCTGTACAAGTGCAACCGCTGCGGCTTCTGTCAAACCCGGTGTCCTGTCTACCGGATGACGGGCCTGGAGGCGTCGGTGGCGCGCGGCCACCTGGCGCGGGTGCGCGCGGTGCTCGAGGACGAGCTGCCCCTCGACGATGGGATCCGCGAATCGCTGTTCTCGTGCCTGATGTGCCGGGCGTGCACGGCGGAATGCCCGCCTGCGATAGAGACCGACCGCATCGTCTTCGCCGCGCGGGCGAGCTACCTGGCGCGGCGCCAGCCCCTCCTGCAGCGGTTCGTCTTTCGGCGGATGCTGGGCAGCCCGCGGCTGCTGCGGGGCGCGGCGCGGGCGATGGGCTGGCTGAAGAAGGCGCGGCTGACTGCGCTCGCGAGGCCCCTGCGGCTGCTGCCGTGGTTCGACCGGGGCTACTCCGAGGCGGCGGCAATGCTGCCCGCGGAGACGAGGTTCCTGCGGGAGCGGATCGCCCGCCGGCCGGCGGGGCGCGGCGGCGGCCTGCGGGTCGGCTACTTCCTGGGCTGCGCGGTTGACTGCGCCCTTCCCGACGCAGGCGCGGCCACCCTAGACCTGCTGGAGGCGCTGGACTGCCAGGTCGCGGTGGCGCAGAACGTCTGCTGTGGGCTGCCGCCCTACTCCTACGGCGACCTGGAGGCGGCTCGCCGGCTCGCCCGCAAGAACCTCGACCGGCTCGCGGAGCTTGGCGCCGAGGTCATCGTCAGCGAGTGTGCGAGCTGCTCCTCTTTCCTCAAGCACTACCCGGAGCTGTTCGAGGAGGGAGAGCCGGAGCGCGCCCGTGCCGAGGAGCTCGCCGCGCGGGTGAAGGATCTGAGCGAGTTCCTGGCCGGGGCGCGGCTGCCGGGCGGTCTGCGGGAGGCGCCTGCGGTGGTGACGTACCACGACCCGTGCCACCTCAGCCGACACCAGGGGATCGTCAAGGAGCCGCGGGAGCTGCTGCGCCTGCTGCCGGGGGTGGAGTACCGGGAGTTGCCGGAGGCGGACTGGTGCTGTGGGAGCGCGGGCAGCTACGCGCTGTCTCACCACGAGCTGGCGATGCAGATCCTCGCCCGGAAGATGGAGAACGTGCGCAGCACGGGGGCGGAGATCGTCGTCACGGCTTGCCCCGCGTGCATCATGCAGCTACGCTATGGGGCGCGCAAGTTCGCCGTCCCCGTCGAGGTGATGCACCTGAGCGAGCTGGTGCGGCGGGCGCTGCCGGCTCAGGCCACCTCGGAGGGCTCGGGGGCGTCGCCGGAGACGGCGACGAAGGGGTTCTCGTAGAGGCGGTCTCCCAGGATCACGAGGGGGTGGGTCCGGAAGGCGGCGACGACGGCGGAGCCCGGTATCTGGGCGCGGTCGTACTGGCACACGAGGACTGCGGGGAGCCGGGAGACCTCATGGGTGAGGTCGGCCTCGAAGCGCTCCCAGCGGGTGGGGTCCATGCGCTCGTCGCGCAGGCAGGAGACGTCGGTGGCCATGCGCATGGTGGTATAGCCGTCTCTCCGGCCCTGCTCGAGCAGGGTCCGCAGGAGCGCCATGGTGCGGGCGGGCTGGAATACGCCGCCCTCCAGGTAGAAGTCGGCATCGGCGAGCACGACCAACTGGCTCGCGGCCTCCAGGGACGGCAGGTCGCCGCCGATGCGGGCCAGGGCGGCGCGGAAGCGCCCCGCGGAGCCCGGAGGGGAAACCCACACGCACAACTGGACGGCGCGCAGCCCCTCGGCGACGAATCGGCTCATGAGCTCCATCTGCTGCTGGGGGTCGTCGAAGATCGCGCAGATGTGGTCGCCCCACGAGAAGCGGTATCCGCCGAAGCCGAACGCGGTCGCGCTGTCCGGGTCCATGGTCGCTCCCCTGGATGGGTTCTGCGCGCCGGCGCGCTCGCCTGTCACAGCGAAAGACGCGCGCTCAGCCGGCGGTCAGCTCGAGGGAGAGCTGGCCCGGCGCCGGCGGGTCGCTCCAGCCGGTGGGCCGGCGCCCGGCCACCAGCACGAAGGGCGCCGCGCGGCGGGCGGCGACGCCGAGGTCGCGCAGTTCGTCGAGCGACTGGAGCCGGTGCCGGCGGCGAGCCGCCAGGATGCGGGCGGCTGAGCGGGGCCCAATGCCGGGGACGCGGAGCAGATCGGCCCGGGTGGCGCGGTTGACCTCCACGGGGAAGAGCTCTGGCGTGCGAAGCGCGATGGCCAGCTTGGGGTCGAGGGCGAGGGGCAGGTTCCCGCCGGGGTCGCAGGCCCGGGTCACCTCGGACAGGCTGAACCCGTACTCCCGCAGGAGCCACTCCGCCTGATAGAGCCGGTGCTGGCGGAGCGCGGGGGCGGGGGGCTCGCCCTCGAGCGGGGTTCCTCGCACCGGCCGGAACGCCGAGAAGTAGGCGCGGCGCAGCCCGACGCTGCGCCGCAGGCCCTCGACGGCGGTGAGGGTCTCGCGGTCGGACTCGCCGGCGGCGCCGACGACGAACTGGGTGGTCTGGCCGGCCTTGAGGGCGCCGGGGCCGGCCTGCTGGGCGGCCTGGCGGATCCAGTGCATGCGCTGGACGACATCCTGGTAGAGGCGCTTGCTGGTGGTGAGGCGGTCCAGGGCCTGCTGGGTGGGCACCTCCATATTGACGGAGACGCGGTCGGCGAGCTCGACGGCGCGGGCGACACAGTCGTAGGGGGCCCCGGGCAAGACCTTGAGGTGGACGTAGCCGTCGAAGCGGTGTCGCTGGCGCAGGATCTCGACCGCGGCGATCATGCGGGCCATGGTCTCAGCGGGTCCGGCGTGGATGCCGGAGCTGAGGAAGAGGCCGTCCACGAGGCCGCGGGTGTGCCAGTCGGCGAAGGTGTCGGCAAGCTCTTCGGGCCTGAGGGAGTAGCGGGGTCGGGGGCGCGCGGCGCGGTTGGCGCAGTAGGCGCAGTCGTAGTGGCAGGCGTCGGTGAGCAGGATCTTGAGGACGGAGACGGTGTGGTCGCCGGCGCGCAGGCGGGTGATGGAGGGCATGAAGACGTCGCGGTCCTCGGGGCGCGCGCTGGACTCGCACATCGCGCAGACATCGTAGTGCGCGCTGGCGGAGAGCAGCGCCAGCTTGTCGGCGGCGGCGCTCATCTCTGGCTCGCGGGAGTCTACCACGCGGGCGGCGCCTTGTCAAACGCACGTTTCGAGCGATGCGCGAGAGGGTGCCGGCGGGGCCGGCCGGGAACCCCGAGCGAACTATGGAATAGTGGGAATGGTGAGCAGGCCAAATCCGCTCTGAGGTGATAGTGATGGGGCGCACGAGCGGCGATTTGGCCCAGCGTGCTTGGCCTGAGGCCCTTCAGGAGACCCAGGACGCGCTCAGCAGGTCCCTGGGTGTGCCTCTGCTGTTTGCCACCCCCGCGGGCCTTCCGCTCACGGCCTGCGAGGACCTAACGCAGTACTGCCGTCGCTTCACCCGGCAGGTCCCTCTCTCCCGTCCCTGTCTGGGCTGCGGCCGGGGGGAGCAGCTGGAGGATGTGGTGGGGGAGTGCCTCGACCGACGGGCTCTGGAGCCCCACGTGCACCTCTGTCCCCTGGGGGTTGGGGACGCTTCAGCGCCGGTGGTGTCCGCCGGGGAGACCATAGGGTATCTGGTGACCGGGCAGGTGCGGCTCTCGGGCGCGGGGGCGGTGGGGGAGGACGAGCAGCACACGGCGCTGCTGGGCAGGTTGAGTGCGGCGCCGCGGGCGCGGCTGGAAGAGCTAGGGCCGGCGCTGGGTGCGGTGGCGTCGCTGGTGGGGGCGCTGGGGGCGGCGCGGCTGAGGAATCAGCGCATGGCCGAGCGCGTGCGGGAGCTCAGCCGACGGCTTCAGCAGGAGACGCGCACCGATGCGGTGACGGGGGTGGCGAACCGGTCGCACTTCTGCGCCACCCTGGAGGTGGAGATGGAGCGCGCCCGACGCTACCACCGCCCGGTCTCCCTAGCCGTCCTCGATGTCGAGGGGTTCCGCGCCATCAACGAGCAGTTCGGGCACGACGTGGGTGACGCCGCGCTGCGAGCGCTGGCGCAGAGCGTCGCCTCCACCATCCGGCGGGTTGATGTGGTGGGCCGGGT
>CAYLPT010000056.1:0-12217 GCA_964385645.1 uncultured bacterium
CATGATGACCGCCTGCACGGCATCGGCCCCCCCGCCTCTGTCGCTCCCGCGCTCGTCGAGCATCTCCCTCCCCCTCAGCTTCGTTGGTGCATCTCGCGCCCCGCCAGGTAGCGGGGCCGCACCGCCCAGGCCGGCCGGGCGCCCTCGGCGCCTGCCCCGGCCCCCGCCAGCACCTCCTCGTAGATCTCCAGGGTGCGCCGGGCGATGGCCGGCCAGGAGTAGCGAACCTCGACCTCCCGGCGTCCCTCCCGCCGCAGGCGGGCCGCCAGCCCGGGGTCTCCCAGCACCTGGTTGATCCCCCAGGCCAGAGACTCCGGGTTGTTCGCCCACGTGTGCAGCCCGGTGCGCCCGTGCTCCACTACCTCGCGGAAGCCGCCGATGTCGGAGCAGACCACCGGCACGCCGGCCGCCATCGCCTCCAGGGCCACGATCCCGAAGGGCTCGTACAGGCTGGGGAAGGCCGCCACCTCCGCCACCGCATACATCCTCGGGAGGTCCTCCTCCGGCAGAAACCCCGTGAACACCACCTTGTGCCCGACCCCCAGCGCATGCGCGCGCCCCCGCAGGTCCGCCTCCCAGCCGCCCCCGCAGATCACCAGCTTCGCCTCCGGGTGGGCGGCCAGCACCCTCGGCAGGGCGTCCACGAGCACCTCCAGGCCCTTCTCCCGCACCAGCCGCCCCACGAACAGCACGATCCGCTCCCAGGGCGCCGCCCACCGGGAGCGGAACTCCGCTAGCTGCTCGGCCGCGCCCTCCCAGCGCACCCGACCCGGATCCACGCCATTGGGCACCACTCGCAGCTTGTCCCGAGGGGTGGCCAGCACGTGGGCTACCTCATCCTCCATGTACCGCGAGCAGCAGATCACCCGCCAGGCCTCGTAGGTGAGCAGCCACTCCACGGTGTGGATGTAGTGCTGGGTGGGGTCATGGATGCCGTGGTTGCGCCCGGCCTCGGTGCCGTGGATGGTGGCCACCATTGGCAGCTCCAGCCCGTGCTTGAGCGTGTGGGCGGCGAAGCCAACCAGCCAGTCGTGGGCATGGATGAGGTCCCACTCTCCCGGGCCGGCACGCAGAAGCCGCGTGAGGAGCGCGAAGTTGAGCTGGTGGATCTCCCCGATGAAGTCCCGCGCGCAGATGGGATCGGGCGCCGCGCGCAGGGCTCTCACGCTCCCCGGGCCGGCCTCCCGCTTCTCCTCGTCAGGCAGGCCAGGGTGGTGGGCGGTCAGCACATCCACCTCCAGGCCGGCCTCGGCCAGGGCCTGGGAGAGCTCAGTGACGTGGCGGCCCAGCCCCCCCACGATGCGGGGGGGATACTCCCAGGACAGCATGAGGACCCGCCGTGCTCGTCCCTGCCCCTGCCTCATCGCCGGCCCCGCCGCCCCCGGTGCAGACAGGAGGCGCACCAGCGCTTGCCGATGCGCTGCCAGTTCCCGCACCGGCGGCACCGCCTCCACCCGGTGCGGCGCCGCCACTCGCCCATGCGGGCGAGGGCCGCGAAGGCCCGCTCGGCCCGCGCCCGCAGCGCGGGGTCCTCGATGTGCTCGGCGGCGGCCCGGGCGGCCCGCTCCTGACGGCCAGTGAGGACGATGTCCGCCGGCCGGGGCTCAGCGGCACGGGCCGGCCGGCGCCGCCGCACCCCGGAGCGGAAGTGCAGGTCTCGGATGACACCCGGGCCCAGGCGGGCGGCGAGACGGTCGAGGAGCTCCCGGGTGCGCATCTGCAGCTCCTGGGCCCAGGCCGGCGTATCGGCGGCGATGATGAGCACGCCGTCCCGCACCACCTCGGGTCGGGAGTGGGCGGCTATCAGGGGCCCTGCCACCTCGGGCCAGAGGGCGAGCGCGCGCTGCTCCCGCAGGCGCGGCCCCAGGTCGAGGTTCGTCAGTATGCCCTCCAGGAGGCGACCCAGGGATGCCTGCCCGCGCGCGCCGCGGCCAGGGCTAGACGATCGCGCCATCACGCACCTCGAAGAGCCGGCAGGACGCGCCCGCGGCCTCCGGCAGGTCGGCCGCGTCGCAGCAGGTGATGAGCACCTGCTCGGCGGCCGCGGCGGCGTGCAGCACGCCCTGCCGGTAGCGCGCATCCAGCTCCGAGAGTATGTCGTCCAGCAGCATCACCGGCCGTCTCCCGGTCTCCGCCTCGATCACCGCCGCCAGCCCCATGCGAAGGGCCGCTGCACAGGCCCGCTGCTCGCCCTGGGACCCATACAGGCGCACCGGCCGCCCCCGCAGCAGCAGCTCCACATCATCCCGGTGGGGGCCTTGGCCGGTGACCCCGTACGCGATGTCCTCCTTGCGCCGCTCTCGCAGCGCCCCCTCGATGCTTCCTGCGACTTCTTCTACCAGTCGCCGGCGCTCCTCCTCCGTGCCCACGCGCCAATGTTCCTCCGGCACCGCAATGGCGGGCCGATAGGCCAGCGCCAGCACGCCGCCGGGCTCTCCGCTCAGGCGAGCGTAGGCGGCCGCGGCCTGGGGCGCGAGCGCGGCGACGAAGTCGGCCCGACCCACCATCACCCGCGCCCCGTAGCGCGCGAGGCTGCGGTCCCACGGCTCCAGCGCGCCGGCCGCCGCGCCTGGCCGGAGGTCCTTGAGCAGCCGGTTGCGCTGGTCGAGCGTCCGGCGGTAGCGCGCCAGGCTGAAGTAGTACCCCCGGTCAATCGCCCCGATCTCCGCGTCCAGCAGCCGCCTGCGGCCCCCCGGCTCTCCCCTCACCACCTCGATATCCCGGGTCGAGAAGTGGACCACCGGGGCCAGCCCGATGAGATCCGCGCGCCGCCTGGGCGCGCCCCCGACCTTCAGGCGGCGCTCCCCCCGGCGGCTCAGGCCGACCTCAATCCTGACCCCTCCCCCCTCGCCGGCGAAGGTCGCGGCCAGATACGCGTGCTCGCACCCGTGCCGGATGGTCTCCTCGATCGTGCGCGCCCGCGGGGGCTCGCCCACGGCCGCCAGGTGAACCGCCTCCAGGAGGTTGGTCTTCCCGGCGCCGTTGGGTCCGTGAAACACCACCAGCCCGGACTCCAGGGCGAGGTCCAACCGCTCCCAGTTGCGGAAATCCCGCAGCCGCAGCCGCGCCAGGTGCATTCCGGTCACCGCCGCTGGACGCGGGACCGGTGCCGCCCCGGCCGCCCCGTCCGTGTCATCCCCGCTCCGGGCGAGTCGGCCCGTCCCCCGTCGCTCACAACTGCATCGGCATCACGATGTACAGGTAGTCCGGGTCGTCGGCCGCCTTCAGCACCCCCTGGCTGAGCTGCCCAGTCAGCTCCCAGACCACCGTCTCACACTCCATGACCCCTAGCACATCGCTCAGATACTCGGCGTTGAAGGCGATCTCGATGTCCTCACCCTCCAGCGTGGCCGCCAGCTCCTCGTGCGCCCGGCCCACATCCCCGCTCTCGGCGCTGATCGTCAGCAGGCCCTCCTGAGTCCGGAAGACCAGCTTGCTGGCCTCCGCCCGGGCCACGATCGCCGCCCGGCGGATAGCGGCCTCCAGGTCGGCCCGGTTGACTACGATGCGCCGATTGCTTTCGGTGGGGATGATGCGCTCGTAGTTCGGGTACTGCCCGGCGATCAGGCGGGACACGAGCGTGTATGGACCCACCTCGAACTCGATCTGGCTGTAGGCCGCCTCTGCCTCCTGCCGCTCCCGTGCCTGACCGACGCCTCCCTCTTGCCTCTGGTCGCCCACGCGGACCTTCACCGGAGTCTCCTCGGCCCCGGGATCAAGCATCCGGCTCAGCTCCTGGAGCGCCCGCGCCGGGATGATCGCTCGCCAGGTCTCCTCCGCCGTGGACAGCTTCAGCGCCTCCGCCGGCGCGGTCTTCACCGCCAGGCGATAGCTGTCCGTGGCGACCATCTTCACCACATCCCCATCTCGCCGCATCAACACTCCGGTGAGGATAGCCCTGGTCTCGTCACCGGAGGCCGCGAAGATGGTGCTGCGGATGAGTTCTCGCATACCGGCCTGGGAGACCTCGAAGCTGATCTCACCAGACACTTCGGGCAACGCCGGGTACTCCTCCGCGGGCAGACCATTGATGGTGTACTCGGAGCGGCCGCAACTCAGGTGAAGCAGGCTCTGGTCCCGCCGTTCCAGCCGGATGGTCGCGTCAGGGAGGCTGGCCACCACATCGCTGAGCACCCTTGCAGGCACTGTGAGCGCGCCCTCCTCCTCCGCCTCGATGGCCACCATGCTCTCCGCGCCGATCTCCATGTCGTAGGTCACGACTCGGAGCTGGCCCTGGCGCGCCTCCAGCAGAACGTTGCTCAGGATGGGGAGGGTCGTCCTGCCCGAGACCACCCGCCCCACATGCTGAAGCGCCTCATGAAGCACTCGCCGATTGCAGGTGATCCTCACTCGCCTTTCCCCCTGTCAGCAGCCTGTCTTGCCCAGCCGGCCCACCTGGCGTGCCCCGCCGCGAGCCGGCGTCTGTGTTCTCTTCCGCCCTCCGTTTCCCTCTCCGGTCCGGTTCCGGGGAAGCCTGGCCGGGGGAGCGGCCCCTATCTCAATAGAGAAGACTCCTGATGATAGTAACGGCCGTGGGTCCGGGGAAAAGGCCGACCGGGCACGCTGGCAGCGAGCCATTCTCTCCTGAATGAGAGAGCGGCGGCTTGTGGATGCATGTGGGAAAGAGGGGGCTTGTCCACTGAGGGTCCGGGAGGGACGCCGGCCCACACCGAGTGCACAGGGTAGTCAGCCCTGTGTGCGCAGCTTCGCGCCGAGTTCGGCGACGAGGGCGCGGACACTCTCGTCGGCCAGTTGGTCGCGGATCTTTGCACACGAGTGAATGACGGTGGAGTGGTCCTTGCCGCCAAAGGCGCGCGCGATGCTGGGGTAGGAGGCGTTGAGAAGCTCTCGGCACAGGTACATAGCGATCTGGCGAGGGTAGACCAGCTCCCGCGTGCGCCGGCGGGAGGTGAGCTCGGTAACGGTCAGGTTGAAGTGCTCGGCCACGAGCTGCTGGATGGCGGAGATGCTGAGGGGCCGGTGATCGGCCTCGAGGGAGTGATCGCGAAGCTGCTCGGCGGCCAGAGAGAGGGTGATCTCCTGCTTGGTCAAGGAGGCGGCGGCGAGGACCGACACCAGGGCGCCCTCCAGGACGCGGATGTTGGACCTCACCATGCGCGCGATATAGTGCAGCACCTCCTCCGGCATGTGGACGCCCTCGGCTTGGGCCTTGCGCGCGAGGATCGCCATGCGAGTCTCGAGATCAGGGGGCTTGATGTCAGCGATCAGTCCCCACTCGAAGCGGGACCGCAGCCGATCGTCCATCACCTGGAGTTCCTTCGGGGGGCGGTCGCTGGTGATCACCACCTGGCGGCCAGTCTCGCACAGAGTGTTGAACACCTGGAAGAACTCGGCCTCGGTGCGCTCCTTGGAGGCGATGAACTGGATGTCGTCCACCAGCCATAGGTCCACGCTGCTGTACTTGCGGCGGAAGGCCGCGAAGCGGTCGTCGCGGATGGAGGAGACGACGTGAAACGTGAAGGTGTCGCCGGAGACGTACTCGATGCGAAGCTCGGGATGGTCGCCGGCCACCTGGTGGCCGATGGCCTGCATGAGATGCGTCTTGCCCAGCCCCACGCCGCCGTAGACAAACAGAGGGTTGTAGGCTCCCGCGGGGGCGCGGGCCACCGCCAGGGCGGCGGCCTGGGCGAACTGGTTGCTCTTGCCGACGACGAAGTTGTCGAAGGTGTAGCGGGGGTTGAGGGGAGTGCTCGCCAGCTCCTCGCCCCCCCGCCGGGGGGGCCTGGCGCCCGGGGAGCCGGCGGGCCGGTGGGCCGAGCGGGGGGAGCCACTGTGCTCGCCGAGCTCAAATCCCATCTGCGCGAGCTCGAAGCGGACCGCCAGGTCCTGCCCGGTGACCTGCTTGAGGGCGCCCTCGATGGCCCTCGTGCCTCGCTTCTCCAGCCAGTCGCGGGCGAACTCGGTGGCGACCACCAGTTCCAGCCCGCGCTCGCTGAGGGCCTTGGGCTTCACCTGTTTGATGGGGCTCTGGAATGAGGGTCGGGAGGCCTTCTTGCCGAGGACCTCCAGCACCTGCTGCCACACCTCCTCCACCGTAGGCCGCGCCTCGCTCATGCCTCTCCCCTTCGTCTCGTGCCGTCGTCGGTCCCGCGGACGGTCCTCGCCCGATCAGGACCGGGCGAGGGAGGGGTATCCCCAGGCGGGGATCGGAATGTGGATTGTGCGGCCGTCGGCGAAGCTGGTGGAGGATGAATGATGTGATGCGTGCTGGCTTTTCTGTCGGTTCGCCGTTGAGCCCTCGCCCGGATGGTGCCCCGCTGCAAGCCGCAATGACCCGAAAAAGGCAGCCGCTAGGCGACCGCGCCAATCCACAACCGTATCAACACCTGTGGATAACCAGGCGTTGCTCCCGACCCTCCCGGGCTCCCCACAATCACGCCCGAATCCAACGCCGGCGAGTATAGCACGACCCGCCCTCCTTGGCAAGAGAAATCTTCCGATCCTCGCCAAGTGATATCTCGCTCTACAAGCAGGCGCTCTGAAGCGACCCTGAGATTGCCCATCTCTTGCCCCCGGTCGGCGCGCTGTGCTATAATTGGCCCAACCAGAGGCCCCCGGCGGCCCGCCCGCCGGGTCGCACTCACTTGGGAGATCCCACACCGCGGGAGGGTTCGGTGAAGAGGACCTTTCAGCCAAAGCGGCGCCGACGCCTGCGCACCCACGGCTTCCGCGCCCGCATGCGCACCACCGCCGGCCGACGCGTCCTCGCCCGCCGGCGGGCCAAGGGTCGCCGGCGGCTCGCCGTCGGGCCCTCCAGATAGGCCGCCGTGGAGCGACTCCGCCGCCAGCAGGAACTCCACAGAGTTCTCCGCGAGGGAGAGCGCCACCGCGCCCCCGCCCTCGTCCTCTGCGCGCTCGGCCGGCCCAACGGCCCGCCCCGGGCGGCCGTGCTATTGGCCCAGGGCTTCGGCTCCAGCGTCGCCCGCAACCGCGCCCGCCGCCTGGCCCGCGAGACGGCCCGCGTGGTGCTGGGCCGCATCCCCGCCCCCTTCGACCTCGCCCTCCTGGTCCGCCCCCAGTTCCTGGACCTCGACTTCCAGGGGCGCCGCCAGCTCCTGTCCGACCTTCTCCGCCGCGCCGGCGTGATCCCGCAGAAGGTGGCCCAGCCCGTATGAGCGCCCAGCACACCGCCAGCCGCCCCAGAGGCATCGCCGCCCGGGCTGGCATCGCGCTGGTGCGCTGCTACCAGCGCTGGCTGAGCATCCTCAAGCCCCGCACCTGCCGCTACTACCCCTCCTGCTCGGAGTACGCCGCCCAGGCCATCGCGCACCGGGGGCTGCTGCGGGGCGCCCTGCTCGCCCTCTGGCGGCTCCTGCGCTGCAACCCCTTCTCTCCGGGCGGCTATGACCCCGGGCCGTGGGCGGCCCGGCAGCCCCAGGCGGCCGAGGCCGCGGAGGAGGCGCGGCGGTGACGGCGCCGACCCGGCTCGCCCTCATCGCCCTGCTGCTGGTCCTGCCACTCCTCCTGGCGGGATGCATGGGCGCCACCGGCGTGCCCCTGCCCGTGGACCGGATGACCGCCCTGCGGCACCAGTTCGAGGAGCTCGATCTGCTGGAAGAGGAGGCGATCAAGGAGCGGATAGCGGCCCTCCGGGCGGACATCGCCGGCGCGGAGGGCACCCGCGACCGGGCCCTGCGCGCCGACGTACACCGCAAGCAGGTCCTGCTGGGCTACTGCTGGGAGCGCCTGGGCGCCTTCTCCGACGCCCAGACCCACTACGCTCAGGCGGCCAGCGGCGAGTACGGGTCCGTGGCCCTGTTCCGCAGCGCGCAGGTCGCCGAGCACCTCGCCGCGCGCGCTCACGAGCAGATGGGCGATCCGAACGTACTGCCTGAGGAACGCCAGGCCGCCGCAGAGCACTACAAGCTCCAGCGAGAGCGAGCGGTTAAGGCCCTCGAGCGGGCGGCGAACTACCCCGTGGACTCCCGGGTGTTGCTCCGCGAGCCGCCCGTCGCCTCCGTATCGCCCGGGCTGTGGCGGGTGGCCGACCTGCGCCGGGAGGCCCACCAGCGCCTGGACGTCTACTACCAGGAGCGGCTCATCTACCGGGTCTTTGACTTCCTGGTCTCGGTCGCCGGCGGCCGGGAGCGCCGGGCGAGCTACCTGCTGGCGATCATCGCCCTGGCGGTGGCGGCCAAGCTGATCACGACCCCGCTGTCGGCGGCCCAGTTCCGCTCCATGCGCGCCATGCAGGCGGTGCAGCCCGAGGTCAGGAAGCTCCAGGAGAAGTACAAGGACGACAAGCAGGCCCTGGCGCGGGCGCAGATGGAGCTGTTCAAGAAACACGGGGTGAACCCCGCCTCCTCATGCCTGCCCCTGCTCGTCCAAATGCCGATTCTCATCTGGGTCTACTATGGGATCCGCTACTACATCTACCGGTTCCAGGGCATATCGTTCCTGCACATCCAGAGCCTGGCCGACCCCGATGTGATCACCGTCGGCGGGATGCAGTGGCCCGGGCCGCTGCTGCTGCTGTATGGGGTGAGCATGTACTTCTCCCAGAAGCTGCTCGCCACCCCTGCCGCCACCCCCGAGCAGCAACAGCAGCAAAAGCTCATGACCTACATGATGCCGGTGCTGCTGGTGATCATCCTCAGACATCTGCCGGCGGCGTTCATCCTCTACTGGCTGCTCCAGAACTTCCTGATGACAGGGCACCAGTATCTGCTGCTGCGCCCGGAGCGGACGAAGCAGGCGGCAGCCGCCGGGGTCGCGGAGGCGCCGCCGGCCCCGCCGCCGCCGGAGGCGATCCAGAAGCTCTCGCAGGCCTCGCAGGGAACGCGGCCGCGCAAGAAGAAGGCCAAGCGCAAGTGAACTGAGCCGACCGAGGGCCCCGGGGGCGCGGCGTGAGAGTTCGGCCGCCGGCGGGGAGGCTTCCCATATGCGATTCATCGAGCAGACCGGACGTACCGTCGAGGAGGCCGTCCAGGCCGCCCTCAAGGCGCTCGGGGTTTCCCGCGAGCAGGTGGATGTGGAGGTGCTGGCGGCCGAGACGCGGGGGCTGTTGGGCATCCTCGGCCACTCCCAAGCCAAGGTCCGGGTCTCGCTCAAGGCGGGCCTGGCCGAGCGCGCGGCGGAGGTGCTCGCCGAAATCCTGCGCCTGATGGGCGTGGAGGCCCGCACCGAGATCGCCAACGAGGACGAGCAGGCGGTCTACCTCGACATCCACAGCTCCAGCGACCTCGGGCTGCTCATCGGCAAGCGCGGCCAGACTCTCGGCGCGCTCCAGCTCCTGGTGGCGATCATCGCCAACCGCGAGCAGCCCCCGGAGAGCCGCAAGCGCATCATCATTGACGCTGAGGGCTACCGCGACCGACGCGAGCGCGCCCTGCGCGCCATGGCGCGCTCCGCCGCCCAGCGCGCCGTCCGTACCGGCCGCGAGGTGGCCCTGGAGGCCCTCAACCCCAGGGAGCGCCGGATCGTCCACCTCGCCCTCGCCGACGACCCTACCGTGACCACTCGCAGCCAGGGCGAAGAGCCCGACCGCACGGTCATCGTCTCGCCCCGGCGCCCTCGCTGACGCGCGCTCCCGTCGTGGGGCCCATTGTGCTCGCTGCCCCCGCCGCCGAGTGGCCCGACCTGCTCCGCCGCGGGGCCGAGCAGCTTGGCCTCGAAGTGTCCCAGGCAGAGATCAGGTCCCTGGGCCTGTACCTTGACCTGTTGCTGGAGCACAACCGCCGGGCCGGCCTCACCGCCATCACTGACCCTGCCGACATCGCCCTCAAGCACTTCCTGGACTCGCTCACCTGCCTGCTCGCCCACGACATCGCCGCCGGCGAGCGCGTCGCCGACGTCGGCTCCGGCGCCGGCCTGCCCGGGCTCGTCCTGGCCATCGCCCGGCCCCAGGCCTCCTATACGCTCATCGAGTCCTCCGCCCGGCGGGCGGCGTTCCTGCGCCTCGCCGCCCGCGAGCTGCGCCTGGCCAACGTCGCCGTCGCGCACGGCCGGGCGGAGGAGTTGGGCCGGCAGCCCGAGCACCGGGAACGCTACGACCTGGTGGTGGGCCGCGCCGTCGCCCCGCTCCCGGTGCTGCTTGAGTACTGCCTGCCCCTGGCACGGGTGGACGGGCGCGTCATCGCCCAGAAGGGGCCGGCCGGGGAGAGCGAGCTGGCCCGGGCGGGAGGGGCGCTGGCCACACTGGGCGGCCGGCTGACCGACCTCCATCGGCTCGAGCTGCCCCAGGGCGCCGGCGCGCGCCTCCTCGTGGTCGTGCAAAAGGCAGCCGCTACACCTGACAAGTACCCCCGCCGCCCCGGGATCCCCGCCAAGCGGCCACTGTAGCCCTCTCCCGCTCGTCTCTTAGAGCTCCTGCAGCAGGCTCAGCAGCTTCCGGTCCAGCTGGTGTCCGTGGAAATCCTCGTAGTCCACATCCGCGCGACCGGAGTCCAGGATCCCGAAGGAGCCCCGGAAGTTCCACAGCGCGTAGCCGATGTTGTGGCCTTTCAGAATCTCGAGCACGTCCCGCAGCCAGGCTAGCACCACGGGGTGTGGCGTCTTGTTGAACGCGCCGCCCTCGCCGCAATGCACACCCACGCCCTGGCCGGCCAGCTCGGCCCACGGCTGGTAGTGCTGCTCCAGCGCCGCCCGGTCCCAGCTCCGGCCCCACTCCTGGTGGCCGGGCCAGGTGGGGGTGGGCCAGTGCTCCCCGCCGACCCACGAGGCCTGGTAGTGGCTCACACCCATGGGCGTGTAGGCGCGGGTGCTCTGGGCGATGCCCAGGTCCGCAAGCTCGGGGCACGGCACGGTGCCCCATTGGACCCCGTCGGCGATGATCAGCCGCTCCGGGTCCACCTTGCGGATAGCGGCGACCGCGGCCCGCACGACCCGCTCGTGATCATCCCGGTTCACCTGGCCGGGCTCGTTGATGAGGTTGAAGCTCAACTCGGAGGAGGGCCGGCCGCGGTAGCGCTCCGCGAAGGTCGTCCAGTGAAGGCAGAAGGCGTCCAGGGCCGCCTGGTCCTTCCAGAGGTCGAAGGGCTCCTGGCGCTCCGGGTTCACGCTGTAGCCCGGGCCGCGGTGGAAGTTCAGGCACACGTGGAGGCCGTACTTGCGCCCCAGCTCCACCGCCCGGTCCACCTTCGCCAGGCCGGCCTCCGAGATCTTCCAGACGTCGTCGTCCTCGATCCACTGGGTGTAGGTCATGGGCAGGCGGACGAAGTCGAAGCCGAAATCCGAGATCCATCGGAAGTCGTCCTCCTGCCAGTTGCCGTCACTATGCACTGTGAACATCTCCAACAGGTTGAAGCCTCGCCAGCGCGGCAGCTTCGTCTGAGCAGGCACTGATCTCCTCTCCTCTCCAGGGGCGGGTTCGCCCCCCGCCTGGCGCCCACACCCGGCGGCCAGCCCCAGCGCCACCGCGCCGGCAGCCGCCCGCAGCAGGTCCCGTCGGCTGAGCCCGCCTGGCTGGTCCCCCATCGTCCTCTCCTTCCGGTGCACGCATCTACCCCTTGCGCCGTCGCGGGGTCACATCCTCCCCCACACCGGCATCTCCAGGTCCGAGCAGAGCTGGACGACCAGCAGCTCCAGGGCCGTCGCGGGGTCGCCAACCTTGCCCGCGATCCCCTTGAGGGCCAGGTCGCAGGCGTGGAGGGAGAGCAGCGCGCGCTCTAGCTGCGCCCACGAGAGCGCCTGTGCCTGCCGGGCCGACCGCCCGGCGGCCCAGGAGCGCCGGGCGAACTGGCCCAGGGCGCTGCGCCGCGGGTCCTGGAGTAGCATCGCCGCGGCCTCCTCGTCCACCTCCGCCCCTGGCCGCCACCCGCGCTCCAGCAGCAGCTTCGTCTGCCACAGCAGCCGCAGCGAACTGGAGAGTGCCCCCAGGATCCGCTCCGGCGCCTCTCGCTGCTCCTCGAGCAGCTCCCGCAGGATGACCACCGCGGGCCCCGGGCTGCGCCGCCCGACCGCATCGAGGAGCCGATTGACGCTCTCCTCGATCAGCCGGGGGGTCACCTCCTCGACGTGCGCAGCGCTGATCGTCGCGCCCTCACCCACGTACAGGGCAAGCTTCTCGAGCTCCTGCTCGAGCTGGCGCAGGTGGGGGCCGATCTTCTGGTCTGCCAGCTTGCGGGCCGCCGCTGGCTCCAGACGCTTGCCCAGCTCCTTCGCCCGCCTGACAACCCAAGCGGCGGCCTCCGGGGGACGCAGGGCGGGGAAGTCCACCACCACCCCGGCCCGCTCCACCGCCCGCGCCAGGGCCGCC
>CAYLPT010000057.1:0-4861 GCA_964385645.1 uncultured bacterium
CCCCGCGCCCCCAGGCTTGTGCTCCCTCGCCTCATCGCCCAACGGCATCTGCACCACCGGGATGGGCGCCTCCGGCGAGATCCGCCGCACCGCGCCGAACACCCACTCGTCCATCATCAGGTCCCCCACCAGCAGCACCCGCCGCCCCCGGAACGCCTCGAGCAGCTCCCGCGCCCGCTCCATCCTCATGCCGTCCTCCTCCCCACTACCCCGATGCGCGGGCATAGCTCCGCCAGCCGACACACCTCGCAGCGCGGCCGCCGCGCCCGGCAGACCTCCCGGCCATGCCGCACCAGCCCCACATGCAGCGCCAGCATCTGCCCCGGCGCGACCAGCTCCGGGAACACGTCGTGCGCCCGCTCCATCGTCGTTCCCACAGGCAACAGCCCCAGGCGCTTGGACACCCGCAGCACGTGCGTGTCCACCGGGAAGGCGGGCCGGCCCAAGGAGAACAGCAGCACGCAGGCCGCCGTCTTCGGCCCCACCCCCGGCAGGCTGGTCAGGTAGCTGCGAGCCTCCGCCAGCGGCATGCGCTTCAGGAACCGCAGGTCCAGCCGCCCGCGGTCGTCCTCGATCTTGCGCAGGATAGCCCTGATGCGCCGCGACTTGATGTCCGCCAGCCCGCCGGAGCGGATCGCCGCCGCGATCTCCCGGGGCCGCGCCCGCGCCGCCGCCTGCCAGCTCGGGAAGCGAGCCTTGAGCTGCGCAAAGGCCCGCCCCGAGTTCGCATCCGTGGTGTTCTGCGACAGCACCGTGCCGATCAGGCTGTCCAGCGGGTCACGCCACCGGGCGTGCGCCGGGGCCTCCTGGGCGCGGGGCAGCCGCGCCAGGATCAGCCGGAGGCGCTCCGCCGCCGGCCCGCGGGCGATGCTAGAGGATGATGGACTGATCACGCTGGCGCCCCACCAGCACGTGGGAGATGGGCACCCCCGCCAGCTCCTCCAGCCGCCTCACGTAGCGCTGGGCGTTCCTGGGCAGCTCGGAGAAGCTGCGCGCGCCCGAGGTGTCCTCTCGCCAGCCCGCCGCGGTCTCGTAGACCGGACGGCAGCGCGCCAGCTCCGCGATATCGTTCGGGAAGGCGCTCACCCGCTCGCCCGCGGCCTCGTAGTCCACGCAGATCGGGATCTCGGCGAACTGGTCGAGCACATCCAGGTGGGTGATGGCGAGGTCATCTATGCCGTTGATGCGGACCGCCTTCCGGATGATCACGGCGTCGAACCACCCGATGCGCCGACCCCGCCCCGTCGTGGTGCCGTACTCGCCGCCGGCGTCCCGCATCTTGGCTGCGGTCTCGTCCTCGATCTCGGTCGGGAAGGGACCGCTGCCCACCCGCGTCGTGTAGGCCTTCGCCGTGCCTACCACCCGCGAGAGCCACCGGGGGCCGACCCCCACCCCCGAGCACACCGCGCCCGCCAGCGGGCTGGAGCTGGTCACGAACGGGTAGGTTCCCCAGTCTATGTCCAGCAGCGTCCCGTGCGCGCCCTCGAACAGCACCCTGCGCCCGGCCGCCAGCGCCTCGTGGACCACCAGCGAGGCATCGCAGATGCTCCCCACCCAGCGCTCGCACACCCGCCGCAGGTCATCGTAGAGCCGCCCGGCGTCCACGGGCGGCGCCCCGTAGACTCGTTCGAGCATCAGATTCTTGTACCCCACCACCTCCCCGAGCTTCTCCCGCAGCGTCTCCGGGTCCCGCAGGTCGCCCACGCGGAGCCCCCGCCGGGCCGCCTTGTCCTCGTAGGCGGGCCCGATCCCGCGCCTGGTGGTGCCGATTGCCCGGCTGCCACGGCGCTTCTCCTCCGCCTCCTCGATGGTCTTGTGGTAGGGCAGGATGAGGTGCGCGTTCTCGCTGATGCGCAGATTGCGCAGCACCTCCACGCCCCGGGCCTCCAGCCGCTCCGCCTCCTCCTCCAGCACCCAGGGGTCAATCACCATCCCCCCGCCCATCAGCGAGGGCCTCCCCCGCAGAATCCCGGTCGGGATGAGGTGGAACGCATAGCGCTCCTCGCCCACCCACACCGTGTGGCCCGCGTTGTTGCCTCCCTGGTAGCGGACCACTAGGTCCGCCTCCTCCGCCAGCAGGTCCACCACGCGGCCCTTGCCCTCATCTCCCCACTGGCTCCCTATGACGACTGTTGCCGGCACCACGCTCCTCCGCGGCAGGCGCGCACGCGCCCCGGTATTGGGGGGAAACAGAAGGGCCCAAACGGGGGCACCCGCTTGGGCCGCCGGTGGGTCAGTCGCCGTCGCCGCCCGGAACTTCCTCGCACTACTATACCGGAACCCCCGCCCCCTGTCAACGCGCCCGGCGCCGCCCTGACAGACACCGCCAGCAGGCGCAGCCCCCCTCGGACGCCAGAGGAGGAAGGCGCGGCCTATCCGGCGCCCTCCTGCCTCCCCTGCTTCCGGGAGAGGATGAAGGGGTTGAGCCGCGAGGAATCGCAGGGCATGGTCCCCTTGCGCGGGATCCTGGGGGCGATGTGCCGTTTCACGAAC
This sequence comes from uncultured bacterium, assembly GCA_964385645.1. Lineage (GTDB taxonomy): Bacteria > Armatimonadota > Hebobacteria > Hebobacterales > Hebobacteraceae > CAYLPT01. Next base: position 2,494 of record CAYLPT010000057.1, read on the forward strand.
TCGAGCGCGCCGGCCGCGTCATCGTCCAGAAGCACCGCCTGAAGCTCCAGCAGCCCTTCGCCCTCGAGCGTGATCGTCACCCTGTCCATGGCAGCGCTCCTGTGGGAAATGTCCGGCCGCCGACGCGCGGTCGAGCGTCCCCCCTCGCGCGTTCCAGGCCGCCGCCTGCCCCTCCTTCCGCCTCCGCACCTCCTTGACCTGCCCGCAAACGGGCGCTATACTGACCCGCCGTCCGGGCGCCTGCTGCCGCCCTGCAGGCATCCGGGCGGGCCCCGCCGGCATCCCCGCGGGCGCGTTCTGTGGAATATGTACGCCGTCCGTTGGGTATGTGATAGGGGCCGCTCAAGGCGGCGGCGCCAGTTGCCGATGAGGGACGCGGCGACAGGACTTGCCTGAGCGGAGAGGAAAGGACGAAGTGCGATGTCTGCCAGAGCTGCGGTGAAGAGCAAGACGAGGAAAACGGCCCAGAGCGGGGCCCGCGGCGCAGACAAGCCCAAGCGCAGGCCCGCCGCCGGAGCCCGACCGGACCTGGAGAAGTTCCGCGCCCTGCTGCTGGCCGAGCGCGAGCGCCTCGAGCTCGAGCTCCACCAGATAGAGCAGCGCACCGCGCGCGCCTCGGAGTCCGAGCGCGCCAACGAGCTGTCCGCCTACGAGGACCATCCCGCCGACCTCGCCTCTGAGACCTTCGAGCGCGAGAAGGATCTCGCCATCGGCGAGAGCGTCGAGAGCCTCCTCAATCAGGTCAATGTCGCCCTCGAGAAGCTCGAGCGCGGGACCTACGGCCAGTGCGACGTCTGCAACAAGCCCATCAAGAAGGCCCGCCTCCAGGCCCTCCCCTTCGCCACCCTCTGCCTCGACTGCCAGGACCGTCTGGAGCGCTAGCGGTGAGGGCGTCCCCCCGCCGCGGACGCCCTCTCACCGGCTTCCTCACCCTCGCCGCGGTCGCCCTCGCCGCCGACCAGCTCGCCAAGCAGGCCGCGCTCCGCCTCCTCCAGCCCGAGGTTCCCCTGCCCCTGTTGGGCCCCTGGCTCGCCCTCACCCTCACCCACAATCCCGCCTCCGCCTTCGGGCTCGTCTCGGCCCGCTGGGTTCTGCTGCTCTCCGGCGCCCTTCTCTGCCTCGCCATCATCGCCTACGCCGCCTTCGGCGGCGGCCTCTCCCGCCGGGCCGATCACGCCGCCCCCCTGGGCCTCGTGCTCGGCGGCTCCCTGGGCAACCTCCTCGACCGCCTTCGACTCGGCGCGGTCGTGGACTTCGTTGACCTGGGATGGTGGCCGGTGTTCAACCTCGCCGACGTCACCATCACCGCCGGCTTCGCGCTCCTCACGCTCCGCCTCGTGCGCCCCAGGCACGCCGCCCCAGGAGGCCCCTGATGCTCCCCGTCCTCTTCCGCATCGGGCCCTTCACCGTCCACAGCTACGGCACGCTGCTCATGATCGGCTTCCTGGCCGGCATCCTGCTCGCCCGCCGGCAGGCCCGCCGCCTCGGCCTCTCCTCCGAGCTCGCCCTCGACCTCGCCCTCTGGATCCTCATCGGCGCGCTCCCCGCCGCCCGCGCCCTGTTCGTCGCTCTCCACTGGCCCGACTACGCCGAGCGCCCCGCGGAAGCCCTCTACCTCTGGAAGGAGGGCGGCCTTTCCTTCCACGGCGGCCTCCTCGGCGGCGTACTTGCCGCGGCGCTCTTCTCCCGGCGGCGCCGCCTCCCGTTCCTCACCCTCGCCGATATGGTCACTCCGGGGCTCGCGCTCGGCTACGGCATCGCCCGCTTCGGCTGCCTCCTCAACGCCTGCTGCTACGGCGCTCCTACCTCCCTGCCCTGGGGCATCCGCTTCCCCATCTTCCCGGACTCCCCCATCCTCACCGAGCCCAGCCATCCCACTCAGCTCTACAGCGCCTTGGGCAGCTTCGCCATCCTGGCACTCCTCCTCTGGGCGCAGCCGCGCCTTCGCGCCAAAGGGCAGCTCTTTCTCCTCTACCTTGCCTCCTACTCGGTGCTGCGCTCCGCCATCGAGGTCCTCCGCAAGGGCTACACCGCCCGCGTCCTCGCCTACGGCATCACCGAGGCCCAGGCCCTCAGCGCCGCCATCTTCATCGGCGCCCTCGCCGGCCTGTTCGCCCTCCGCCAGCGTGTCCGCGGCCGGCCGGGGCAGGAGCACGACACTCCCAGTCCATGAGCGAGCACATCCGCCACCTCACCGTCCCCCCGGAGGAGGAGGGCGCCCGCCTCGACGCCTTCCTCGCCCGACAGAACCTCGGCCTCACCCGTTCCCAGGCCGAGAGGCTCGCCAGGGCTGGCCACGTCCTGATCGCGGGCCGACCCGCCCGGCCCGGGCGCGCCCTCACCGCCGGCGAGCGCGTCACCGTAATCC
>CAYLPT010000058.1:0-41715 GCA_964385645.1 uncultured bacterium
GCCGAGGGGAGGGCCCTGTGGGGTGGAGTACGACGCGGTGCGGGGCTGGTACCGGGTGGAGCTGGAGGGGATGGCGAGCGCGGGGGAGCACAACGAGACGCTGAGGAGCGCAACGGTCAGACTCACCAACCCTGGGCGGGAGCCGGCAGCGGTGCGGCTGCTGTTCGAGCAGTCGGCGTCGGCGATGCATATTCCTGGGGTGGCGGAGATCACGGGGGTGTCGGTGCTGCTGCGCGACGGGGATGGGTTCCCGCTGGGGCTGCCGGTGCAGATCAGCAAGAACTGGCACCGACAGCCGCAGCTGGACCTGCGGTATCAGGGGGTCTGGCTGCACGCGTTCACGCTGCTGCGGGTGCCGGCGCACTCGCGGGTGGAGCTGGAGCTAGTGGTGGCCCACGCGCACTGGGGCGGCGTGCCGGCAGCCTCCCATGCCCAGCTCTCCCTCATCGGCTGGGGCGGCAATCAGCTCTGGGACCAGTCCGCCATCGGGGCGTGGGGAGAGAGCATCTGCTATGAGCCCGACCAGGTGCAGGCGGAGGCCGCGGTGCTGGATGTGCGGCCGCTGATGGTGTGGGGGTGGGGGCGAAAGCGGTGGCACTGGACGAACAACGTGGGTGGCGGAGACTTCTTCCGGTGCTTCGACGCAGACGGCGCGCGCCAGTACCCGGCGCGGATGAGAACGGCCTACCACCGCAACTGCCCGAACCTGACCGAGGTGAGCTACGCGGGCCAGACCTACGGCGGCAAGCTCGAGCACCGCGCGACGGTGAGCATCCACCGCACGGACGACATCGTGCGCGGCATCTACCGGCTTCGGCTGGACGTCGTGGAGCCCGCCGACGTCTCCCGCTTCGTCATCCTTCAGATCGGCGCTGACACCTACAGCTACACAGGCGAGCGGAGGATCGCGATGGGCGACGAGCGGGGAGTGGTCCGCGAGTGGCAGACCCAGTGGGGAGGCGACAGATACCGGACCGACCCGATGGAGTGCCGCGGGCGGCTCCCGTGGATCTCACTTCACGAGGCCGTCGTGCAGGGCGATGCGAGGAACGGCGCCTGGGCCAACCGCGGCCTGGTGATCAGGCACTGGGAGGCGGTCCTTGGCGGAGAGAGGGCGCTTCCCTGGATTGCTGAGCGCGGCGTGCGGGCGCGCGGGGAGGACACCTCGGTCCTGGACATCCTGCCCCCACCTGGCCTCACGCGCCTGCTGCCTGGCGACTACGTGGAGGCGACCATCGAGCATCTCGTCGTTCCCCAGTACGCTGGCGACTATTACGGGCCGAACAGGAACCTCCGCGCGGCGCTGGAGCGACATGAGAACACGTGGCGGATGGTACACCGGGAGGCGGTCGGCAATGACCTCGAGGTCGCGGTGTCCCAGGGCGCCCTGCTGTCGGTGAGGCCGACGGCGGTTCGCGCCCTCGGCGACCGGGCGGAGTTCGCGATCACGGGGGGCTTGGGGTATGTCCCTATCACGATCGCGGGGCTGTCGGGCTACCGCGAGCCAGTGCTGGAGATGCGGGAGGGCGGGGGGCGCTGGCGCCTGGTGGACCAGTCGGTGCACGGGCGGGACTTCTGGCAGGCCGACTATGACCCCAGCGCAGGCGCCTGGGACATCACCTACACCGTCCCGCTGGACTCGCCGGAGGACGCCAGGGTAAGGCGGGAATTCCGGTTCCGGCTGGAGGGAGGCCAGGCTTCCGCGCCGAAGCCGCACCCATGATGCAGACTGCCGATCAGGGAGGCGCCATGTCCACTGCCGCCACGACGCCGTCGTTTCCGAGGATTGCCAGCATCTATGGGGCCGGCATCGGCCCGGATGCGACGGAGGTGGAGCTGCGCCTGGCGGCGCGTTATGACCTGCTGATCGGCGGCCTGCGCGTGCCCGACGACAAGCAAGCGATCTCCCGGCTGAACGACAAGCTCAGTCGGCTGAGGGAGTTGAACCCGGGGATCGTGGTGCTGCACTTCGCGGCGAGCGCGCCCTACTGGACTGCCGGCGATGCGGGCCTGCCCGAGAGCGCGTATCTCCACACGACAGAGGGCGAGCGGATCGCTGGCTGGCCGGGCACGCAGATGCTGAACCTGTCGCGCCCGGAGGCCGTCGAGGCCCTCGCCCGCGCGGTGATCGAGCGCAGCGCGCCCCTCGCGCTCGACGGGGTGTTCGTTGACTGCATGGGGGCCGGATTCGACTGGTGGGCGGTCGAGATCGAGTCCGGCAAGGAGGTCGCCATTGACGCCGACGGCGATGGCCGCCCAGACGAGGGCGCCGCCCTCGACGCGGCCTGGACCGAGGGGAAACGGGCGCTCCTCGAGCAGCTCCGCCGGCAGCTCGGCGAACAGGCCATCATCATGGTGAACGCGCAGATGGGTCGGGAGTACGCGCTGCCCTACATCAACGGCAACTACTATGAGGACTACGTGGACTACGCGATAGACGAGCGGATGCGCTGGGCCAGGGTGCTGAAGCTGTACCTGGATGACTGCGCGCTCCCGCACACGCCCACCTGCACCACCATCAACGCCTCGACCGGCATCTGGCCGGAGTACAACGCCCCCCAGCGTCTGCCCTACGACGAGTGCTGCGACCTGCTCGAAGAGGGCTATGCGCACCTCCAGCGGATGCGCTTCGGGCTGGCCACCGCGCTCATGGGCGACGGCTACTATGGCTTCGACCTGAACACGCGCTGGCGCGGTCAGCACTGGTGGTACGCGGAGTTCGACGCGCCCCTGGGCCGGGCCCTCGGGCCGGCCGAAGAGGCCGGGGATGGGACCTGGCGCCGGAGCTTCGAGGGCGGGCTCGTGGTGGTGAACCCGCTGCCCAAGCGCGTGCATCTGGAGTTCGACCAGCGCCGCCGCGACTACACCACAGGCTGGGCCGGCACACGCGCCGTCATCCCCGCCCGCGACGGCCGCATATACGTGCCCGTGGGATGACGCGGGCGGGCCGGCGCGGCCGCTCGCCTGCTCCGCTTGCGAGGCAACAGGCCTCATGCTGCCACCCAGCCTGATCGGGCCCCATGGGGAGAGCCCGGAGTGCACGCCTGAAAGGAGTAGAGCAGTGAGTCGCCGCAGGGATGGACCGCGGCGCGCGGCCGTCGGGATGTGCTCGCTGGACCTTGCGGGAGCAGCCACCCCTGATGAGCTGCTCGCCCGCAACCTCACGGTGATTGACCACATGGCCGAGAGCGCGGCCCAACAGGGGCTGCCGCTCGACCTCGCGGTCCTGCCCGAATCCTCCTTCCAGTTCGTCCAGGGCCGCGTCGAGGAGGTGGCCGAGCCCCTCGAGGGCCGGGTCGTCACCGCGGTGGCTGAGAAGGCGCGCCAGCACCGCACCTATGCGACGGCCCCGGTGCTGCTCCGCCGGGAGGGCCGTGTCTACAACTCCGTCGTCCTCCTCGACCGCCAGGGCGAGCCCGTCGGCGTGTACGACAAGGTGTTCCCGGTGATGATGACCGACGGATCGCTCGAGTACGGCGTCACGCCCGGCCGCGAGTTCCCCGTGTTCGATCTGGACTTCGGCCGCGTGGGGGTTCAGATCTGCTGGGACATCGCCTTCGCGGCGGGCTGGCAGGCCCTCGCCGACCAGGACGCGGAGCTCGTGCTCTTCTGCACCGACCCGGCATCGCCGGTGGCCCTCAGGGGCCGCGCCTGGGAGCACGACTACTACATCGCCGCCTCCACCCTCCACCCGCCCGCGATGACCGTGGATCCGCTCGGCCGCGTGCTAGGCCGGACCTCCGAGTACGGCGAGGTCCTCGTGCTCGCCCTCGACCTCGACTTCCGGGTCCTGCACTCCAACTGCCTCTGGGAGTGGCCGGAGTCCCGCCGCAGCAAGTACGCCGGCCGCATCAACCTCGAGTGGGATGACGACGCCCAGGAGTACCTCGTGACCTCGAACGACCCCAGCCTGCCGGTGCGCCGCTTCCTCGAGGCGGAGGGGCTGCTCACCGGCCGGCAGCGCAACGCGCGCAACGCCGAGCTTCAGCTCGCGGCCCGGCCCGGTCCCCCCGTGATGCCGAGGCCGGTCCCGCGGGAGTAGTCGCGGCGGCGGTCACCGCGGGCCGGGCATCTGCGGGCCGATGTACGAGGTGGCGACCACCACATCGTCATACCACAGCGTCTGGTCCGGCTCAACCCTGCTCGAGTAGGAGCTGAGTATCACCTGGTTGATCTTCAGCTCCTCCACGCTTCGCAGCCGCAGGTTGCCGAAGTCGCCAGCCAGCTTGCCGTCCACCCAGAAAGCGATCCGCCCATCCCGGCGGCCGGGCGTGTTCACCTTCACCATCAGCTCGTAGCAGTGCCACCGGCCCCGCTCGGCGATGAGATGGGGCCGCGGGACGAAGTGCTCGGCGAACAGCCACGCGTTCTCGGGCGGGTACACCTCCCCCGTGGGGAAGAAGAGGTCTCCCCACTCACGCGCCTGGTCCATGTGGTAGCAGTAGATGTTCATGTACCCCGGTGGGTGAGGGGCCTCCCGCGCCCAGGGCGGGATAGCGTCCAGGAGCGCGGTGAAGTGGTTGGCGCCGTCGGGACGCACGCCAGTGGAGCTCCCGATGGTCACCCCGGGCGCGGCGCCGAGGAGGGCCATGCCGGTGTGGTGGCAGCCAGGGAAGCGTTCAGCATACTTCATGTAGTAGCGCACGTGCAGGACCTCGAATCCCTCCGCGAACCGCCTGTCGGCCCCGTGGCTGCGGGGATGGTCGTGCGTGATCTCGACGGCCTGCCTTCCGCTGTGGACGTTGCTCGGATCTCGGGTGATGCGCACCGTTCCCCAGGCGTTGTCCCACCTCTTGCCGGGCTGCGCCTCGAAGCTCCCGGCCATGACGTCGGCCTCGATGTCCTCGAAGCCGTCGGCGAAGACGACGGCAGGATCCTTCTCGATCCCGGCGTCCCCAGGGTACCGCGCCGCCAGGCCATATCCCTCCGGGAGCTCACACAGCATCGCTCCTGCCTCCTCTCGCTTGCCGAAGCTCGCCAGAAGCGCGAGCCCGAGCGCGCAGGCCGCCAGGGCGCGGAGCGCGCCGCGCGTGCGCGTCACCCGCCGCCGCGCCGCGATCCGCCCGCTCTCCCGCCAGCATCTGATCGGGCTGAGCTGTGTCTGCATGTGGCCCCCGATCCTTCCGGCCGGCATGTCCCTTCCCTGCGGCACCCCGAAGTCTGCCGCACAATGGCTGTGAAGTCAGGGCCCGCTGTGGGGGCGCCTGAACGGCGCCACCGCTCAGCGCCTTGACTCCTTCGCCGCGGGGGCGTATCCTCATTCCGATTGATGGACCGCAGGGCGGGCATACCGTTCAAGTAGGGCGGCCCATGCGCCCGGTTCGAGTGGGGCACAAGCCAAGCCTGTCGGGCGGCGCCGCGGCTCGCTGGTCCGGTGCGGGCGGCCAGTCGGCCAGCTTCGCCTACGACGGGGCGGGGAACATGACGAGCGTGTCCGGATCGCTGTTCGGGAGCTGGTCGCTGGCCTATGACGATGAGAGCCGCCTCACCTCGCTCACCTAGCCCAGCGGCGGCGGCAGCGTGACCGACCTCTACTACTACAACGCCCTGGGCCAGCGCATGCGGGCGCGCCTGGGCGGCACCTGGTGGCGCTATGTCTACAACGGCGAGCGGGTGCTGGAGGAGACCAACGACTCCGGGGGGCCGCTGGCGAGGCACACCGCGGTGTCTGGGGGCCGAGATCTGCCGTCCCGGGCGAGGTGAGCATCAGGCGGTCCGGAACAACGCCTTCACCGCCGCCCGGAACGGGTCACTTGAGGGCTGTCACCGAGGCGGGGACCACTTCGCTGCTGCCTTGCGTCCCCGCGCTTGACCGAATCGGCGCGGGTAGGCACGTTAGATGGCGGACTCTAGCAGGAGAGTAAGGTGAAGATAAGGGTCTGCCGGGGGTGGATGCTTGCCCGCCTTGGGGTCGGCCTCATCTCGCTGCTGGCAGGCCCCACGTGGGCCCAGCAGGCGCCGGGAGACAGGAGCCTGGTGAGAGCTGTGCAGGTGGTAGTGGAGGGCCCGGGCTCGCCGCTGGTGCGTCGGGCGGCCGAGCTGCTGTGCCGGCAGATCGAGCGGCGCTGCGGGGCCGCGATCTGCACCCGCGGCGAGGGCGAGGTGAAGGTCGTGCTTTCGGTGGAGCCCGGCCCCGGCGCGGAGGGGTTCTCCATTGAGGAAGCGTCCGACGGCGGGATCCACATCACCGGGCACGACGAGCGCGGCCTGCTCTATGGTGTTGGCAAGTTCCTGCGCGGCTCGCAGTTCGCCGATGGCGCCCTGCGGCCGGGCGCGTGGCGGGGATCCTCCGCGCCCGCGCGGCCGGTGCGAGGCATCTACTTCGGGGCCTTCACGGGCAATTACTACTGCGCGGCTCCGCTGGAGGAGATACGCGGCTATCTTGAGGACCTGGCGCTGTGGGGATGTAACAGCCTCACGGTCGTGCTTCCCCTGGTGCCGCCTGGGGCCGACCCGCAGCACCGAGGCGAGTGGTTCGCCCGACAGCGGGCGATCATGGAGGCCGGCCGCGAGCTGGGCCTGTCGGTGGGGGTGCTGATCATCGCCAACGGGGGGCCGGTGGTGCGCCCCGAGCTGCGCGCCAAGGGCCAGGGCCGGGGCGGGTTCGCGCCCGACTGGACGCTCTGCCCCAGCATCCCGGAGGCCTGGGACCTGCTGCTGGAGCAGTACCGGGAGGCCTTCGCGGCGCTCGCGGACCTGGAGCTCGGCCACCTCATCATCTGGCCCTATGACGGGGGCGGGTGCGACTGCGAGGACTGCCGGCCGTGGGGCAGCAACGGATTCCTGCGCATCGCCCGCGCGGAGGCCGACCTGTTCCGGGAGGTATTCCCGAAAGGCCAGATCGTCCTCTCCACCTGGTACTTCGACGAGGGCGAGTGGGCTGGGCTAGCGGAGCGCTTCGCCGGGGAGACCCCCTGGGCTGACTTCATCCTCGCCGACCACGCGCTGGGGCAGTTCCCGGCCTTCCTGCGGGAGCGGGGTGTGCCCGGGGGCTTGCCGCTGCTGGGCTTCCCGGAGATCAGCATGTGGGACGCCGGCGGCCTGGGGCCCTGGGGCGGATTCGGGGCCAACCCTGCGCCCGGGCTCCTACAGACCTGGTGGGAGCAGGCGAGAGCGGCGCTCTCCGGCGCGTATCCCTATTCGGAGGGCATCTTCGAGGACATCAACAAGGTGATCGCGCTCCAGCTCCTCTGGAGCCCGGAGCGCAGCGCTCTCGACATTGTGCGTGAGTACGCAGCCTTTGAGTTCTCGCCGGAGGTCGCCGACGAGGTGGTGGCCGCGGTGCAGATACTGGAGGCCAACGGGCGCCGCGCGCTGCTGGGCCAGGAGACCGGGCGGTATGAACTCAGGGAGGACGCCGAGGGAGAGCTGCGGGGCGCCGTCCGCCTCGCCCAGGAGGACGCCGGCGCCGAGCGCGCCTATGGACTGCTTGTCGGCGTGGACGCGAGGCTCTCCCAGTACGCGCGCAGCGCCTGGCGCTGGCGCATTCTCCTGCTGCGGGCCCTCATTGACCGCGAACTGGTGGCCCACGACGGCCTGCTGACGGCGGCCTGCGAGCAGGCCACCTGTGAGCTGGAGAGGATCTACCACGCGCAGGGCGCCCCGCCCACCGTCAGGCCGCCCCATATGGGATGGCTGCGGGCCGGGCCGGACCAGTAGCTGCACAGCCCGCGCGGACGTGTATCCCGAGGGCCACGGCGCCGAGAGGGTCCGCGCTCAGGGGGCGGCAGGAACGGCGACCCGGCATACCGCCACCCCGAGGGGCTCGACCTCGACGGTGAAGCGACCGTCGTCGGAGACCAGGAGCGGCCTGCCGTTCACTACGACGCTTGCCTGAGGATATGACAGGCGCACGCTCGCGATGACCGCCTCCTCGCTTCCGCTCGCCAGGATGATGTAGGTGATACCCTCGTGGGTGCGCGCGGTCCAGTGGACCTCCTCCGGAACCGCCACCTCCAGAGCGGGAACAGGCTCCACGGACAGCAGCACCGGGATCATGTCGGCGACCTCCTGCGCGACCTGCCTGACCTCAGGCCAGCGCTGCTCGAAGGGGAACTGTTGGTCGGCCCGCAGGTCGAACCAGGAGTAGAACACGATCCCCATGGCGCCCTCAGCGATGCACTGCCAGGTCATGGAGCGCAGCTCCGCGAAGGTGGGGGGACGGTGCCTCTCTGGCCAGCGGAACACCTGGGGCACCATCCACATCGCCCGCGCCCCGGCGACGCCCTCTCGGGTGAGGCGCGCCCATCGTCCCGCGAGCGAGGCCGGCCAATCGGGGATCGGGTACGGGTCGGTGCCGATCACATCGAAGCTGCTCACATAGCGGTCCACCTCATCCACCTGGTAGAGCACCGCCCAGGTCGGGTGGTTCGGATCCTCCTCTTCTACCCAGCGCTGGTGGGCCTTGAGCCGGTCGAGCATGGACAGCGGGCGCTCGTCGTTGATGTACCAGGCGAGGAGCGCCGGGTGGTCGCGAAACTCGCGGACGGTCCTGCGCACGGCCGGCTCCTCGTCGGCCTCTGAGGTGATGTAGTCGGGGCACCACCGGGTGCCGTAGTAGAGGTCCTTGATGGTGTAGATGACCCGCAGGCCGAGCCGGTGGGCCAGGTCCATCTGCTCCCGGCTCGGCGTCTGGTAGGGCATCAGGCAGTTGAACGGGGCCTCCTGGTAGATCGCCAGCTCGGCCTCGCTCATGCCGCTCCAGTACATGCCCAGGGGGAAGAAGGGCTCGCCCTCGAGGATGAGCCGGTTGTGCTCGTCCACATAGGCCCTGGGCGGCGGGCCCGTGCGGCGCGTCAACCGGTGCTCGTCCTGGGCCATCACCTCCCCCGTCCGCCCGTCGAGTAGCCGAATCTCCAGCAGGTACTCGTGCTCACCATCGGCCGGAAGTGGCACGGACACCATGAGCGTGCGCCCCGGCCCGGGCTGCGCGGGGCGCTCAGCCAGCACTCGGCCGCCCGCGGCGACCAGCCGACCCACCACCTGCACCCCCTCGCGGCCCGCGTCGAGCTCCTCATCGAGCAGGGTCACTCGCGCCTCGGCGCGCCCGGGGCCGTGGTCCCAGATCCACCCCCGGTAGGAGGGGCTGGTCAGGATGCTGACCATCGGTCGCCGCCGCCACCGCCGCACGGACACCTCATCCCACCAGGCGGTACCGGTCATGCCCCGCCGGACATAGCATGAGACCGTAGCACGCGCGGCCCCGGCCGGCACCGGCGGGCTCAGCCCCCCGATCTCTGTCCAGTTGAGGGTGTCTCCCCCGACCCCCTCCGGGTAGTATCCCCCCAGGTAGCGGCCCTCCGCGTCTGACCACTCCAGGCACACCGTGGCCCCGGTGTCCCGGCCAGCGATCCCCTGGGTGCGGATCCGCGCTCGCAGTTCGTAGACATGGCCCGGCTCAAGCGGGATGACCTGTGTGCACAAGACATAGCGGTCCGGGTCGTGGTTGACGAACCGCAGCGAGCGCGCGCCAGAGCTCGCCACCGTCTGGTCAGGGCCGAACACCGCGGGGTCATAGGACCAGGCCGCCAGCGACCCCTCGCGCACGTCCTCGAAGCTCGGGTTCTCCACGAGATTAGGGCCCACCGCACCCTCCCACTGCTGGGCTGCCGCGGGTGGGGCCGCGATGACAGCGATGATCAGGCAGACGATGAGTCTGCCGGGCATGGACCTCACCTCCACAGGTTCGCCCCCGGCCCGCGATGTGCGGCGGGCCGGCCTCTGTGGCGCATGTTAGGTGGCGATGGGGCCGCTGTCAACCTGGTTGCCGCCCGCGCGGCCGCCGGGGGGAGACCGGGGCCGGTTCGGCGGCCTGGCCTACCAGCGCGTGCCGGTGGCTAGCGACAGCAGTCCCCACAGCACCTCGCTCAGGAGGTCGCCCACGATGAGGCCGACAGCCGCCGGCATCAGCGCGCGATAGAGCCGCAGGCCGCCATACCGCACCGTGAGGGTCTTCGCGAGCCAGCCCGCGAGGAAGGGCGTGGAGTAGAGGTGCATGCCCCATGTGAAGGCTGCCAGGTAGCCGATGGGGTGGAAAGGCCACCACCAGAAGCGCAACCGCATCAGGCCGAGGAACAGCGCCGCGGCCGCGCCGGCGGCGATCGCCAAGGTTCCCTGGAGGTCGGGGCCGCGGGGGTTGGTGATGTACTCGTGGGCGTACCAGCTGTACCAGTGCAGGATCGTGCGGTCTTCGCCTGCGCTAAGGCTGTAGAACCCGTGTCTGTATATCCCGGCAAGCGTGACCCAGATGGCGATGGGGAGGACGACGAGGAAGCCCACGGCCATGCCCAGAAGCAGCCTGCCCTTGTGAATGCCGGCCGCGTCGGCGATCTTCATGGATTCGAGCGCGTTCCCCGGGACAACTTCGAGGGTGCCGCCGCCCGCGAAGTAGGCCCAGTGGGGCGCGATGAGAGCAACGAACTCCTGAGGGCGGAACACGGTGCTGCCGAAGGGCACCACGATGACCTCATGGGGGAAGAACGGAAAGGGCAGGAAGCCCAGACCGGTCTCGGCGCGGAGGCGGGCCCAGGTCATGTAGTACACAAGGATCAGCAGGATGAGGGTCACTCCGAACCACACCCGCGCTCCCGCCAGCCAGCAGAACCAGACTAACCCCGAGAACGAAAGCAGGAACCCCGCGAGCACCCACCGGTAGTGCAGAGGCTCCCCGGCCTCATCCATGCGCCAGCGCCGACTGAACGCGGTCCGCACCACATGGCCGAGGTGCCGGCGGGCGGTCCATGCCGACCACAGGCCGATGGCGAAGAGCGCGCCCACCCCCTGGTAGACGGAGGCCGGGAATTCGGTGCTCCACCAGAGCTCGGGGCGCCGCGCGGTCGCCCCTGCGGCGATACCCACAACGGTGAGGGCGATCCGCACACACCAGAAGAACCAGCACGAGAAAGACAGCTCCTTGGGCGCCAGGAACGCGAGCGCGATGAGCCACGGCCACAGCACGAGGTTGATCTCGCCGAGCCCGGCCAGGGGACCGACCTGGTGCCAGCGCATCAGCACCACCGGGCCCAGGGGGACTGCCGGGATGGCCGGGTAGTGACGGGCGAGTGTGTTGAGGCTGGTCAGCGCCAGGGACGTCAGCAGCCCCAGCCAGAACAACGAGGAACCCGGCAGCCGGGCAGAGGCGCCACCCCGGGGGGAGGACACCATCTCCAGCGGGATCTGGGCCAGCGGGAAGCTCAGGCGCTCGTGGACGATCCACTGCCGCTGCACGAGGAGCAGCAGGCACACGGAACAGGTGACGAGCGCGACCAGGAACGACGACCAGGCCAGCAAGGGGAGCGCCCAAGCAGACCAGGGCACCGGCGTCATGCCCTGGTAGAAGCCCTCTATGGCCGGCCAGTCGGTAGGCCCGCCCCAGGCGGGAAGAAGCGGGATGAAGCTCGTCTGCCACTCGACGATGCGGGCGGCCATGTATCGCTGAATGGTGGCCTGCGCCAGCATGTTCGCGAGCACTGTCGTGGACACGAGCGGCGCCCCGACGAGCACGATCGCGTAGATGCTGAGCAGACGCTGGCGCGTAAGCGCGACGCGGCCGCGCACTGAGCGCAGGCGGGAGATGAGGGCCAGGGCGAACAGCGCGGCGATGGGCCCCGAGGCTGGCACGCCCGCGCCGAAGTGGCTGGCGACTCCGTAGTAGATGTCCAGCCAGAACCCCAGCACGGCGACGGCGCCCAGCACCAGCACGCCCGCCGCCAATGCCGCTGCGTCCAGTCGGCCTGCGCGCTGCGGCGGCTGGGCCGGTGGGCTGCTGGCCAGGTGCTCGGCACCCCCGAGGCCCGCCACGGGCGCGCTCAGTTGGCTCGCACGGCGCCGGTCATCGCTGGCGTGACCACTTCCTGCCAGTCGTCGTCGCTCGCCGGAATCCATGGGGGCAGGCCACCGCGCTGCCTGACGTGTTGCGGTGGACAGGCGCTCTCGCGGTCACCGCCGCTGCCAGCCGACCCCTCCGCGGCGGCGCCGGCGCACAACCTGGCCGCGCTTGGCGCCAACGCGGTCATCCAATCTCCTCCAGGGCTACCGCCTCAATCTCCACGGCGCACACATCATCGCCCAGGCGGAACTGAACCGCGGCCAGCCTCGCCAGCGCGCACCGGTCCAACTCCTCCCGAGCCTCCACCTCAGCGCCGCGCCTGGGGCCGAAGGGGAAGTACGGATACGGAACCTCCATCACCTCCGCCCGCCGCAAGGACCTCAACGGAAGCCAGACCTCCTGCCACTCCTCACCCAGGAGGACCGTCGCCGTCCAAGCGCGCTCGTCAACGTCCAGCAGCGCGATCTCGAGCCCGGTCTTGCTCTCCCCGGGGGCCCGCGCGCGAACGCGGACCGCCTCGAACCGCGCCTCGGGCCGAGAGCGAAGCGGAGCGGCCGGCCACAGCGCGTGTCGCAAGGCCGCCGGTCGTCCGGCTGGCTTGGCGATGCGCAGGGCCAGGGTGTCTGGCGTGGTCCCGGGAACCAGTTGGGCGCGGTAACCCCTGCCCCCGCGATGAACCACGTGGGCCCAGTCGCGCGCCGCGTCGAACAGCCGGAACGGTGCGCGCGTCGAGACGACCGGAGTGGTCCAGTAGCGGAGCAGGGGCTCGAGGCTTACACGTTCGACCTCCACGGCCCACTGCCCGTTGCCCTGCGCAACCCCGAATCGCGCGCCAGGGGCAAACCGCAGCTCGGCCACCTCCTGGGGCCGGAGGCGGCCAATCCATCCCCTGCTGGGTGAGAACTCATCAACGGGGACGCGCCAGTCGCGCCAGTCTGTGGTCAGGGCGACCTCGGTCACGTACGCGTCACCCCTGTTGTCCACCAGCCCGACCCGAAGCATATCGCCGTCCGCATCGGAGGCGCGGGCGCTTATCACCAGCGCGCTCCTCCCCTGCCAGAGCAGCGACACAGCCCTTGGGTCAGTCAGGCGGGCGGTGAACCACCCGGCATCCCGGCCGGTGGGTGTTCCGGCCGCGAGCCGCAACGCGTGGGCGTCGGGCCGGCTCCCGGCCGCGACCTCGGCGGTTGCGCGGGTGTAGGTCTGACTGGGCGGATGGAGCAGCGAGTGCCCGTCAGAGCCGTGAACAGAGAGAAGCAGATGCGGCTGCGGCCATGCAAAGTCGCTGCTGTCGGGACTGCCCGCGACATCCGCCGGATAGGTGCGGGCCTCGCCTCCGAGGTGGATGCTGATGCAGTACTCCAGCGCGCCGGTCTGCAGCCACTCCGGCGGTACCTGGGCGGTCCACCGGTAGCCCCAGTCTCGCGCCATGGAGAGCGAATGGAACGCCTCGGGAGTTGACTTCCGCAGGTGGAGGGTGACCCGTTCCGGCGCTTCGTCGGAGACCACCGTGGCTCTTAGCGCGAGGGGCTGGCCTTCGACGACCTCCAGGGGCGGCTCATGCAGCACGAGAGGGGGGCGCGGCCGGGTGGGTGGGGCCACGAACTCCCCCAGGGTCAACCGCCCGAACGGGCTGTCCGGCGTCCATGCCTCGGCGCTCACCGCCTCCCGCGCCAGCAGATACACGCCCGGCCGGATCGGGAACCGACCGCCCGCGGCCTCCGCATGGTAGTCGTTGTCCTCGCTCAGGGGCGCGATGGAGAAGCGCTGGCCGAGGTCGGGGAGCCGGATCTCCATGGGCCACTCCCGCCAGAGCACTCGCGACACCTCCCGGTCCAGGCATGGCCGGCCGAAGGGATCGTCCACCCAGACGGCATCCGGATAGACCTCCAGTCGCCACACCCCCGGCTCCAGCTTCTCGAGGAAGTAGCTCCCCGTCCCTTCGTACCTGACGACCGGTGAGGTCCCGCACCCCACCACTCGCGCGAGCGACTCCGGCGCCGGCGGCTGAGTGGATGTGTCGTTCGAGTGGAGGAACTCCCGCTCGGTGACCATCTCGCTCAGGTCCTCTTCGTAGCTCACCCGGAACGGACCGAAGCGGGTGTTGTCGGGATACCCCTGGTAGCTTCCTCCGCGCGGCAGCCGGCGGAAGGCCTCCCCCGCGATAAGCAGGCTGACGGCCTTGTTAGGCGTGTAGACGAGGTTCAGATAGTGGGTCTGGTATTCGGTGTTACTCGAGGCGAGGGCCAGCGGGTCATAGGCGAACATGGTGGCCCACTGCATCCCGGCGCTGCGCAGAGTTCTCGCGATCGCCGGGTACATATAGGATCCGGGGACATCGGCGGCGTCGAACTCGTATACCAGCTTCGCCTTGGGCGCCAGCTGGGGGGCGCGCGAGAGTGGGTAGTCGTCCACCCGCGGCAGGAAGTTACCGCGCAGGGAGCGCCCAGCCACCAGCCCGGACGGATACCAGCCGAACGTCGCCCCCTCCACCGTCGAGTCCCGCAGCGCCTCCGCCAGCCCGGACCAGAAGCCCTGGCTGGCGTTGTAGAGAAGGGGCTTACGGCACCCGGTCTCCCGGACTGCCGAGGCCAGAGCATCTATGTACTCCCGGATCGCCTCCGTTGAGCCGGGGTTGCTGGGCTCGTTGAAGAGCTCGACGGCGATGATCGTCGGGTCGTCCTTGTAGGCGTATCCTGTGTAGCGATTGACGTGCTGCATGAGCTGGCGCAAGTAGCTCGTCTGTGCGCGGCGGGCCTCGGGATCGGTCGCCATCTGAGCCTTGCTGTAGTAGTTCGAGAACCCCGGGCTTGTGTTGTCCTCCTCCGGCTCCGGATACTGGGGGTTCCACCAGCCGATGGCGGTGATGAGGACCCACATGCCCCGCTTGGAGGCCTGGTGGATCATGTAATCGAGCAGCCGAAGATGGTCGTTGTCCAGGAGGTTCCCCTGGCGGTCGCTGATCTCACGGTCCCACAGATGGATGCGGAGGGCATCAACGCCCAGCCGCGCCAGATGGGATAGGTCCTGCGCGATCGCCAGCTCACGGTCGGCGCCGACGTAGCCGTGGGCGCGATAGCCGTAGGCGAAGGGGGTGCAGTAGTTCACACCGAAGAGCACCACCTCCTCACCGGTGTCCTCCCAGCGCATCACCCCCGCATCGTCCACGCGCACGGCGGGCTGGACGGAGGCATCACTCGCGTCACCTCGGCTCCCGAGCGCACCGACCAACAGCGCCAACAGAAGGCACAGCCCTAACCACGCCATCTCGACTCCTTTCGCGCGGGGGCGGCCGCCAACAATCCGGCAGGGAGATGGCGAGGGCGAGCAGACGCCTGCTCTGCTCGCCTTCGCGCCTGCCCCAAGGCGCCTGCTCAGGGGTGATGCCTGCGCGCTCAGTAGACCGGGGGGAATCCGCAAGCGCTTGAGAAGTCCTCGCCATCCGCCGTCGTGGTCGGGTACCACATCAGGGCGATGCCCTTGAAGCCGCGCTCCACGATGTTCTGGGTGGGCCAGTTGTTCCAGAAAGCGTCGGCCGAGGCCCAGACCGGCATGTGCTCCATCATGGACTCCGAGTTCCACCACTTGGCGTGGCCATCGGCGAAGCCGAGGTTCACCCCTCCCAGGTGGCGGGCCTGTTGACTCCTCCACCTGGGATCGGTCTTCTGCGCGACCGTGGGGTAGCAGTCGGCGATCCACGGGCAGTCGCCGATCAGGCTATCCCGCTCCGCGTCGGAGACGCTGTAGCAGTCGAAGGGACAGCCCATCTGGCACATGTCGGGGTAGGCCCACTCGATCGCGCTCTGGTAGATGGTGTGGGTTCCTGCGTCCCCGGCCACGATGAACCATGCCGGCTCGTCAACGTGGGCCATCTTCAGGCCCCAGTTCGGGGGGATCTCAGGGCAGGCGATGGTCTGCACGAAGGCGCCACTGCCCGGGGCTCCCGAGACCCCTGTGAAGGGGACGGCGTAGCGCCCCTGGGTGAGGGTGTCGGTGACGTCACCGCCCCAGCCCGACGGCCAGCCTCCGCCGGCCCTGGGGCAGTAGCCCTCCCATCGCCACGCGCTGTCTCCGTGGGCCTGGAGATGGCCCAGCCAGTCCGAGTGGGGGAATATGAAGTAGGCGCCCCCTACGAAGCGGGCGCTCGGGCACCGCCACACATCGCGGTTCCTCACATACGGGTCCAGGACGACCGGCCAGCGGAGATAGGGGTTGATGAGAGTGGGATTCGGGCAGGCCGTGTCCCCCCACGCGATGTAGTCGTACACCTCGGGCCGATGCTCTCTCGGGGGGAGCGTATCATCGTAGTCCGACAGGTACATCTGGATGGCGAGGGCGATGTTCTTCACGTTGCTCAGGCAAACCGCTCGGCGGGCCGCCTCGCGCGCCCGCGCGAAGACGGGAAAGACCATCGCCGCCAGAATGCCGATGATCGCGATCACCACCAACAGCTCGATCAGGGTGAAACCTCTCCGTGCTCGATGCATCGCGATGTCTCCCTTCCTCAGTCCCTCCCGTGTCTCACTCTGCACCCGTCATACCCGGGTTCGCCTCACGCGACGGTGGATGCCGTGGCCCGTCGCGTCCACCTCCTAGGGTCACTCTAGCACTGGAGCGGCGTTGGTAGTCTGTACAAACCTCTCACGTTCCTGTAAAATCCTCTCCGGCGCCTTCTGTGGTCCACGAGCGAGGCAGTATCGAGTGAGAACTACCTCTGCAGGGGCTGCGTACGAGCATGTTCCGGGGCGTGGCAAGCTGCTGTGGCTGGACGGCGCCTGGTCCTGTCCCGGAGCGAGGCCCCGGCAGACCGTCTTCCACCCGGCCTGCGAGGTCGGCATCATCCTCCACGGAGCGGAGAGCATAATCTACGAGGGCGGCCACGAGGTGATGCTCCGCAGAGGCGATGTGTGGCTCTGCAACGCGTGGGAGGTGCATGGGTGGGCGGTGCCCGAGGAGGGGGTGCGGACGGTGGTCCCGCATTTCCTGCCCGAGTTCCTCGGCGACGCTGACATCGGCATCGGTCCCTGGCAGACGCTGTTCGCGGCGCCACCCGAGGCCAGGCCCCGCGTGCGGGATGGGCGGGTTCGTGACCACATGTGCGCCATCGGGGAGGATCTGTCCAGGGAGTCCTCCCTCAAGCGACCGTCATGGGCCCACCTGGTTCGTCTGGAGATCCTGCACATTCTCACCGAGCTGGCGCGGGAGTGGGAGCCAGGCGACCTGGCGAAGGGCGAGGCAGCCCAGGATGAGCGCGTCCAGGTGCCCAAGCTGCCGGACCGACTGATGCCGGCGCTGGTGTTGGTGCGCAGCGCCCATCCGCACCGGGTGAGTGTGAGTCAGGCGGCGGCCGCGTGCGCGATGAGCGCCTCCCGCTTCCAGGCCGAGTTCGCGCAGGCGGCCGGCAGACCATTCGGCCGGTTCTGCCTGGAGATGCGGCTGCAGGCGGCCAGGCACCTCCTCGCCTCGAGTCATCTCACGGTGAAGGAGGTGGCGCGCCAGACCGGGTTCTGGGATGACTGCCATCTCCATCGGGCCTTCCTGAGAGAGTACCAGCTCACACCGGCCGCCTACCGGGCCTCCCGGCAACAGGCACCGGTGGGCGGGACGTGAGGGTGCGCGCACGGACAGCATGAAGCGAGAGCGGCGGATCTGGCGGGGCGTGGTCCTGGGGCTTGCGCTGTTGCCGGCGAACGGCCTCTGGGTGCTCTTCATGGAGTCTTTCACGTGGAAGGGGCCCTTCGTCTCGACGATCTCGCTCTTCCTGAACGTCGTGCTCCTGCTGCTGGTCATCTCGCTGCTCAACAGGGCGGTGCGGCGAGTGCGCCCCGGCCTCGCCCTCAACCAGGCGGAGATGGTCACCCTGTACGTTATCCTCGCCACCGGCACCGCCATCGTCGGCCACGACATGCTCCAGGTGCTGATCTCGGTGATGATCGCGGGCGCCTGGATCGTCGCCCAGCAGCCCCACGCGCTCGCGACGCTGGCGCACAGCTTCGAGGCCATCGTGCCCCAGTGGCTGGTGGTGTCGGACCCGCAGGCCCTGTATGGGTTCTACAGCGGCGACTCGACCCTCTACCAGCGCTCCGTCCTCGCCGCCTGGGTCGCTCCGCTGCTGTGGTGGGCCGCGTTCGCGGTGGTCATGGTCGTCGTGATGATCTGCCTCGCGGCCCTGCTCCGGCCCTTGTGGGCCGACCGCGAGCGGCTCACCTTCCCCATCATCCAGCTCCCGCTGGAGCTCACTGACCCGAACACCTCGCTCTTCCGCCAGCGGCTGTTCTGGCTCGGCCTCGTGGCCGCGGGCGGTGTGGACCTGCTCAACGGGCTCAGCCACATTTACCCCGCGGTCCCGGGCGTGACCATGTACGTGAACCTGGGGCAGTACCTTCACTCCTCGCCGTGGTCCGGGGCGGGCTGGCTGCCGGTGACCTTCTACCCCGCGGTGATCGGCCTCGGGTTCCTGATCCCGGTGGATGTCGTCCTCTCCTGCACCGCGTTCTTCTTCTGGTGGAAGGCCCTTGCCGTGCTGGCGGCGGCGATCGGCGTCACTGCCCGCCCCGGCCCCTTCACCGAGTCGGTGTTCCCCTTCACCAATGAGCAGATGTTCGGCGCCTACATCGGCATCGCGGTGATCGCCCTCCTCAACGGCCGTCGCTACTTCGCTGCGGTGGGCCGCCTGCTGGTGGGGCGGCGGGCCCAGGTGAGCGACGCGGGGGAGGCGATGTCGTTCCGGCTGGCCGCGGTGGGCGTCGGGGCGGGGTTCGCGCTGCTGGTGGCCTTCAGCGTCCACGCCGGCCTCGGCCTGTCGGTCTCCCTCGCCTTCTTCCTCATCTACCTGCTGCTGTCGGTCGCCGTCGCGCGCGTTCGCGCCGAGTTTGGCTCCCCGGTGCATGACTTCCACTTCGCCGGCCCCGACTACACGCTCTCCCGCCTGGTCGGCACCGCCAACCTCCAGCCGCGCCAGCTCGGCGTCCTCTCCCTGTACTGGTGGTTCAATCGCGCGTACCGCGCGCACCCCGTCCCCATCGCCCTGGAGGGGCTCCAGATGTCCGCCCGCTCCCGCCTCTCGCCCCGTCCCCTCGCGCCCATCATCATCATCGCCGCCCTCGTCGCTCTCTTCAGCGCCACCTGGGGCGCCCTGCACTTCGCCTATCGGGCGGGCGCAAGCACCCACTGGCCCGGGGCCAACTACTTCGGCAGCGAGGCCTTCAACCGTCTGGAGTCATGGCTCAACTACCCGCGCCAGGCCAGCGCCGTCGTCCCCCTCGCGGCCGGCGCCGGCCTCGCCACCGCTCTCTTGCTGTCGTTCCTGCGCAAGGCATTCCTGGGCTTCCCCCTCCACCCGGTGGCGCTTCCCATTGCCGCGAGCTGGTCCATCCACCTCTACTGGCTCCCCATGGCCATCGCCGGCATCGTGAAGCTGCTCCTCCTCCGCTACGGCGGTCTCCGCCTCTACCGCGCCGCGCTCCCACTCTTCTACGGGTTGATCGCCGGCCAGGCCGTCGTCGGGTGCTCGTGGCCGCTGGCTGGGCTGCTGTTCAACGTGCCCATCTACAACGCGTTCGGGTGGTAGCCTGGCACGGGCTCGACCCGCCTCTCGCGCCGGCGTGCCAGATAGAGGACCGACGCGGCGGGAGGAAGAAGAGGCGCTGGACGGCAAGCGCTCGCGGGCGCCGCGAGTGCTGAGGAGGTGGCCGCCATGCTGCGAATCGCACTGACGGTGTCGCTCGCGTTGGGGTGTGCGGCGGGCGCACTGGGTGCGGAGGGAGACCCGAGAGTGTTGAGGCATTCCGACGTGATCGCGATGGGAGCGACGTCGCCTGAGAAGTACCGGGAGTTCTCGATCACCGTGGTGGAGTGGGGCGGGGCGCCAGGTAGCGAGGAGCAGATCGAGAGTTGGGCGAGCTGGGCGGTGCGGCCGGCGCACGAGCTGGGCATCCACTACGCGGGCGGGGCGGGCATGGTCACGGAGTTCGCCCGGTTCATGGACGAGTGCCCGGAGTGGGAGGAGGCGATCTGCCTGAACATCCGGGGCGAGCGCCTGACGGTGCCCTGGCTCTGGGACCACTCGCACCACGGGAATCCCGCGTACTGGTTCTGCACGAACGACGAGCGCTACCAGCGCTTCCTGCGGGGCCGGGTGCTGCTGGCGGTGCGCGCCGGGGTGGATGGCATCCACATTGACGACCACTTGGGCTCATCCGCCACCTACTGGCAGGACGGCTGCTACTGCGACAGGTGTGCAGCCGGCTTTCGGGAGTTCCTGCGGGAGCGCGTGACGCCGGAGCGGCTTGCCGAGGCGGGCGTGGGCAAGCTCGATGGCTTCGACTACGTGGCCTTCGTGCGGGCCTGGCTGAAGGAGAACCCGGGGCGGCGCGCGCACGAAGCGCCCCTGGGCCGGGAGTACATGACCTACCAGTTCGGTGCGGTGACGCAGGTGATGGCCGACCTACGGGCGGCCGCGGAGGAGGCGGCGGGCCGGCCGCTCACTTTCAGCGCCAACGGCGCGCCCCCCTCGCCGGCGTCCATCGTGGACTACCAGGTGTTGACGCTGTTCTCAGCGGAGGTGCCGCACGCGGCGACGTGGGGCGGGGAGCCTCACCTGGGCCCCGAGCCAGTGTTGGCCTACAAGCTGGCCTCGGCGCTGGAGCGGCCGCTGGCGGCGACCGGGGCGGGACATGACTGGGCATATGTGAAGGCCCACCAGGGGGAGAACCTGGTGCTGGCCTGGATCGCGCAAGCCTATGCGCTGGGCCACTACTTCATGACTCCCCACCGGCAGTGGTGCTACACCGATGAGCTCGGAACCCACTGGTACGACGGGCCGCCGGAGGTGTATGGGCCAATCTACGGGTTCGTGCGCCGGAATCCCGCGCTCTTCGACGACATGCAGGGGGTCGGGCAGGTGGCCGTGCTCTACAGCACGAGGGACTACCACGAGGGCGACCGCGGCGCCTACGAGGCGGCGGTGGCCCTGGTGGAGGCGAACGTACCCTTCGAGGCCCTGGTCGCCGGCTGCGAGTGGGTGCCCGCGCGCCTGACGGCCGAGCGGGCACGCGGGTTCGCCAAGGTGATCGCGCCCGAGCGGCTGACGCTGGACGCCGAGCAGCAGGCGGTGGTAGACGCGCTCGCGGCCGAGGGCCGGCTGGTGCGCTGGGAGGGGGAGGCGACGCTGCGGCAGTTGCCGGCCTCCTGGGTGCAGGTGAGTGGCACCGAGACGGTCTGGGCGCTGCCCCGGGTCGCCCAGGACGGCGCGAGCGCGGTGTGCCATCTGCTGAACCGCAACTGGGACGACCAGGCCGATGCGCTGCGCGAGCAGGGGCCCTTCGAGGTGACGATCAACGCCGAGGCCTTCGCAGGGCGGACCTTCCAGCGGGCGGTGCTGCACGCGCCCGGGGCGGAGCCGGTGGCGCTCGAGACGACGGTCAAGGGAGGCCGTATGAGCTTCGAGGTACCCTCCCTCGCCATGTGGGGCGTCGTCCACCTCACGCCCTAGGGCCACATCGGCCTGCGGGCTGCCGGCGACCGCGCGATGGGCGGCCTACCAGAGGTCGGCCACGGCGGGCGCCTCGGCGCGGGGCGACAGGGTGATCGCGCCCTCCGGGCAGGCGCGCCGGCATACCCCGCACCCGTAGCAGGCAGCCTGATCTGGGCTTGTCCCGGCGCCGCGGCCTGCCGCCCCTCAGCCCCCCTCCGCGCGCGGCCCTGGCCCGGTCACTGGAAGAGATACGCGCACTCCTGTTCGTCCAACCTCAGATCGGCCGCGCCCAGCGCCTCGCGCACATGGTTCGGGTTCCCGGTCCCGATGATGGGGTAGACGGGAAAGGGCTGGCTGAGGAGGTAGGAGAGGGCGATCTGGTTCGCCGTCACGCCCTTGCGCTGGGCCAGCTCTGCGGCGCGCAGCAGCCGGCGCCGGTTCGCCGGCGAGTCGAAGCGCGGGGCGCGGGGCGCGGGTCCCCGGAAGCCGCCCCGCGCCCATGCGGCATTCTCGGCCCCGAAGTAGCCGTTAGCCTGGGAGGCGTACGGCACCATGGGCAGGCCGGTGCGGATATGCCAGGCGCGCAGCTCGTCCTCCTCCTGGGGAGCGGGCGCCTGCGCGCCTGTCCCCCCCGCTGCCGCACCCAGCGACCACCAGGGCTGGCTGGCAGCGAAGGGGGGCAAACCGTGGCGCCTGGCGTAGGCATTCGCCTCCTCGATGCGCGCGGTCGCCCAGTTCGATGCGCCGTAGCTGCGGATGAGGCCCCGGCCCCTGAGCGCGGCCAGGGTCTCGATGATCTCGCCGACCGGCCGATCCGGCTCATCGAGGTGGAGCCAGTAGAGGTCAATGTACTCGACGCCCAGCCGCTCCAGGCTCTCCTCCAGGTCGTGCTCCAGGTCCTCCCCGGAGAGGCGGCCGACCTTGAGCCGGGCGTCAATCGGAGGGTGGCCGCCCTTGGTGGCGAGCACCACCTGCCCGCGCTCAACCGTGGCGAGCCACTCCCCGATGGTCCGCTCGCTCGCGCCCGCGCCCCCCTCCACCCAGGCCGCGTAGATGTGGGCTGTGTCGAGGAAGTTCCCGCCGGCCTCGACATACGCGTCGAGGACCGCGAACGACTGGTCCCGGCCGATCTCGGCGCCGAAGGAGGCGGAGCCGAGGCAGATGCGCGACGGCTCGACTTCGGCCCCGAAAGGCGCCTTGCTCATCTGATCAGCCTCCCAAGACAAGCCGCGCTGGGCGCCGGCGGGGCGCCCGTGCCCCCGGTCGGCGCTGTGGCGCCGCGGCGCCCAGGGGTCTCCACGCCCTCGGCCCGACGTGCCTCCGTCGGACACAACGCGGCCGCGCAGAACCCTGCGGCTGCTGAAGCCGCCCCGGCGCCGGTGGGGCACCGGCACGACACCGGGCGGGCCCGGCCCCTGGCCCACGCTTCACCGGCAGGGGCTGTGGACCTCTACGCCAAAGAGGAAACGCCGTGAGCGCGCCGACAGAGCGCCGGCGCCGGCGCGCGTGGGACCGAGAGCGGATCGCATGAGGGTGGACGCGCATCAGCACTTCTGGCGGTACGACGCGGCGGAGTACGGCTGGATCACGGACTCCCTGGCCGCTCTGCGCCGCGACTTCCTGCCGGCCGACTTGGCGCGCGAGCAGGCGGCGGTCGGCTTCGACGGCAGCATTGCGGTGCAGGCTCGCCAGACCCTGGCCGAGACCGAGTGGCTCCTCGGGATCGCCGAGGAGCACCCGCGCGTCTTGGGCATCGTCGGTTGGGTGGACCTGTGCTCCAGCGAGGTGGAGCAGCAGCTCGCGCGGTTCGCGGCTCACCCGCGCTTCTGCGGGGTCCGCCATGTGGTCCAGGACGAGCCCGATCACGCGTTCCTGCTGAGGGCCGACTTCCAGAGAGGTCTGGCGCAGTTAGCGCGCCACGAGCTCGTCTACGACCTGCTCATCTACCCTCGCCACCTGCGGGTAGCCTGCGAGCTGGTGGCGCGGTTCCCCGAGCAGCGCTTCGTGCTCGACCACCTCGCCAAGCCGGCGATCAGGGAAGGTCTGCTGGAGCCATGGGCACGCGACCTGCGGGCCCTGGCGCGCCACCCGAACGTGTGGTGCAAGGCCTCGGGCATGGTGACGGAGGCGGACTGGGAGCGGTGGCGGCCCGAGGACCTGAGGCCCTACCTCGACGTCGCCTTTGAGGCCTTCGGCCCGGCGCGCATCATGATCGGCTCGGACTGGCCCGTGTGCACGGTCGCCGGCAGCTATGCGCAGGTGCTGGGCGTGGTCACAGGTTACGTCGGCGCGCTTAGCCCCTGCGAGCAGGCGGCCGTCCTGGGGGACAATGCGGCGCGCTGCTACCGGGTGGCGCGATGAGGGCCATCTCACTCGTCGCGCCAGGCCGCGTCGAGCTGGTGGAGCTGGCCGAGCCTGAGCCCGGGCCCGAGGATCTGTTGGTGGAGGTCGCGTACGTCGGCCTGTGCGGCAGCGACCTCAACGCCTATCGCGGCCGGTCTGCGCTCGTGAGCTACCCGCGCATCCTCGGCCATGAGGTGGCAGGGGTCGTCGCGGCGGTGGGAGCAAAAGCGGGGACGCGTTTCAGAGAGGGGGCGCGAGTCACCCTCTCGCCGTACTCCCACTGCGGCGGCTGCCCGGCGTGCAGGGCGGGGCGGACCAACGCCTGTGAGCGGAATCAGACGCTCGGCGTACAGCGGGACGGCGCGCTGGCCGAGCGGATCGCCATCCATCATAGCAGGGTCCACGCAAGCGAGACGCTGTCGCTGCAGGCGCTCGCCCTGGTGGAGCCGCTGAGCGTCGGCTGCCATGCCGTGGGCCGGGCGCGCGTCTGTGACACCGACTCCGTGCTCGTGCTTGGCTGTGGCGCAGTCGGGCTGGGTGCAGTGGCCGCCGCGGCCCGCCGGGGGGCGCGGGTGATCGCCCTCGACATCGAGCCCGCCAAGCTCGGTCTCGCCGCGAACCTCGGCGCCCACGACGTGGTGGACGCCTCCGCGCAGGACGCGCGGGCGAGGGTCCAGGAGCTCACGTCCGGCGAAGGCGTGAACGTGGCCATCGAGGCCGCCGGAGCAGCCGCGACATACCAGCTGGCGCTTAGCGCAGTGTGCACCGGAGGGCGGCTGATCGCGGTCGGCTACGCCAAGGATCCACTCCTGCTGGACACGAGCCTGGTCGTGCGCAAGGAGCTCGACTGGCTCGGCTCTCGCAACGCCCTCGACGAGTTCCCCGATGTGATCCACATGGTCGAGGAGTGTGAGCGTCCCTTCCTGAGCCTGATCTCCAGGATCGTGCCTCTGCGGGAGACAGGCGAGGCTCTCGATCACTGGGCCTCTGCACCTCAGGAGATTACGAGGATACTAGTTGCGGTCAGCGCACCGGGAGGAGGTCGGCTATGAAGGTCCTCGTGACCGGGGCAAGCGGGCGCCTCGGATCCTATGTCGTCGCGGAGCTCGAGCAGGCCGGCCACAACCTCGTGTTGATGTCACGCTCCCGGCCGGAGGCGGCCGGCCGCTGGCCGTGGGTGCAAGGGGACATCACCGTCTTCGACGACTGCCTGCGGGCGACGGAGGGCGGGGTGGAGGCGGTGCAGCACCTGGCTGCCGAGCCCTACCCGACGGACCATCCGGAGACCCGCCGGCGCAGCGCCGAGCGGGGCATTCCCTTCGACCAGACCATGCGGGCCAACATCCTGGGCACCTACTACCTGCTGGAGGCCGCGCTGGCCAAGGGGATCGGCGTGTTCGTGATGACCGGGAGCAACTGCGCGCTGGGCCACGGGTTCCGGATCAGCGGCCGTGACTTCCCGATCCAGTACCTGCCGATAGATGAGGACCACCCCTCGGAGGTGGAGGACTCCTACTCGTACAGCAAGCTGGTCGGCGAGGAGCTGCTGGCGATGTACACCCGCGCACACGGCATGCGCACCTACGCCCTCCGCGCGGCCGGGATCCTCTCCCCGGAGCGCCGGCAGCAGATTGCCGACCACGCCGCCCCAGCCGCCGGCTGGGACCCCTGGCTGTGGGGCTGGGTGGCGAGCGAGGACGTCGCCTCCGCCCACCGCCTGCTGATGGAACAGGCCGACCGGATCGCTGCCCATGGGGTGTTCTTCTGCAATGCCGACGACACCACCGCGCAGGAGCCCACCCGGGAGCTCATCGAGCGCTTCCGGCCGGACCTGCTTCCCGTCGTCCGCGACCTGGAGGGTCACGCCAGCCTGATCTCCAGCCGGCGGCTGCGGGAGGCCGTGGGTTGGGAGCACCGCCACGGCTGGCGCGGGCTGGCGAGGGGCTGAAGGGAGGCGAGAGATGAGCACGAGACCGGTCGGCATGGGTGTGGTGGGGGCGGGGGCGATCGGCATCCGGGCGGCGCTCACCCACCTGTCGCTGCCGGACGTGCAGGATCGAGTGCGGCTGGCGGCGGTGTGCGACCCGGCGCCGGGCCGGGCGCGAGCGGCGGCCGAGAAGTACGGTGTCCCCCGGTGGTATGAGGACTTCGGGTCGCTGCTGGCCGACGAGGGTGTGGACTCGGTGACGCTGTGTTCGCCAATCGGGCTGCACTACGAGCAGGGGCTGGCGGCGATCGAGGCCGGAAAGCACGTGCACTTCAACAAGACGATGGCGCTCACGGTTGAGGAGTGCGATGACCTGATCTCCCGGGCTGCTCAGCGCCGGGTGCGGCTGGTGGCCAGCCCGGGGATGATGCTCTACCCCCACAACCAGCGCCTGCGCGCGCGGCTGCGGGAGGGCGCGATCGGCCGGGTGTTGTGGGCCATCGCGGGGGTGGGGAGCGTCGGGAGCTACCATCTGCAGGAGGAGTTCCGCGCCGGCAACGACGTGCTCACCCAGGTGGATCCCACCTGGTACTTCCGCCGGCCCGGGGGCGGGCCGATGTGGGACGTGGTCGTCTACTGCCTGCACAACCTCACCGGGCTGCTGGGGCCGGTGCGCCGGGTGGCGGCGATGTCGGGGCTGGCCCTGCCCCGGCGAGAGTACGCTGGGGGCGTCATCGAGTGTGACATGGACGATAGCACCTTCCTAATCCTCGAGCTTGATGAGGCGGTGTACTCGCTGGTCTACGGAACGGTGGAGGGGACGGTGGTGTCGTGGTTCCAGCCGACCATCTTCGGCACCGCGGGCTCGGTGGTGGGCACCGAGCTGAATGGGGAGGAGATGCGCCGCGAGGGCGACCGCTTGCCCCACGTGGTCGGCGAGCACGCCCGCCTGCCGGAGTCGCACGTGTTCGAGGACATGATGCAGCTCGTGGACTGGGTCCGGGAGGGCATCCCGTCCATCGCCAGTGCCGAGCACGCTCGCCACGTGATTGACATCATCGAGTCCGGCTACCGAGCTGCCGAGACAGGTTGCACGCAGGACCTGCGCACCACCCTGGCGGTTGACGAAGCCGATGGATCTGCCTAGGATACGGCCGAGACAGGTCTGCCCGTCCCTGGGGCGAGGGGGACGCCTCGTGTCGGAGAAGCGACCGCTGTGACCTCTGAAGAGCGCGTGTCCGGCCAACGCGGAGGCTCGGGAGCAATCAGGCTGCGGGCGGTCCTCGTCGGCCTGGCGCTGATCCCCCTCAACGCCCGCTGGCTCATCGAGATCGAGTACGTCCGCTACTCCGACAACGCCACCACCGCGGCGCTGTTCTTCAACGCGCTCGCGATCCTGCTGGGCGCATTGGCGATCAACCGGGCGCTAACTCGTTTCGCGCCCCGCTGGGCCTTCACCCGGCAGGAGTTGCTCGTGGTCTACATCATGGTGACCGCGGCCACCGTCATGGCCGCGCACGATCAGCTCCAGATTCTACTCAGCACCCTCGCGGTGGTCGTGGGCCAGGCCACCCCCGGCAACCTCTGGGAGGTGGAGATCCACCCCCACTTGCCGCCTCACCTGGTGGTGCTCGACCGGAGCGTAGTGGACCCGCTCTTCTGGGGCGGGACCTCGCTTTATGCGGCCGGGCACTGGCGCGCGTGGATCGGGCCACTCGCCTGGTGGACCTTCCTGGCCACCGCGCTGGTGTGGGTGATGCTCTGCCTCGTGAGCCTCCTGCGCCGGCAGTGGGATGCCGAGCGCCTCAACTACCCGATCGCCGAGGTGCCGCTGGCGGTCAGCTCCCCCGGCTTCCTCGGGCAGCGGCTGCTGTGGATCGGCGTCGCACTGGGCGCGATTCCCCAGGCTGTCAACCTCTTGCACAGCTTCTGGCCCGCGGTGCCCGCGCTCACCATCGGCGGCCGCTACCTCCAGCCGCCTCTGCCCTGGGGACAGGTGTACATGCTGTGGATCCCGATCTTCCTCTACCCCTTTGCCTACGGGCTGGCATTCCTGCTGCCGCTCCACCTCATGTCGTCCTACCTGTTCTTCCTCGCGTTGAGCCGCATCGAGCTGGCGATCTCGGCCAGCTACGGCTACACGGAGTGGGGCGGCTTCCCCTTCGTCATGCAGCAGACCACCGGCGCCTGCCTGGGGGTGGCGCTGGTGGTGGTGTGGCTCGCCCGGGGGCACCTGAGGACCGTCTGGCGCAGCATCTGGGGCCGCCTTCGCCTCGACGACAGCGAAGAGCCGATGCCCTATCGGCTGGCCGCCATCGGCCTTGTCCTGGGGACGGCGGCCCTGGTGTGGTTCGCGGTCTCCGCCGGCATGCGCTGGCAGATCGCCGCGCTCTACATGGGCATCTTCCTCGCCATCGTGCTCACCGTCGCGCGTGTTCGGGCTGAGTTGGGGCTGCCGACCTTCGAGCTCTACCGGGCCGGCGCCGACCAGATCCTCACCCGGGTGGCGGGGAACCGCGCCTTCACCTCGCAGGAGCACACGGCGATGGCGCTCCTGTTCTGGCTCACCCGCACCCACCGCCAGTTCCCGGTGATGAGCCAGGCCGACGCGCTGCACATCGGGCGGCGGAGCCGCAGCCCGATGCGCAGGCTTCCCCTGGCCATCATGCTCGCGAGCGTGGTCGGCATCATCTCGGCCTTCTGGGCCATGTTGGATGTCACCTACCGGCTCGGCTACCACTCCGCCCGCTTCAGCACGGTCCCCGTCTTCTACTTCGGGATGGAGCCGGTGCTCCAGCTTCAGGGCAACCTCCAGATTCCCCAGCCCACCGACTGGGGCACTGTGGGGGCGTACGCCTTCGGCGCAGGGTTCACCATCCTGCTCGCCGCGCTGCGCACCAGGCTGCTGTGGTGGCCGCTGCATCCTGTGGGCTACCTCGCCTCCGGCAGCATCGGGGTCTACCGCTTATGGCTGCCCATATTCGTCACCTGGGTCATCAAGGCCGCCTTGCTGCGCTATGGAGGGCTGAGGGCCTACCGGCGCGCGCTGCCGTTCTTCCTCGGACTGGTGGTCGGCGAGTTCTCCTTCGCCTTCCTACGCACCCTGCTCGACCTCGCGCTGGGCCTCTACCTGCCCCCGGGCTCCGGCATCGGTGGGCTGTGACGGCGCGGTCCGCGCCGCTATAGGACGCTATAGGAGGCTGGACAATGCTTCCGGTGTCGTTGCGGTCAGCGGTTGTGCCGCTGACACTAACAGCGCTGCTTAGCGCGACAAGAGCGGCAGCGCGCAGTGCGGAGGATGCCGTGCAAGTGTGGCATGTGGCGCAGACTGAGATCCCCGGGATCCCTGGGGAGGTGCGGTTTCGCACCATCGGCGAGGCGGCGGCGCGCGCGGAGGCAGGCGATACGGTGCTGATCCACGGGGGCGTCTACCGCGAGCGGGTCGTCGTCGAGGCCGGCGGCGAGGCGGGCAAGCCGATCACATTCGCGGCGGCGCCCGGCGCGCACGTGGTGGTGACCGGGGCCGATGAGATCACCGACTGGGAGCGGGCTGCCGCCGACAGGCACGTCTACCGGACGCCCTGGCCGCATGCGTTCATCACCTGGAGCGAGCGCGGCGCCCACCCAGACGATGACTATCACATCGTGGTAGGCCGCGCCGAGCAAGTGTTCATTGATGGCTATCCGCTCCACCAGGTGCTAAGCCGCAATCAGATGTCGCGTGGGTCGTTTTTCGTGGACCTGGAGGCTCAGCGGCTGTATGTGTGGGGATACCACGACGAGGCGCTCGACGAGCGGCCGCGCCGGGTGCGCGTGGAGGCCTCGTCGCGGCCCGTGATCTGGGAGGTCGGAGCGGATCACGTCCACCTCAAGGGTCTGCGATTCCGCTATGCCGCTAACCACGCCCAGCAAGGGGCCGTCCAGTTCCGCGGGGACCACATCGTAGTCGAGGACTGCGTGTTCGAGCGCGCCAACGCCGCCGGCGCCTCGTTCAGGGGCAGCGATATCGTGGTGCGCAACTGCACATTCCAGGACAACGGACAGCTCGGCTTCGGGGCCAGTCGAGCCCACCGCCTTCTGATCACGGGCTGCCTGGTCCGGAACAACAACACCAGGGGATGGGACCGCGGCTGGGAGGCGGGCGGGAACAAGATCTGCCTCTCCAGGGGCGTGGTCATCGAGAACAGCACGTTCATCGAGAACCGGGGCTCGGGGATCTGGTTCGACATCGGCAACGAGGACTGCGTGGTCCGCAACTGCCTGATCGCGGACAATGAGGACGCCGGCATCTTCTACGAGATCTCCTACGGCCTGCACGCACACGACAACGTCATCATGGGCAACGGGTTCGCCGAGGCCTACGGCTCGTGGGGCGTCGCCTGCGGCATCTCGCTCTCCAGCTCCCCCGGCTGCGTGATCGAGCGGAACCTCATCGTGGGCAACAAGGAGGGCCTCAGCTTCCGGGAGCAGCTCCGCACCACTCCCCTCATAGATCGGCGAGGAGAGGAGCCCGTGTGGAACCGGGACCACGTGATGCGCAACAACGTCATCGCCTACAACCGCGATGCGCAGGTCTGGGGGTGGTTCGACGTCGGCGACCAGCGCCACTGGCCGGCCGCTAAGCAGGAGGCGGCGACGCTCAGGCCCGCGGGCGAGGGTCATCCGGCGGGGCTGACGCTGGAGACGCTCAATCTGCGCTTCGCAGATAACGTCTACTACGCCGCGCCTGGCCAGGGGTTTGTCAACTGGGGCGTTACGTGGGATGCCATGCATCGGCGGTACGCAAGCCTGGACGAGGTCCGGCACGAGCTGGGGCTCGATCAAGGCGGGGTGGTCGCTGAGCCCGGCTTCGCCAGCATCGGTGCGAGGGACCTCCGCGTCCCCGCGGGCAGCGTGCTGCTGAGAATGGGATGCTACCCGAGAGGGGAGGTGCCAGGCGTGCGGCTCGGCGTCCGCTCGTCTCCAGGAAAGGAGGGGTGAGGCCCGCGGGCGGAGTTGACAGGGATGGCGCCAGGGCCTAACATGGTCTCCTCAGCCCATCGGGCCTCACTCGCTCGCTGCCTGGGGAGCATCTGGAGGGCGCTCGTGCCGACACTCATACGACAGCTCGCGCTGTGGTTCGCGGTCGCACTCGCGGTGGGGGTGTGCGGAGGCGCCCTCGCCGGCGGCGCGGCGGGGCCGCCCTTCCCGCGCATCGCCAATGTGTACGGGCTCTGGCTCGACCGCGACACGGCCTATGTGGTCGGGCAGGAGGCGAGCCTCGATGAGATCGCTCGCTACGACCTACTGCTCGGGGTCAACGGCCCGTGGCAGGACCCGGCGAGCTGGCCGGAGCTGCGGCGGCGCCTCGACGCGCTCCGCGCCCGCAACCCCAACCTGCGGGCGCTGAGCTTCGTCTACAGCGCGCCCTACACGTACCCCGAGGTCCTCAACTGGCACTCGTTCTATGTTCCCCCGCCGGCGGGGGCGTGGCTGCGCAGCACCGACGGCCGGCGCATCCGCGGCTGGCCCGGCACCTACATGCTCGACCTCACCCGGCGCGAGGTCATCGAGTGGATGGCCCAGGGCGCCGTCTGGGCGGCCTGGAGCGGCGGCTTAGACGGCGTGTTCGTGGACTCCATGATGCCGGGCTTCGACTACTGGGCCTGCGAGATCGCCACCGGAGAGCCCTACGCGGTGGACTTGGACGGCGATGGGCAGGAGGACCCGCCCGAGCGCCTCAACCCCCTGTGGCGCTCCGCCAAGCAGGACCTCGGCCGGCGCATCCGGGAGCTGCTCGGCGACGAGCCGCTGTTCATGGCCAACCAGGCTGGCGACGACCTCCACGGCGAGCTCAACGGCATCTACCTCGAGGACTATGTGGATGCGGTCGTCGCCGGGGTCTGGGACTGGGAGCACCTGCTTGGGATATACCTGCATTGGGCCGACACCCCGCGGCGGCCCAACATCACCGTGCTGGGCTGCAGCAGCGGCGTCGAGCCGCCCTTCGACGTCTGGGACCGCCCCGAGGCGGAGCGCGGCGCGCTGCTCGCCCGCGGGCGGGGGGAGCTGCAGCGCATGCGCTTCGGCCTCACGACCGCGCTCATGGGCGACGGCTACTACAGCTTCGACATGCATACCCGCTGGCGGGGGCAGCTCTGGTGGTACCCGGAGTACGACGCGCCCCTCGGCTACCCCACCGGCCCCGCGGCGCGCCACCCCGACGGGACCTGGCGCCGGGCCTTCGAAGGCGGCCTGGTGGTAGTGAACCCGACCAGGTGGGATGTGCAGGTCGAGTTGGCCCAGCGCGCCCAGGACGTGAGCAGCCGCAGGGTGGGCACGACGTTCGCCATCCCGGGGATGGACGGGCGGATCTTCGTCCCCACGGATGAGGCGCCGCGCGCTGGCGACTGGGAGGAGCCCCGCCCGCTGCTCACGCGCGACGGACCGGCTGGGGTAGTCACCCGCGGGGACACGGTGGTCATCCGCTGGGGAGAGGGCGCGGCGGCGCGCTTTGACGGGGCGGGCAACCTAGTGGGCCTGTGGGCCTCCGGCGAGGATCTGCTGACCTCGGTCCGCGCGGTGATGGTCGCGGATGAGCGTTGGCAGGACTTCGCCGCCGGTGACTTCTCTCACGATGTCCACCCCGATGGCACTCTCACTTTCCGGGGCCGCCGCAGCGACGACGGCCAGACGCTGGAGTACGTCCAAACCGTGGCCGCCGTCGGCGCCTCCCTGGTCATCGAGTACCGCTGGCGGGCGGTGACCGCGCTGCACCTGCACGCCTTCCGGCAGTTCCTGGCGCTGCCGGTGCGCGCGTTTGGCGGAGGAATGGCGCGGCACGAGGGCGGCGAGGCGCCCTTCCCCGAGGAGCGGGCTGAAGGAGCCAACCTGGCCGGCGATCTGCGGGACATCACCCTCGTGACCCGGGCCGGCGCGCGCCTCAGGGTGAGCCTCCCGCAGAGCGGATACTTGCTTGACGAGCGCCACTACGGCGGCAGCGGCTACATCCTCGCCTTCCACCCCGTTGGCGGGGACATCGAGGCGGGCCGGGAGTGGAGCTATCGGAT
Organism: uncultured bacterium; assembly: GCA_964385645.1. Classification (GTDB taxonomy): domain Bacteria; phylum Armatimonadota; class Hebobacteria; order Hebobacterales; family Hebobacteraceae; genus CAYLPT01. Next base: position 32,622 of record CAYLPT010000058.1, read on the forward strand.
CACCCTCACCCCGGCGGGCCGGTAGCGGCGACGCCGGGGCCGGGGTCGCCGGGCAGCGCGCTCAGCGGGCGCGCAGGCTGCGGGCGAGCTCCTTGCGCAGGCTCAGGTAGTGCTCCAGGTGCTCGACGGGGATGTCGTGCGTCAGCCCGCCGCCCACGTTGACGACGAAGCGCCGCGCCCGGGAGCCCACCTCCATGCACTCCCGGACCTCGCGGGCGATCGCCTCCCGGGGCCCGCGCGCCAGCGTGCTGCTGTTGATGTTCCCGATGAGGATCTTGTCGGGATAGCGTTCGACCAGCGAGCCGAGGTCCACCAGGTACTCGAAGTTGAGCCCCTCCGCGCCGGCCGCGAAGACATCGTCCACGAACTCCGAGCAATCGCCATCGCTGGTGAAGATGATGGGCACACCCTTGTCGAGCAGGGGCCGGAAGATCGTCGGGTAGTGGGGGAAGATGTGTCGGCGGTACCACGCGGGGGAGAAGACCGGCCCGCTGGACATGGTCAGGTCGTCGTGGAGGATGAAGGCGTGCAGTCCCTCGACCTGGGACCAAGCGGTGGTGATGCGCAGCGACACCTCGGCGAAGCGCTCCATCAGGGCCCCGAAGCGCCGTTCGTCCTCCATGCCCGCGAGGCACAGCAGCTCGAAGCCGAAGATCGCCAGGGGCCAGTGGAAGCAGGTGGTGTAGTGGTGCGGGATGGGGTAGCACAGCTCGCCCGTGCTCGCCAGCATCGCCTGGTACTGGACAGTGAACTCCTGCCGGTACTCCTGGACCGTCTTGGGGAAGTGGGCCAGGGGCTGGAACTCGAGCGCCTCCTCGACCGAGGCCGGCTTGGGCACGTGCACGAAATGGCGGCCGTCCTCCTGGTGCGCGGCGGCGAAGATCCCCCACTGCACAACGGGAAGGCCCTGGGGGTTGCGCTTCACGGTCTCGCCGTCCTCCCAGTCGTAGACCGGCGAGCCCGGCCCCGGCAGGCCCCCGCCCCACAGCAGGTCCACCTCGAAGGCGTCGGCGACCCGCCGGAAGGCCTCGCCGATGCGGTCCGGCTCCGCCACCGGGTCAATGCCCGAGAAGTGTCGGATCGCAGCGCGGGACAGCCCTCCCAGGTGCTCCATCACAGGGATCCGCGCGCCGTCGTAGTCCGGCCGCAGCACCGCGAGCCCGAGGTCCTTCGCCATGCTGGTCTCCTCTCATCGTCCTCCCGCGCCGGGGAGGCCTCTGTGGTTCCCCGCGCGCCGCGGCAGCCCTGCGGGCGACCTGCCACCCTGGCGAGCAGCGCGGCCGCGGCCCCGGGAACCCAGCAAGGATTCTGCGCCGCGGGAGAATGCACTGCCGCCCTGGGGTCGAATCACGTGTGGCTGAGGAGGCGCCAATGAGTGAGCTGCCCTTTCGCCAGATCCACCTTGACTTCCATACCAGCGAGCACATCCCGCGGGTGGGGGCTGACTTCGACCCGGATGAGTTCGCTGACACGCTCGCCGCGGCGCACGTGAACGCCATCAACCTGTTCGCCCGCTGTCACCACGGGTGGGTGTACTACAACACCCGCCGCTTCCCCGAGCGCCGCCACCCGCACCTGGCCTGCAACCTGCTGGAGCAGCAGATCGAGGCCTGCCACGCCCGGGGGATCGTGACGCCCATCTACGTGACCTGCGGCTGGGACGACTACACGGCTCGGGAGCACCCGGAGTGGCTGGTGCTCGACGAGAACGGCTGCCAGGTGGGCACGAAGCCCTTCGAGGCGGGCTTCTACCGGCGCCTGTGCTTCAATACCCCTTACGTGGATTTCCTCGAGGCCCACACAGTGGAGCTGTGTGAGATGTTCGAGGTGGATGGGTTCTGGTTCGATATCTGCTCGGCCACGCCGTGCTGTTGCCGCTACTGCCGGGAGGGGATGCTGGCCGAGGGGCTGGACCCCTCGGACGCCGGCCAGCGGGAGAGGTACGCGGAGGAGGTGCTGCTGCGCTTCCAGGAGCGCCTGTCCCGCGTCGTCCGTTCCCACCACCCCGACGCGACTATCTACTACAACGGCAACAGCGGCACGGTGATCCGCAGGACGCTGCACACCTTCACCCACCTCGACCTGGAGTCCCTGCCCGGCGGCGTCTGGGGCTACCTGCACTTCCCCGTCACCCAACGCTATGCCCGCGCCCTGGGCGCCGAGACCGTGGGCATGACCGGCAAGTTCCACACCTGGTGGGGCGACTTCCACTCCTTCAAGAACCGGGCCGCGCTCGAGTACGAGTGCCTGCGCTCGCTCGCGCTGGGGGCCAAGTGCTCGATCGGCGACCAGCTCCATCCCACGGGCAGGATCTGCCAGGCCACCTACGAGCTGATTGGCGAGATCTACAAGAAGGTCGAGGCGGCGGAGGCCTGGTGCCAGGGTGTGCAGCCGGTCGCCGACATCGGGGTGCTGACGCCCGAGGAGTTCGCGCCCGCGGCGGCCGGGCGGGTGGACCCGATCGTCGCCGCCGCGACTCGGATGCTCCAGGAGCTCCGGCACCAGTTCGACATCCTCGACTCGCAGTCCGACTTCTCGGGCTACCGGGTCCTCATTCTTCCCGACGCCATCCCGGTGGATGAGAAGCTGGCCGAGCGGCTCACGGGCTTCCTCGCCCGGGGCGGCGCGCTGATCGCCTCCCACCGCGCCGGGCTCACGCCGGAGGGCAATCGCTTCGCGCTCGAGGAGTTCGGGGTGCGCCTCGTGGGCGAAGCGCCCTACTCGCCGGACTTCCTCCTGCCGGGCGCGCTCGGGGCCGGGCTGCCCGACACCCCGCACGTCATGTACCTGCGCGGGCTCGCCGTCGAGCCCGCGGCAGGCGCCCAGGTGCTGTGCCCGGTCGAAAAACCCTACTTCAACCGCACCTGGCGCCACTTCTGCTCCCACCAGCATACCCCGGCCGAGGGGCCGGCCGACTACCCGGGCGTCGTGCGCGCGGGGAGCTGCATCTACTTCGCGCACCCCATCTTCGCGACCTACGACCAGTACGCACCCCTCTGGTGCCGGTCGCTGCTGGGCGCGGCCCTCGACCTGTTGCTGCCCGAGCCGGCCGTGCGAGCCGGCGGCCCGAGCACCGCCTGCTTCACCCTCAACAGCCAGCCCGACCATCGGCGGCTGGTGCTCCACGTGCTGCACTACATCCCGGAGCGCCGGGCCGCGCAGCTCGACATCATCGAGGACGTGATCCCGCTCTTCGATGTGCCGGTGTCGGTCCGAGCGCCCCAGGGCGCCCGCGCCGTCGAGCTCGTGCCGCAGGGAGAGCCGCTGCCCTTCACCCAGCGGGACGGCCGCCTCGAGTTCACCCTCCCCAGGGTCGAGGGGCACCAGATGGTGTGCATCGCGCTGTCGGGGGAGCGAGCATGAAACCAGCACTAGCAGGGGCGCTGGCCGCCGCCGCGCTCGCGAGCGCCTCCAGAGGAGATACCATGCAGAGCAGTCCCCAGCTGGCCAACGTCCAGGCCGTCTTCTACGTGTGCGCGGCCTCCGGCGATGACGCGAACTCGGGCGATGAGGCCGCGCCGTTCCGCACGATCCCGCGCGCCCAGGGCGCGGTGCGGGAGACCATCGCCGCGGGGATGACGGGCGACGTGGTCGTCCACCTGCGGGGCGGCGTATACTACCTCGACGCCGCGCTGCACTTCGACGCGCGCGACTCGGGCCGGGATGGCCACCAGGTCATCTACCGGAGCTATCCGGGCGAGCGCGCGGAGATCGTCGGCGGCCGGCCGGTCAGCGGCTGGGAGCACGTGGGCGATGGCCTGTACCGCGCCCCCATGCCCAAGGATCGCGTCTTCTGGGCGCTATTCGAGAACGGGCAGTGGTGTCCGCCCGCGCGAGAGCCGAATGAGGGCTACCTGCGTGCCGCCGACGGCTCCCAGACCGCGGAGGGGACGACTGTCACCTTCGCGGAGGGCGATTTGCCGGAGCCCTTCGACTGGCGGCACGCGCGGGTGGCGATCTGGGCCGGCGCCTTCCACGAGGGCAACAACTACGACTGGTGGGAGACCATTGCACCCATCGAGGAGGTGGACTGGGACACGCGCACCATCCGGCTGGCGACGCGGACCTACTGGAACGCCAGCAAGGGCAACCGCTACTACGTCATGGGCGCGAAGGCCTTCCTGGACCAACCGGGCGAGTGGCACCTAGACCGTGACGAGGGGGCGCTCTACTATCGGCCGCGGCGCACCCCCATCGAGGAGCAGTGCATCGTCGCCCCGACGACCAAGAGCGTGATTCGGGTCGAGGGCGAGAGCATGGACCGGCTGGCGGAGAACATCGTCTTCCAGGACCTGGTGCTCTCGCAGTCCGATGCACCCGGGACGTTTGCGCCCGGCGTCGCGGCAAGCACACAGGGCCTGGTGTACATGCGCAATGCGCGCAACATCTCCCTGCGCGACTGTCACATCTACGGTGCCGGCGGCAATGGCGTGTCGTTCGAGCAGTACAACCAGGGGCACGTCGTGTCTGGCTGCCTCATCGAGGAGGTGGGCTACTGCGCGGTGATGGTGCTCGGGTTCTGGCCCGGCGGCGGTCCCTTCAACAGCCCCGCGGAGGCCTTCGTCAACCGGGGGCACACGATCACAGACAACTACCTGCGCGGCGGTGGACGGCGGGTCGGCCACGGCTCGGGGGTGTGGATCCACCACAGCGGCGAGAATCAGGTCTCCTACAATCTGATCGAGGACATGCCGCGCTACGGGGTCGAGCTGCTGGGATCCAGCTACGAGTTCATGAAGCCCGCGCCGGAGCGGGGACACGATGGGGTCTACTACGGTCAGACCGTGACGTGGGAGAACCACATGGAGTTCATCCACACGCGGGGCAACCGCATCGTCTTCAACGAGCTGCGCGACTTGATGAAGAACGGCCAGGATGGCGGCGCAATCACGGCCTGGGGGACGGGCACCGGGAACGTGATCTCAGACAATCTGATCCACAGCATGAACGCGTTCTGGTCGCAGAACCATGGCATCCTCATCGGGATCTACCTGGACGACGCGGCAAAGCACTTCACGGTCACGCGCAACGTCGTCGCCCGCCTGAGCGGCTCCGACATGGTGTACCCGTTCCTCATCAAAGGCGTCCACAACGTAGTCAGCAACAACATCGCGGCCGACAACCAAGCGCGGGCCAGCTTCTACATGATCAAGGCGGGCCTGGCCGGGCTCCCCGACTCGGTACCCGGGGTCGAGGACGAGCCGGTCGAGCACGCGACCTTCACCCGCAACATCGCCTACCAGAGGGGCGGCTCCACCGTCTACCAGTTCTACCCGTGGACGGATACGATGGTCGCGGAATCGGACCACAACGTCTTCTACCACCCCGACGGCGCCTACCAGGTCGTCATAGACTGGCGGCCCGTGCCCTGGGAGGAGTGGAGGCGTCTTCTCGGCGGGAAGTATGACCAGCACAGCGTGCTCGCGGACCCGGAGTTCACTGACCCGGAGCACTTCGACTACCGGCTGCGGCCAGGCTCGCCGGCGCTGGCGCTGGGGTTCGAGGAGATAGACCTGAGCCGCGTCGGGCCGCGGCCAGGCTTCCGCTTCGCGGCGCAGATCGAGCAAGCTAACCGGCGCTTCGGCCGGTGAGGAGTGGCTGATGCAGACCCCGAGGGAGGTCGTAAGCAGGATCGTGAGGCGCGACAGCCCGGACCGCATCGGGCTCTACGACTTCTACTGGCCAGACGCGCTGCGCCGGTGGGCGGCTGAGGGCTATCCGACCGACGAGCAGGGCAACCCGCGGGACGCCACAGACGTGTTCGGGCTGGACATGTGCGGCGTGGGAGGGTGGTTCGACGCGCTGCCCTGGCGGGGTTGGTCGGAGGTGGTGGAGGAGTCGGAGGAGTGGATCGTGCGCCGCAACGGGGCGGGGGCTGCGCTCAAGTACTGGAAGCACAAGTCCGGCACGCCGGAGCACATTGACTTCCGCATGACCAGCCGGGAGGTGTGGGAGCGGGACTATCGGCCCCATGTGGTGAAGCTCGACCGGGAGCGCGTCGACCTGGAGGGGGCAAGGCGAGCTTACGCGGCGCGCCGGGAGCAGGACCTCTGGGTCTACTACGGGCACCTGTTCCTGTTCGAGAACATGCGCCAGAGCATGGGCGATGTCTGCCTGTACGAGAGCCTGCTCCTCGACCCCGGATGGATTCACGACTACGGCCGCGTTTACACCGACTTCTTCAAGGCCCATTTTCAGCTACTCATTGACGAAGTCGGGGCGCCCGACGGCATCTGGATCTTCGAGGACCTGGGCTATCGCAACGGGCTGTTCTGCTCCCCCCGGGTCCTGGAGCAGCTCATCTTCCCCTACTACCGGGAGCTGGTGGACCACTTCCACGCGCAGGGCCTGCCGGTGATCCTGCACAGCTGCGGGGGCATCGAGGCCGCCCTGCCCCTGATCGTCGAGGCCGGCTTCGATGGCCTCAACCCCATGGAGGTCAAGGCCGGCTGCGACGTGGTCCGCTTCGCCAGGCGCTACGGCGACCGGCTCTGTTTCTGCGGCGGCCTGGATGTGCGCATCCTCGAGTCAGGCGACCGGGAGCACATCCGCCGCGAGATCGTCTCCCTGCTCCGGGCCATGAAGGACACCGGCGCCGGATATCTGTTCGGGTCCGACCACTCGGTCACGCCCAATGTGTCCTATGAGGACTACCGGTTCGCGCTCGATGTGTACCGGGAGCAGATGATCTACTGAGGGACGCCGGCGGCACAGGCAGGCACGGCAGCGAAAGGGACCAGGATGGCGGCAGACACGATCGAGGCGCGCAAGGAGCGCTGGCGGGGGCAGGTGCTCGGGACCGACCCGCCGGCCCACCTGTTTATGATCGTCTACGACCCGGGGGGGCCTGAGCGCCCTCTGCCGTGGCCGACCCGGAAGGCGGAGCGAGTGGAGTGGGCCTGGCAGCTCTACCTGCGCCAGCGCGAGCGCGCGGAGTGGCTCCGCGACGACACCGTCCCCTTCCTGAACCTCTACACCGGCACCGAGATCTTCGCCGAAGCCTTCGGCTGCCCCGTCCACCGGCCTGAGAACGAGATGCCGTTCGCCCTGCCTTGTGTGAGCAGCGCCAGGGAGGCTGATCGGCTCCGGGCGCCCAGCGTAGACGCCTACCCGCTGGGCGACCTGTGGGAGATGGCCGACGAGCTGCGCCGCCGCGCCGGCCCGGAGGCGCCTCTGCGACTCCCCGACCTCCAGAGCCCCATGGACATCACAGCGCTCATCTGGGACAAGAACGACCTTTATCGCGCGCTGGTGGAGGCCCCCGAAGCCGTCAAGGCGCTATCCGCGAAGGTCACAAGCCTGCTCAGCGCCTTCCTGGACGCGTGGTTCGAGCGCTATGGGACAGAGTACATCGCCCACTACCCGGACTACCTCATGTCGGGAGGCTTCACAGTCTCCGAGGACGAGGCCGGAGCGGTCAGCCCGGGGATGTTCGCCGAGTTCTTCCAGCCCCACCTCGAGGCCCTCTCGCAGCGCTACGGCGGCCTCGGGGTGCACTGCTGCGCGCACGCGCGCCACCAGTGGGAGGGCTTCCGGCGGCTGCCCAACCTGCGGGTGCTGAACTTGGTGCAGCCCCCGGAGATCATCCGCGAGGCATATGGCTTCTTCGCCGACGGCATCCTCCAGTACCACAGTTGGTGCGGCGAGGGCCCGCCGTGGACGTGGCCGGAGCAGCACCCGCCCAGGTCGCGGGTAGTGATGGAGGTCGCGGCGGGCTCGCGGGAGGAGGCGATGGAGCTGTCAGAGCGCCTGTGGGCGGCCTGCGGGAGGGAATAGGGCAGACGTGGTGGGGGCGTACGGGGCTGGCGTCCGCAGGCCTGGGGGGGTTGACAGGTCGGGTCCGGCGGCGTATACTGGTCTGTGACGGTAGCGCTAACATGGGTCCCGGCGGGCCGTCGGGTGGGAGCGGCTGCCTGTGTGCACCAGCTCCTGATGCGGGCGTCGGGGCTGTGGGGCGCCGAGTACACCAGTGGGCGCACGGAGCGGGCGGTCAGGGGCCGGTCACGGGAGTCGTCGCCGGGGCGCCTCCGGGGTCACCAGCCGGGAGGTCGCCGAGCGGGCGCGCGTGTCGACGATGACCGTCTCGCGGGTCTTCGACGAATCGGGCCGGCTGGGGCGTGTGCGCGCCTCGACTCGCGCCCGGGTGCTGAAGGCGGCCCGCGAGCTTGGCTACCGGCCCCACCGGGCGGCGCGTGTGCTGGCCCGCCGGAGGAGCCACCTCATCGGCGTACTGCTGCCGGCCTTCACCGGTGGCTTCACCTCCCAGGTCATGGACGGCGTCGCCGCGGAGGCCCACCGCTCAGGCTACCACACCACCTTCGCTCTGCGCAGCGCGACCGGATGGGACCTGCGGGCCGCGCTCGACCATCTTCTCGAGCAGCGGGTCGAGGGCATCGTGTACTACCCAGCCAGCAGTGCCCCGGTCCGGCACAAAGCGACGGTGGAGGGGCTGCGTTCGCTGCCGGTGGTGCTGGTGGACCTGGATGTAGAGGGTCTGGACCTCCCTCTCGTGACCACCGATGACGCGAACGGCATCGAGCAGGCGGTCGCGCACCTGGTGTCGCTGGGCCACGAGCGGATCGGGTACCTCTCCGGACCGCGGTGGGCCTCGACGGCCCAGGTCCGGCTACGGGGCTTCCGGGAGGCGATGGCGCGGCGAGGGCTGGCGGTGCCAGAGGACTTCGTGGTGCACCAACGCGAGATGGTGCACAACCGCGGGGCGATCGTAGAGCCCGCCCTGAGGCTCCTCGACGTGCTCCCCGCGCCAAGCGCGGTGATCACCTGGAACAGCCAGACCGCGGCCGGTCTGCTGTGGGCGGCGAGAAGCCGGGGCGTGGCGGTGCCGGGCGATCTGGCTGTGGTTGGCTACTCAGAGCCGTGGCTGTGCGAAATGTGGTCGCCCGGGCTGACCACGGTCAGGCAGCCCAGCCACGCCATCGGCGTGGAGGCGGTGCGAGTGCTGCTGCGCCTGATCGCGGGCGAGCAGCCGGAGGGGGAGTCGCGTGTAAGATTGCTCCCGACGGAGCTGGTGATTCGGGAGTCTTGTGGGCATACTGCCAGTGGCGCCATGGCGGTGCATGCTCGACCCGAGGGG